>JBLMYK010000339.1:0-21586 GCA_050258235.1 Gemmatimonadota bacterium | reverse complement strand
TGCCACGCGCCGGCTGAAGGAGTTGCTCGAGGCCGATCCGCCGTACAACGCGAGGGTGACGTTCGACGCCGACTGGGGCGCGACGGGCTGGAACGCGCCCGAAACCGCAGCGTGGCTGAAGCAGGCCGCGGACCAGGCGTCGCGCGCGGTGTTCGGCAGGGAGTCCGCGTGGACCGGGTCGGGCGGCACGATTCCGTTCATGAGCATGCTCGGTCAGAAGTTCCCGCGCGCGCAGTACCTGATCACCGGCGTGCTCGGGCCGAAGTCGAACGCGCACGGCCCCAACGAGTTCCTGCATATTCCGTACGTAAAGCAACTCTCGAGCGCGGTGGCGCGCGTGATCACGGCATTGCCGGGGTAACCTGCGCACGGGCGCCGGCGAAAGCCGGCGCCCGATACCGGAACGCCCGCCGGGCAGTTCAGTCGCGCGATTTCCCGATCGCCGCGTCGTAAAGCAGCGCGCGCGGCAGCCCGGTAACACGCGCCGCCAGTGCCGCGGCGCGCGAGGCCGGCATCTCGTCCATCAGCGCGTGCAGCCAGCGCAGCGCGACCGGATCGATCGCCTGCGTTGCCGCCGCCGACACCGCATCGATCAGCAGCACGTACTCGCCGCGCGCCTCAGTGCGCTCGACTGCGGCGGCCAGCGCGCCGACCGTCGTCGCCTCGATGGTTTCGAACTTCTTGGTCAGCTCGCGCGCGACCACGACGCGCCGCATCGGATCGAACGCCGCGCCGATCTCCCGCGCGGTCGCGCCGATGCGGTGCGGCGCCTCGAGAATCACGACCGCGTGGCCGCCGGCCGCGGCGGCGCGCAGCATCTGCGCGCGCTCGCGCGCCGCGCGCGGCAGGAACCCCACGAAGATCCATGGCGCCTCCGTGAGCCCCGCCGCGCTGATGGCGCCAGTCACGCTGCTGGCGCCGGGAACCGGCACGATGCGATGGCCCGCATCGCGCAGGGCGCGGACCAGCCGCGCGCCGGGGTCCGACACGGCCGGCGTGCCGGCATCGGTGACCAGCGCGATGCGCTCCCCTCGTGCCAGTCGCCGGCCGATCGTTTCGACCGCCGCGCGCTCGTTGTGCTGATGGACGGCCAGCAGCGGCGTGGCGATCCGATAGCGCGCCAGCAGCGGCCGCGTGGTGCGCGTATCCTCGCAGGCGATCGCGTTCATCTGCGATAGCACCCACAGTGCGCGCAACGTGACGTCCGCGGCGTTGCCGATCGGCGTCGCGACCACGTACAGGGTGCCGGCCGGCATGTCCTGATCCGCCACGCCGCTCGCTGCGATCAGTGGATCGTTGTCCCAGAACGGCTTGCGCTCCATGTTGTCTCGACGTCGATTGGTGTGGACTTTGCTGGCCTGCACGTCGTTGTCGGCGCGCGGACAGGTGCCGGCGACCCCGCTGGACCGGCCCGCTGCCGCGCCGGCTGTAGCGGCCGACGCGCTGATGCTGATTGTGCCCGGTCCGGAGACGCCGTTTGCGCGGGTCGCCGAAGCGCTGCGCGAAGGCTTCATTGCCGCGCATCGGATCAAGCGCGAATCGGTGGCGGTTCAGGTGGTTGAAACCGATGCGAGTGCGGCCCAGGCGATCAGCGCGCTGCGCGGCGCGCGTGATCGCGGGGTTCGTCTGGCGGTGGGGCCCCTGACGCGCAATGCGGTCAACGGCGTGGTCGAGCACGGCAATGCAGGCCTGCCGGTGCTGCTGCTCAACGTACCGGACCCGCGGGACTCCGTCCCCGCTTCGCAGCTTGCGTTCGGCCTGAGCGTCGAGGACGAGGCCCGGGTGTTGGTGCAGAACGCATTGCGCGATCTCGACCCCGGCGCCACGCCGACCGCGGCGCGCCGCCATGTGATCGTGATCGGCGACAGCGGGCTCTCGCGCCGTGCCGGTGCGGCCTTCGTCGCCGCGCTGCGCGCCGCCGGCCAGCCGTTGATCACGCTCGAATACAGCCAGTATGGCCCCGACCGGTGCGCGCACGAGATCGGCAAGGCGCCGGTGACGTCGATCTTTCTCGCGCTCAATGCGAGCGATGCGGCACAGCTGCGCGCGCGACTGCCGATCGACGCGCCGCTTTACGCAACCTCGCAGATCAACGTGGCCGCAACGGAAGGCGTGCTGATCGCCAACGATCTGGAAGGCGTCCGCTTCGTCGACATGCCGTGGCTGGTCGATCCCGAACGGCCGATCGTCAGCGCGTATCCGCGCGGTCCGGCCGACTACGACGCCGAAATGCAGCGGCTGTACGCGTTCGGCATCGATGCCTACCGGGTCGCGGTCGAGTGGCTCGCCGGGCGCACGCGGTTCGAACTCGACGGCGTCACCGGATGGCTGCGCGTGGATCGCGAACGCGGGGCGCGGGTGGAACGAACGCCGACGTTCGCGGTCTTTCGCGAAGGCCGTGTCGAGCGAAGCGATGCCCTGAAGGAGGTCACGCGCTGACGATGCCGGCCGCCAGGAAGGGTTCGGACATGAGTTTTCTCAGACGCCGGCCGGGCGTGCGCACGCCGCGGCAGCGTGCCGGCGACGCGGCCGAGCAGGCCGCCTGCGATCGCCTGACTGCGAACGGTTGCCGTATCCTCGCGCGCAATGTCCGCTATCGCGAAGGCGAGCTCGACATCGTTGCGCAGGACGGCGCGATGCTGGTGTTCGTCGAGGTCCGGCTGCGCAGCGACGCGCGCTTCGGCGGCGCCGCCGCCAGCGTCGATCACTTCAAGCGGCGGCGGCTGGTGCGCGCCGCGCAGCATTACCTGGTCGAGAATTTCGGCAGCGTCGGCGACGGTGGACGCGGACGCAATTCGACCTGGCCGCCGTGCCGGTTCGACGTGATCACCGTCGATGGCGGTGGCGTCGGCGAGTGGATTCGGGATGCCTTTTCAGAGCAATAACAAGGAGGTGGTTTCAATGAAGCAAAGTCTCCTGCGCGCCGCCGCGGCGGCCGCGGTGTGCGTGATTGCGTCCGGCTGCGCGCCGTTGATCGTCGGCGGTGTCGTCGCCGGCGGAGCGATGGTGGCCACCGATCGACGTTCGGTGGGAATCCAGCTCGAGGACGAAGCGATCGAGCGCCGCATCAATCGCGCGCTGGCGGAGAAGTTCCCGCGCGAAGTCGCCAACATCAACGTGTCGAGCTACAACCGCAAGGTACTGCTGACCGGCGAGGTGACTACAGTGCAAGCCAGGAGCGAAGCGGAGCAGATCGCTGCACGCAGCGAGAACGTGCGCGAGGTGGTGAACGAACTCCAGGTCGGCCTGCTGTCGACGATCGCCGCACGCACGGCCGATACCGCGACCACGGCCAGGGTGCGCGCCGCCCTCGTCGAAGCGAAGGAAGTCCCGGCGGCGACGATCCGCGTCGTGACCGACCACGACGTCGTCTACCTGATGGGGCGGGTGACCGAGACCGAGGGCAACTATGCCGGCGTCGTCGCCAGCCGCGTGTCGGGCGTGAAACAGGTCGTCAAGTTATTCGACTACCTGTCGCCGTCGGAACTGGCGGAAACCCAGAACAAGCCGGCGCCGCCTGCCGCGACAGAGCCGCCGCGCAAGTAGTCGCGCGGCGCCGGCGTCGCACGCTGGCCCCTGAAATGGATCAGACGAAATTCCGCTTGCGCGGCGGCGTGGTTCTCTTATAGTCCGCCGCGCTGGTCGACTACGGAACGGGGGTTCGGCATGGGCTGGCTGATTTTTCTCGGACTGATCGCGCTGCTGGTCTTCTGGGCGATCGGCGCCTACAACCGGCTGGTCGGACTGCGCAACCAGTTCAAGAACGCCTTCGCGCAGATCGACGTTCAGCTGAAGCGCCGCTACGACCTGATACCGAACCTGGTCGAGACCGCGCGCGCCTACATGAAGCACGAACGCGAGACGCTCGAGGCAGTGACCCGAGCGCGCAACGCCGCAGTGAGCGCGAATCAGGCCGCCGCTGCCGACCCCGCCAATCCGAGCGCGATCCAGGGCCTGGCGGCGGCCGAGGGCGCGCTGACCGGCGCACTCGGCAAGCTGTTCGCGCTGGCGGAAGCTTATCCGGATCTGAAGGCGAACCAGGGCATGATGCAGTTGAGCGAAGAGCTGACCGGCACCGAGAACAAGGTCGCGTTCGCGCGCCAGGCCTTCAACGATGCCGTGATGACGTTCAACACCGCCGTGGAGCAGTTCCCGTCCAACGTGATCGCGAGCGCCTTCTCGTTCAAGCAGGCCGAACTGCTCGCGGCGACGGAATCGCCGGAGGAGAAGAAGGCGGTCAAGGTGCAGTTCTAGTCGGCCGTCGGGCGTCGGGCACCCGGCGTCAATGAATTTCTTCGAACAGCAGGACGCAGCGCGCCGCAACAGCCAGCGGCTGGTCGTGCTGTTCGTGCTCGCAGTGATCGGCGTCGTGCTCGCGGTCAACGTCGTCGGCGCGTTCGTCTATCTTTCGATGGCGCCGGTCGCGCGCGGTGCCGCGGGCGCAGCCGCGTTGCCAAAGGGCTTCTTCCTCGTCAACACGCTGGTGACTCTCGCGCTGATCGGCGGCGGCACGTGGTGGGAGACCGCGCGGCTTTCCGCCGGCGGCGCGGCGGTGGCGAAGATGGTCGACGCGCGGCTGATCGATCCTTCGACATCCGATCTGCTCGAGCGGCGGCTGGTCAACGTCGTCGAGGAGATGGCGATCGCCTCCGGCATCCCGGTGCCGCGGGTGTACGTGATGGACCACGAGAACACGATCAACGCGTTCGCGGCCGGCCACTCGATCAACGACGCCATCGTCGCCGTCACGCGCGGCACGCTCACCAGGCTGAATCGGGACGAACTGCAGGGCGTGATCGGGCACGAGTTCTCGCACATCCTGAACGGCGACATGCGGCTGAACCTGCGGCTGATCGGCGTGCTGTTCGGGCTGGTGATGATCGCGATGTTCGGCCGCTTCATGATGCAGATGAGCCGCGGCAACCGCGACCGCGGCGCGGGCGCGTTCGTGATCGCCGGCCTGGTTCTTTGGGTCGTCGGTTACATCGGCGTGCTCTTCGGCCGCCTGATCAAGGCCGCGGTCTCGCGTCAGCGGGAATTCCTCGCGGACGCGAGCAGCGTGCAGTTCACGCGCAATGCGGATGGCATCGGCGGCGCGCTGCGCAAGATCGGGGGACTCGGCGGGGTCGGCGGCATGTCGCCGGCCGTCGCAGTCAAAGATCCGTCGCTGCCGCAGATGGTCGACAGCGCGCACGAACTGCGCGCACGCGGCGTGCGCGTCGATCTCGCCGACGGCGTGGGGGGCCACATCGGGCATGCGCACGCGGAGACGCTGTCGCACATGTTCATCGCGCCCGCGCGGCTGGCGTTCGCCCGCGGCTGGTTGTCGACGCATCCGCCGCTGGAAGAGCGCATCAGGCGCATTTACGGTCGTGCGCAGCCGTTCCTGCCCGCGCCGGAGCAACCGCTGCAGCTCGCGCTGGAGGCGGCCACGCGCCGGGGTCAAAGCGCAGCGGCCGAGCTGCCGCCGCTCGAATTCACGGCGGGGGACGCATCGGCGAGCCCGATCGCGGGGCTCGTCGCCGGCACGGCAGCCGGCACTGAAGTGCACGCGGCGATCGGCGCGCCGCAGCCGAAGGCGCAGGATTTCGCGCGCCGCCTCGCGCAGGAGCGCAGCGATGCGGTCGAGGCGATCCTGACCGATACCACCGGCGTGCAACTGCTGGTGCTCGGCATGCTGATCGAGAAGGGGCAGCCCTTCAGCGGCCAGCAGCGCCAGCTCGTGACCGAGGCGTTCGGCGCCGCCGCCGCACAGCGCGTCGACGCGTTGCACGAGCTGATGCAGCAACTGCCGCCGGGGCGGCGGCTGCCGCTGCTGGATCGCGCGATGCCGGCGCTGCGCAAATTGTCGGTCGAGGGCGCGGAGCGGCTGCTGATGCTGTGTCACGCGCTGATCGCGGCCGACGGGCGCGTGACTTTGCCGGAGTTCCTGCTCTTCACGGTGCTGAAGCGCCGCATCGGCCGCAACGCGCAGCGCGCGGTGCCGGTCAAATACCGCAGCATCGCGGAGCGCGCGGCGGACGCGGCGCTGGTGCTTTCGCTGATTGCCGCGGTGCGCCTGCCCGAGCGCGCGGAGCACGCGTTCAATGCAGGCGCGTTGCTGTTGCCGAACGTCGATGTCGAGCGCACCGACGCCGCCGCGATTCACCTCGACGAGGTGTCGGTTGCGCTGGAGCGTCTGAACCAGCTCGCGCCGCTTGCCAAGCCGCAACTGATCAAGGCCTGCACCGCGGCTGCGTTCGTCGACGGAGCGACCAACTGGAGAGCCGCCAGCTGCCTGCGCACGATCTGTGCCGCGCTCGATGCGCCGCTGCCGCCGCAGGTCGACGGCGCGCCGGAGGAAGACCGGCCGGCCGAGGCGGCGGCGCAGCCGCTACAGGGCGAACTGCTTTGACGACTCGGTTGGCCGGAAAGTCGGACAACCGAGTCCTTCAGGTCATCTGATCGCGCCGAACACCTTCTTCAGGATGTCGCTGCCGGTGCCGACCGGGTCTCGGCGGATCTTCTTCTCTTCCTCGCCGATCATGAAGTACAGGCCGTCGAGCGCCTTCGCGGTCACATGGCGTTCGATCTTCGCCTGATCGCCGCGCACGAGGCCGAGCTGTTCGCCTTTCGCGGCGAGCCCGTTGTACTGGCGCGCCAACCCGATCTTTTCGGTCACGCGAGTCACGATCGGCAGAAACCTGCCCGTTAGCGGTTCGCGCGTCTTCGTCGCGAAGAACTTCGTCACCGAGTCATCGCCGCCGGTGAGGATTGCCTTGGCGTCCTGCACGGTCATGTTGCGCACCGCGCCGATCAGCAATGCCTTCGCTTCCGGCACCGCCTGCTCGGCGGCGCGATTGACGCCGAGCTTCAGTTCGTCGATGTCCCGGCCGCGGCCGGCGAGCTTCAACGCGCCTTCGGCGCGCTTCAGCCAGTCAGGCAGGGGAATTCGCACCTTGTCGTTGCCCCAGAAGCCGTCGGTGCGACCCAGCAACTCGACGGCGACCGTGGCGCCCTTTTCGAGTGCGGCCTTCACGCCCGCGCTGGCGTCCTTCTGCGTCAGGTCCGCGAGCGACAACGCCGCCGCGTCGCCGCTGCCCACAACGGCGGCAAGCGCGCTTCCTATAATCAGCGCCCGCCGGATCGCATCCGCATCGGGCGGCGTCTGCAGATCAAATTCATGCTCAAGCACCTTGTCCTCCTGTCGCGGCGAAAGCCTGTCGCCGCGTTGGCCATTGCCCTTTTGATCACAGGGGCAGTGTTGTCCGCCGCGCCGCTGCTGTCAAAACCGCTCGCACCGGACGTGACGCTGGTCAATCTCGACGGCGGGCGGGTGCACCTCGCGGATCTGCGCGGGCAGGTGGTGCTGGTGAATTTCTGGGCCACGACCTGCGTGCCCTGCATGACGGAGATGCCGCGCCTGGCCGCCACACAGCGCAGATTCGGCGATCAGGGACTGCGCACTTTCGCCGTGGCGATGCGGTACGACCGGCCCGACTGGGTCCTGTCCTACCACGCGCGCAACCCGCTGCCGTTCCCGATCGCGCTCGACGTGCAGGGCGAGATCGCGCGCGCCTTCGACGATACCCAGGTGACGCCGACCACGTTCCTGATCGACAAGCAGGGGCGGATCGCCGGTCGCTACGTCGGCGCACCGGATTTCGACGAGATGCAGCGGCGAATCGAACGGCTGCTGCGGGGCTGACGCTCTTCGCGGAGCGGGGCAAGAGTCTCAAACCGGCCCGTACGGGACGCCCGCAGGTGCGGTCGCCGGACGGGTCTTGCCTCAGGCGCTGGCAGCGCCGAAGTCCTTGCGCTCGAGCAGGCGCGAAACGGCGTAGCCGATGACCAATCCCCAGAACGGCGCCCCGACGTTGAAGATCGGCACGTCGGCCACAGTGACGAGGAAGGTGACGAGCGCACCGAGCGTGAAACGCTCGCGGAAGGACACATTGAACGCCGTCTGGAGCACGCGCAGCATGGCCAGCCCGGCGAGCGCGCCGATGAACGCGGGCGGAGTGGCGAGCATCAACCGGGTGAACACCGGCGCGAACAGCCCGAACGCGAGCGCGAACACGCCGACGGCGAGGCCCGCCGCGTAGTGCCGGTGCCGCTCGCCGGAACCCGAGATGATCGCGTTGACCGGGCCGGTGAGGCAGGTCGAGACCGTGCCGACCAGCGCGGCGAGCATCGAGCCAGCGCCGCAGGCCACCGTGATCGCGTTGATCGGCGGCTCGTGCCCGGCGGCGTTGAGCACCGCGATCCCCTGGCCGTTCTGCACCACGAGCACGGTGATTGCGAGCGGGATGACGAGTTCCACCATCGCGCGCCACGAGAACACGGGTGCATAAAGATTGGGATGGGCGATCGTGTGCAGCGCCTCGCCGTGCGGATGGAACTTGCCGAGCAGGGCGATCGCCGCCGCGCCGACGAAGAGCGCGCCGATCAGCGGCGGCAGCCGGAGCGACCATCGGGCCGAGGCGCCGAGCGCGAGGAAGGCGACGATCATCGGTGCGGCGATCCACAAGTCGTCGCGCACCGCGTACACCAGACCCAGGCCGAAGCGCAGGAACACGCCCGCCACCATCCCCATCACGATCGGCATCGGCACCGCCTGCATCGCGCGCCGTACCCAGCCCGACAGGCCCAGCGCCAGCATGAGCAGTCCGGTGACGAGGAAGGCTCCGATCACCTCGGCCCAGCTGAGATGGCCGAGCGCCGGGCCAACCAGCACCGTCCCCGGAATCGTCCAGAAGAAGACGAGCGGCTGGCGGTAAAGCGTGCAGAACAGCAGCGTGATCAGCCCGTTGAGAAAGAACGAGCCGAAGATCCACGACGACAGATCGGACTCGCTCAGCCCACCACGTGCGCCGACGGCGAGGATGATCGCGACCGGCCCCGAGGCGGCGAAGATGAAGCCGATCACCGCGTTGGCGAGGTGGATTCCGCCGGAATCGGCGGCCATCTGGCGAAGTCCGGGCAGTGGTCTGTGGGCGGACTCCAGGGGCATGGCGGGCTCCGGCGATGATGCGCGGGCGGATTGTGCCGGAATCGCATGCGGCCAAGTGGCGCGCCCGGTGCTTCTGCCGCTCCGGAATTTCAAACACCCTCGCGGCTGCCATTGAAGCTGTCAGGATCGGCATGAACTGCGTTCGGATCGGCGCTTCGAGTACGAAGGCGTCCTGAGACGCTTATCTTGGGACGCGTTGCCCGACAGGGCATCGGCCGCCGAATCCGGTGTCGCCCCGATGGCGACGCTCGCCCGGACCCCGCGAGGACGAAATGTGCAGCGCCGCGTCGGTCGGCCCGTGGCGAGCCGGGGCCGCGCGCGCAGCGCCCGCCCTCAGACCACGCCCGCCTTGTGCGCCTGCTGATCGGCGTAGTACGAACTTCTCACCAGCGGCCCACACGCGGCGTGCGAGAAGCCCAGCGCCAGCGCTTCGCGCTCGAACATCGCGAACGTGTCCGGATGCACGTAGCGCTGCACCGGAAAGTGTGCCGTGCTCGGCGCCAGGTACTGGCCGAGCGTGAGCATGTCGACGTCGTGCGCGCGCAGATCGCGCATCACCTGCAGGATCTCGTCGTCGTCCTCGCCCAGGCCGAGCATCAGGCCGCTCTTGGTCGGCACGGTCGGCACGCGGCGCTTGAATTCCTGCAGCAGCCTCAGCGAATGCGCGAAGTCGGACCCCGGCCGCGCCACCTTGTACAGCCTTGGGACCGTCTCGAGGTTGTGATTCATCACATCGGGCGGCGCCGCCTCGAGGATCTCGAGCGCGCGGTCGAGCCGGCCGCGGAAATCCGGCACCAGCACCTCGATCTTCGTCGCGGGTGACAATTCGCGCACCGCGCGGATGCAGTCGACGAAGTGCTGCGCGCCGCCGTCGCGCAGGTCGTCGCGGTCGACCGAGGTGATCACGACGTAGTTGAGCTTAAGCGCGGCGATCGTTTTCGACAGATTCACCGGTTCGTCCGCGTCGAGCGGCTCGGGCCGGCCGTGGGCAACGTCGCAGAAGGTGCAGCGGCGCGTGCACTTGTCGCCCATGATCATGAAGGTTGCCGTGCCCTTGCCGAAGCACTCCCCGATGTTCGGGCATGTCGCTTCCTCGCACACCGTGTGCAGCTTGTGGCTGCGCAGGATGTCCTTGATCTCGTAGAAGCGCGTGGTCGGCGAGCCGGCCTTCACGCGGATCCAGTCGGGCTTGCGCAAGGCGGTCCCGCGCGCCGCGACCGCGATCGGGATCTTCTTGAAGACCACGCCGGTCTTCGCTTCACCCTTCTTCTTCGCGAAAGGATCGGAAGCAGTGCTCATCGGGAAAAGTGGCAGGCGAGCCGCTCGCTCAGGCGCTCGGCGGCGTCGGCCCAGGTGGTCGAGATGCCGATTCTACGCAGGTCGACCGTCGAGAGACCCGCATAACCGCATGGATCGATGTGGCTGAACGGCGCCAGATCCATCGCGACGTTGAACGCCACGCCGTGATAGCTGCAGCCGCGCGTGATCTTGATGCCGATCGCCGCGATCTTTGCGAGGCCCGCGAACTCGTCGCGCGAAGTCGACTCGAACGGGACGTAGACGCCCGGCGCGCCCTTGACGCGTCGGCCGTCGGCGCCGTAGCTGTCGAGCACCTGGATCACGCTGGTCTCGATGCGGTACACGAGTTCCTTCACGAAGATGCCGAGCCGCTTCAGGTCAAGCAGCGCGTACACGACCACCTGTCCGGGGCCGTGGTACGTGACCTGCCCGCCGCGATCGGTCGCGATGACCGGGATGTCGCCGGCGTCGAGCACGTGCTCGCGCCGGCCGGCCTGGCCAAGCGTGAACACCGGATCGTGCTCGACGATCCACAGTTCGTCCGGCGTGTCGGGCCCGCGCCGCGCGGTGAATTCGCGCATCGCATTCCAGGTCGGCACATAGCCGGCGCGTCCCGATATGCGCACGACCGGCGCCCGAACATCGAGCGCGGGTGCCGCATCGGTCACAGCACCACCTTGACCAGCGGGTGCGAAGTCAGCGCGCGATACAGGTTGTCGAGTTGCTCTCGCGAGGTGGCGTTGACGGTGGCGGTCACCGACAGGTAGTTGCCGGCCTTCGACAGGCGCAGCTCGAGCGTGGCCGGATCGAAGTCCGGCGCGTGCCTCTGCACGACGTCGACCACGGCCTGCGCGAAGCCGTTGACGCGCTTGCCCATCACCTTGATGGGGAAATCGGTGGGGAAGGTCAGGGGCGATTGGGTTTGCATCTCGCCCATATGGGGACGCGCGCCGGAATTGCTAGCGGCTCGCGCGCAGGCGCTCGAGTCCGGCGCGCCAGCGCACGGCGTCGTCGCGCTTGGCCTGCTGGTACCAGGCGTAGATGCGCCGGAACCCGTCGCCCGGCCGGCCGGTGCCGACCGGCTTGCTGTCGAGCCGCGTGATCGCCAGCACCTCGCGTCCCGACGAACTGAGCAGGATCTCGTCGGCGGTGCGAAGTTCGGCCTCGCTCACCGTGCGCACTTCGCACGGCATGCCGTGTGCGCGCGCGATGTCGAACACCGCGTCATAGGTGATGCCGGGCAGGATCAGGTTCGTCTTCTGCGGCGCCAGCAGCCTGCCGTTGCGAACGATCATGATGTTGGTGCTCGACCCCTCGGTCAGGAAGCCGTTGCGCAGCAGGACCGTCTCGGTCGCGTCGTGCTCGATCGCGAACTGCTTCATCAGCACGTTGCCGAGCAGCGAGATGCTCTTGATGTCACAGTGCAGCCAGCGTTCGTCCGCATGCGTGACCGCCGCGGTTCCGTTTTCCACCTGGTCGGGCGGCACCGGCGGCCACGGCGACGACACCGCGAACACCGTCGGCGCCACGTCGGGCGGAAACACGTGATCGCGCTTGGCCACGCCGCGCGTGACCTGCAGGTAGATCGACTGGCGCGGCCAGGGATGCAGTTCGATCAGGCGCGCGACCAGGCGCAGCCATTCGTCGCGCGCAAGCGGATTGGCGATGCGCACGGCCGCCAGGCTGCGATCGAGACGGTCGAAATGCTCGCGCGCGCGGAACGGTGCCGAAAAGCCCGGCTCAGCCTGATCGACCGGAATGACCTCGTATACGCCGTCGCCGAAGATGAATCCCCGGTCGAGCACGGAGATCCGTGCCGAGGCGAGCGGCTGGTACTCGCCGTTCAGATAACAGGTGGCCTGCTGCCATTCCATCGCATTCGTCCCGCGTCGATCGGAGGGCCGAATGCTACGCCGTCAGCGTCGTCGCAGCGCCTGCCGGAATTCCTGCGCCGCCCGCTCGCCGAGCGCGCTCACCAGCGCGCGTTCGGCGTCGAGCAGGCGGGCGCGCAATTCGTCCACGCCGCGGCATTGCTCGATCTTCAGCGCGATGTAGTCGGCGCCGGGGCCAAGCCGTTCGGTCAATGCGCGCACGGCGCGCCGCTTCGCCTCGTCGATCGACATGAATCGGCTCGGATCCGACACCTCCGACAGCGTGCGCGGGCCGGGAGAAACCGTCGGAGCCGCGGCGGACGAGACGCTGGCGGTGTCGGCGGTGCCGACCGGCTCGATGTAACCTTTCTCGACCAGCGTGTCGATTGCGCTTTCGATTTCGCCCGGGCGCAGCAGCGGCGCCAGTTCGGCGATGCTGCGCTTGCCGTCGACGAGGATCAGCACGCGTCGCGTTGTCAACGACAGCGATCCGCTGCGCGCGGCGACCTCGATCTGGCCCGTCGCGGTCTTTCTGTAAACGCGCGCTTCGTCCATGCTTCGCCGATCGACTGTGCCGTGCCGAGCCCCGCACCGTTGGCGTGCGCAGGCACCGGCAACTTCTAGTCGCTTTGACCGGGAGCGTCAATCGACCTTTCAGCGAGTACGTGCATCTGCACCAGGCGCTTGAGCAGCGAAAGGCGGCGATGGAAGAAATGATCGGCGCCCGGCAGCACGATGACCGGCAGGTCCTGCGGTCGTGCCCAGTCCAGTACATCGGCCAGCGCGATGGTCTCGTCCTTCTCGCCATGAATCACCAGCGTGTGCGCCGGCACCGTCGGCATGTCCCACTTTCCCGCCGCGCTGCCGACGAGTACGAGGTGATCCGGCGCGCGGCCATCGTCGGCGAGCCGCTGCGCGGCCCGGGCGGCGACGAAGCTGCCGAAGGAAAAGCCCGCCAGCGCGACCGGCAGGTCAACGGCCGGCGCGAAATCCGACAGCCAGCGCGGTGCCGAATCGACGAGCCGCACGAAATCGTCGGTCTCGCCGATGCCGTGGTCGTGCTTGCCTTCGCTGCCGCCGACGCCTCGAAAGTTCGACCGCACCGCCAGCCAGCCGAGCCCGACGAATGCCCGCGCCAGGGTGGCGGCCACCTTGTTTTCGAGTGTGCCTCCGTACAGGGGATGCGGATGCCCGATGAACGCCAGTCCGCCGGGCGCGTGCGCAGGCACGTCGAGGGCAACCTCGATGCGGCCGACCGCGCCGTCGATGAGACGTCGTTCACTCTTGTGCATGGACAGCGGTCGGGGCGGTGTTCAAAGCTTCAGCCGCTCGACGATCTTGCCGCGCATCAGGTGCGACTCGATGATCTCGTCGATGTCGTGCCGGTCGACGTACGTGTACCAGACTCCCTCCGGATAGACGACCACGCACGGTCCCTCGTCGCATCGGTCGAGGCAGCCCGACTTGTTGACGCGGATCCTTCCCTTGCCGCTTGCGCCGAGCGCCTTGATGCGGTCCTTTGCATATGCCTGCATCGCCGCGGCGTCGTGATTGGCACAGCATGGCCGGCCGTCTTCGCGCTGGTTCAGGCAGAAGAACACGTGGTGCTGGTAGTAGCTCATTTCCTGGTCCGCAAGCCAATGCCGCCAGTCTAAGAGACCGTCGGCCGCCCGTTCGGCAGGCGCGCGCTGAATGCCGCCGTCGCCAGCCAGATCAGCATCGCATATGGCCAGGCGGTCGCCAGCCACTCGGCTGCGGCGGCCGCATGCAGCAGTCGTCCGGGATGCCATTGCTGGAGCCAGTGCGCGTGATAGGGATTCTCGGGCGTCAGGTTGACGAGCACCAGCGTTGCCAGCGTCGACAGCAGCGCAAGTCTTGCGATGGCACGTGGTCGCCCGGCGCTGCCCACCAGCAGCGCAAGGATGCCGATGACCAGGCCACCGATCGCACCGGGCGTGGACCAGGCAAACGCGCGTTCGGCACCGAACTCCACCCCCAGCGCGAGCGACTTTGCGCCAAGCGCCGCCGCAGCCAGGGCGAGCAACAAGGGCACGCGTGGCGCAAACGCCTGCATGATCGCCGCCAGCGACAGGCCCGCCGCGAGCAGTCCCGCCGCGCAGACCATCGCCTCGTCGAGGATGAATTCCGCCGGCCCGAACCGATCGGGGCCCGACCACGTGGGCAAGCCGCCGAAGGGTTCGAGGATCCATTGCAGCAGTTCGCGCATCTCGCCGTTGCCGAACAGCATCGGGCCCGGATGCAGTTGCGCGATCGGCCACAGCGCGACCAGCGTCAACGGCACGGTCGCGTCGCGGCGGAACCAGCGAGCGCGCAGTTGCGCGAGCCGGCCGCGATCGATCAGGCTCGATGCATTCGGCGCGGCGAGCAGCGCACCGAGCAGTGCGCCGGCGCTGTTGGTCGCCAGATCGATCGACGAGGAAATGCGTGCCGGCAGGAAGGTCTGCAGCGCCTCCATCGTGCCCGACACCAGGACGCAGCCGAAGGTCGCGAGCGCGACCGCGCCCGCGCCGCGCAACCGCGGATGCAGCGCCAGCACGGCGAGCGCACCGAGCGGCAGGTAGCCGAGCATATTGACGACGATGTCGAAGGTCGTGATGTAGCGCGGCAGCGGCGCGGTGAGGAAGGCCAACGGTCCGACCCCGATGCTGCGCCAGCCGGACCACGGCGACAGGCTGGCATAGATGACCAGCAGCAGGTAGGCGGTGAAGAGGGCACGCGCCAGCGGCGAGGCGCGGCGCGTCCACGCGGGATCGTCGGATGTACTGCTGGACACGGGCCGATTGTCGGCGCGCTTGCGGGCGGCAGCAAGCCAACCGCCGTGTGTGCGTGCCGATGCTAAAGTGATCGCGCCGCGTCCGTGTCGTGGTCCCGTGCCAGTGTCGTCGCACCGATGAGTGTCTTGCCAGAATCGATCAGCCAGGTCGCCGGGGCGGGCGCGCCTTCCGCATTCATGCGTCCGCTGGATCGCGAGTTGATCGCGCAGGGGCTGGCGTCGGCGGCCGAGCCGATCGACGTCGAGGCAGTGCGCGAGACCGGTTCCACCAGCACGGATCTGCTGGTATCCGCGCGCGACCTGCAGCCGGCGCAGCCGCGGTTGCGCGCGACGCTGGTGCAGTCGGCGGGACGCGGACGGCATGGGCGGCGCTGGCACACCAGCGCAGGTGCGGCGCTGCTGTTTTCGCTCGCGATTCCGCTGCGCGCATCGCCGCATGCGCCTGCCGCGGTCACGCTGGCATGCGGCGTCGCGGTCGCCGAGACGCTGCACGCCGACGCCGTCGATGCCAGGCTGAAGTGGCCGAACGACGTGCTGCTCGACGACCGCAAGCTGGCCGGCATCCTGTGCGAACTGGCGCAGGACGGCGCGGGAGGCCGCACCCTGGTCGTCGGCATCGGCATCAATCTGTGGGCCGACGCGGCGATGCGCGCGTCGGCAGCGCAGCCGATCGCCACGCTCGACGAGCGGATCGATCTGGCGCGCCTGGCCGCGACGCGCGAAGCGCGAATTGCGCGGCTGGCGCTTGCGCTGCTCGAGGTCGTGCGCGCGCATGAGCGCGACGGCTTCGTGCCGCTGCAGCCGCGCTACATGCGCTGGTTTGCCCACTCCGGCGCCGAGGTCGACATACTCGAACAGGGCAGCGTGGCCGCGCGCGGCCGCGCGTTGGGCGTGGACGGCGAGGGGCGGCTGCTGCTGCAGACGAGCGTCGGACTGCGCGCTTTCTCCAGCGGTGAATCATCGCTGCGCGTCGCGGGCGCGAAGCCATGACCTGGCTGCTGTTCGATGCCGGCAATTCGGCGCTCAAATGGGCGCTGGGCGAACCGGACGGCTCCCGGTTGTCGACCATCGGCGGCACATTGTCGAGATCGTCCGACCTGCCGCAAGTGCTGACCGCCGAACTGAAGCGGCGCGTCGTCTCCGCGGTCGACGCTGCCTTCGGCTGCAGCGTGGCCGACCGCGACGTCGCGCAGGCGGTCGATGCGGCGGCGCGCGCGGCATGCGGCGTGCCGGTGGCCTGGCTCGAATCGCAGGCCGACTTCGCGACGCCGGAACTGCGCTTGCGAAATGGATATCGCAACCCGCTGCAGCTCGGCGCGGACCGCTGGCACGCGCTGCTCGCCGCGCGCGCGGCTTATCCGGAGCGTGCGCTGGTGGTCGTCAATGCGGGCACCGCGACCACGGTCGACTGCGTGACCGCAAGCGGCGACTTCGTCGGCGGCGTCATCGCGCCGGGCGTGCGGCTGATGCTCGACAGCCTGGCGCGGCGCACCGCGCAGCTGCCACAGGCCGACGGCGAATTCGTCGCACGGCCGGACAACACCGACGATGCGATCACGACCGGAGTGCTGGAATGCCAGCTCGGCCTGATTGAGCGGCGCGTGCGCCGCTTCGCCGCGGAGGCAGGGCCGGTGCTGCTTCTGCTCGACGGCGGCAACGCTCCCGCGCTGCAGTCGCGGCTGGCGTTCGATGCGGGGCTGGTCTCCGTGCGACGCGAGAGCGACCTCGTGCTGCGCGGCGTGTTGATCCGTGCCCGTGGGCAAGCATTGGCGACCTTGCGCTGAACCGCGATGCGCGCGCTGCTCCTGTTCCTGCTGCTTCTCAACCTGGTGGTGTTCGCGTACCAGCGCGGCTGGCTCGGGGAGTGGTCGACTGCCGGCCGCGAGCCATCCCGGATTGCGCAACAGATCGAGCCGCAGGCGATCCGCCTGCTGACCGACGCCGACCTGCGCCGAATGCGCGAACACGGCGGCGGCGCCGGCACCGGCGCCGCTGCGCCGGGCGACGAAAGTGCAGTGGCCTGCGTCGAGTTCGGTGATTTCGCGGCCGAGGTGGCGCCGCGTGTACGCCAGCGGCTCGACGCCTTCGAGCTCGGCACGCGCCTGACGACAACCGACGTGAGCGTGCCGGGCTGGTACATGGTGTACGTGCCGCCGCTGGCAACGCGCGACGAGGCCGAGCGTGTCGCCGACGATCTGCGCAGCCGCGGCGTGCGCGATCTGCTGGTAATCGACGAGCCGGGACCGTTGCGCAACGGCATTTCGCTCGGTCAGTTCAAGGACCAGGATCTCGCGCTGAAGCACCAGGCCGATCTGCAGCGGCGCGGCATCAGCGGCGTGCGGGTGTCGACGCGCGCTTCGGGAGGCGCCACGATGACGCGCTTCCGGATCAAACCGGCCGACCCGGGAGTGATGCAGCAGCTCACGGCCCTGCAGAAGGAGTTCGGGGCGACGCGGTTTGCGCCGTGCGCGGAATAGACTGCGGTTGTTCGCTCTCAGTTGCTCGTTGTTCGTTTCGCGTTCCGCGGCCGGCTACGGCGAACCGACAACCGACAACCGACAACGAATCACGATTCTTTCACGCGCGCCCGAATTTCCGCCGTGAGCGCAGGCAGCAGCGCGCGTCGCGCTGCCAGCGCGACGGGATCGGAGTTGCGCTTGCGCTCGCTCCAGATCGGCCCCGGAAAGTGCGCATCGTCGGCGAAGCGCGCGATCACGTGCCAGTGCAGGTGCGGCGTCATGTTGCCCAGGCTCGCCAGGTTCACCTTCAGCGGTTTCAGCACCGCGCGCTGCGCATCCTCGACCGCCAGCACGGCCGCCATCAGGCGCGCGATCTGCGGCGGCGCCAGATCCGACATCTCCCGCACGTGCGCATTCCAGATCACACGCGCGAAGCCGGGGTAATCGGGATCCTCGACCAGCACGATGCGCAGTTCGGAGTTGCGCAATACGACGGCACCGCCGTCGTCGTGGCAAAGCTCGCAGTCAGGCGTCTGCATGGCTTTCAGGTCGGATGCATCCGCGCTGCTAGACGAGCACGCGCTCGACTCCGCCCGCGTTCGCCTTGGCGACGTACTCGGGCAGCCAGTTTTCGCCGAGCAGGCGGCGCGCAATCTCGATCACGATGTAGTCGGCATCGATGCCGGCGTCGTCGCTGTAGCGCGCGATCCCCTGCAGGCAGCTCGGGCACGAGGTCAGCACCTTGACCTCGCCGCCGAAGCCGCCGGCGCGCAGGCGATCCGCGCCTTTGCGGACCTCCTCTTCCTTGCGGAATCGGACCTGGGTCGAGATGTCCGGCCGCGCGAGCGCGAGCGAGCCGCTTTCACCACAGCAGCGGTCGCTCTTCTCGATGCGCGTGTGATCCGCGGTCGCGATCAGCGCATTGACCGTTCGCAACGGATCCTGCTGCTTCATCGGCGAATGGCAGGGGTCGTGATACATGTAGCGCACGCCGCTCACGCCCTCGAGCTTCACGCCCTTCTCGAGCAGGTACTCGTGGATGTCGACGATGCGGCACCCCGGGAAGATCTCCTCGAACTTGTAGCCGGCAAGCTGGTCGTAGCAGGTCCCGCAGGACACCACGACGGTCTTGATGTCGAGGTAATTGAGCGTGTTGGCGACGCGGTGGAACAGCACCCGGTTGTCGGTGATGATCTTTTCGGCGCGGTCGAACTGGCCGCTGCCGCGCTGCGGGTAGCCGCAGCACAGGTAGCCCGGCGGCAGCACGCACTGCACGCCCACGTGCCACAGCATCGCCTGCGTGGCCAGGCCGACCTGCGAGAACAGGCGCTCCGAGCCGCAGCCGGGAAAGTAGAAGACGGCCTCCGCGTCGGCAGCGGCCTTCTGCGGATCACGGATGATCGGAACGAAGCGCGCATCCTCGATGTCGAGCAGCGCACGCGCGGTCTTGCTGGGCAGATTGCCCGGCATCTTCTTGTTGACGAAGTGGATCACCTGCGCCTTCAGCGGCGGCTTGCCGGTCGACGCCGGCGGCTGCCGCGTCTGCGCGCGCGCGGCGAGCCGGAAGACGCGGTGGCCGAGCCGCTGCGCGCGGTAGCCCCATTCGATCATCAGCTTGCGCGCGAGCTTGATCGTCTCCGGGCTCGTCGCGTTCAGGAAGAACATTGTCGCGGCCGAGCCGGGATTGAAGCGCTTCTTGCCCATCCGCCGCAGCAGATCGCGCATCGCCATCGTCACGTCGCCGAAGTCGATGTCGACCGGGCAGGGTGTGACACACTTGTGGCAGACCGTGCAGTGGTCGGCGACGTCGGAAAACTCGTCCCAGTGCTTGATCGACACGCCGCGCCGCGTCTGCTCTTCGTACAGGAACGCCTCGATCAAGAGCGAAGTCGCCAGGATCTTGTTGCGCGGGCTGTAGAGCAGGTTGGCGCGCGGCACGTGGGTGGCGCACACCGGCTTGCACTTGCCGCAGCGCAGACAGTCCTTGATCGCGTCCGAGATCGAGTTGATGTCGGACTGCTGCATGATCAGCGACTCGTGCCCCATCAGGCCGAAGCTCGGCGTGTAGGCGTTGTCCAGCGTGGCGCCGGGCAGCAGCTTGCCCTTGTTGAAGCGGCCTTCGGGATCGACGCGGTGCTTGTAGGCGCGGAACTCGCGCGTTTCCTCGTCGCGCAGGAACTCGAGCTTGGTGATGCCGATGCCGTGCTCGCCCGAGATCACCCCGTTCAGTTCGCGCGCGATCTGCATGATGCGCGCCACCGTCGCGTGCGCGGTGTGCAGCATCGCGTAGTTGTCCGAGTTGACCGGGATGTTGGTGTGCACGTTGCCGTCGCCGGCGTGCATGTGCAGCGCGACGAACACGCGGCCGGTCAGCACGCGCTGGTGGATCGCCTCGCAGTCCGCCAGCACCGGCGCGAACGCCGCGCCGGAGAAGATCCGCTCGAGTGTGGACCGCACTTCGGACTTCCACGACACGCGGATCGTGCGTTCCTGCAGCAGGTCGATCAGCAGCGGCGCGCGTGCGCTCCCGGGAGGGCTCGCCACGTGGGTGATGCCGAGCGCGGCCAGCTGCGGCACCGCGTCCGCGACCGGAGTGTCGAAGTGATCGAGCAGGTACTGCCAGCGCTCGCGCACGTAGGCGATCAGTTCGCGCGCCTGCTCGAGGCGGTCGCCGATGATCTCCTCGCGCGGCAGGCGGTCGAACTCGACGTCGCCGGTCTTGCCGAGGTGGATCTCGGTGTCGAGGTAGGACCCGATCCCGTCCAGCAGTTCGAGCTTGTTGCGGATCGACAGTTCGATGTTGATCCGCTCGATCGCGTTGGTGTAGTCGCCCATCCGCTCGAGCGGGATCACCACATCCTCGTTGAGCTTGAACGCGTTGGTGTGGCGCGCGATCGCGGCCGTCTTGGCGCGGTCGAGCCAGAACTTCCGACGCGCCTCGGCGCTCGCCGCGATGAATCCTTCGCCGGCGCGCGCATTGGCAATGCGAACGACCTCGCTCGTCGCGCGCGCCACCGTTGCGTCGTCGTCGCCGACGATGTCGCCGACCAGCACCATCTTCGGCAGCACGCCGCGCTTGGACTTGGTCGTGTAGCCGACCGCGCGCAGGTAGCGTTCGTCGAGGTGCTCCAGCCCCGCGAGCAGGACCCCATCCGGCTTGCCGGCGAGCAGGTTCTTGATCTCGACGATTGAAGGAACCGCGTCGCGCGCGTTGCCGAAGAACTCGAGGCAGACGGTCCGCATGTGCTTCGGCATCCGGTGCAGCAGCCAGCGCGCTGACGTGATGATTCCGTCGCAGCCTTCCTTCTGCACGCCGGGCAGGCCGCCGAGGAACTTGTCGGTGACGTCCTTGCCCAGTCCGACCTTGCGGAAGCGGCGACCCTCGATCTCGAGCCGCTCGCGCCGCAATTCCTTCGCGCGCTCCGCTGGCTGGCGGCCGTCCTTCCACACGAGGTCGAACTTCGCCACCGGCGCGTCGTGGATCCTGCCGAGGTTGTGCTCGACTCGCGTGACCTCGAGCCAGTTGCCCTCTGGGTCGACCATGCGCCACCACACGAGGTTGTCGAGCGCGGTGCCCCACAGCACGGCCTTCTTGCCGCCGGCGTTCATCGCGATGTTGCCGCCGACGCAGGACGAGTCGGCCGACGTCGGGTCGACCGCGAACACCAGCCCAGCGTGCTCAGCCGCGTCCGCCACGCGTCGCGTCACCACGCCGGCACCGGAGAAGATCGTGGCGCGCTTCTCGGCGACGCCGGGCAGCTCGCGGGTATCGATGTCTCCAAGCGTCTCCAGCTTCTCGGTATTGATCACCGCCGACAGCGCGGTGAGCGGCACGGCCGAGCCCGTGTACCCGGTCCCACCGCCGCGCGGGATGATCGTGAGCCCCAGTTCGATGCACGCACGCACCAGCGCGGGTACTTCGTCCTCGCTGTCGGGAGTCAGCACCACGAACGGATACTCGACGCGCCAGTCGGTCGCGTCGGTCACGTGGGATACCCGTGCGAACGCGTCGAAGCACACGTTGTCGGCGCGGGTGACGCGGCCGAAGAGCTTCTTCGCACGTTTGCGCAGGTCCCAGGTGTCGCGGAACAGCTGCTCGAAGCCTGCCACGCATTGGCGCGCCGCGTCGAGCAGCAGGCCGACCTTTGCGTCGCGCTCGCGATCGGCCGGC
>JBLMYK010000338.1:0-3068 GCA_050258235.1 Gemmatimonadota bacterium | reverse complement strand
CCCAGCAGCGCGGCGCGCGGGTCCTGCAGCCGCTCGAGCGCGCGCGTCACCGCGTCCACGCTCGATCGCAGATCGCTGACGGTCGCCGCGAGCTGATCGTCGATGTCGACGGCGGTCTGGTCCACGCGATGCGTGATCGTGGCCATCTGGGCCTGGATCGCCGTCACCGCCTTGCCGGCTTCGGCCGCGGTGCGCTGTGCTTCGGCGAGCGTGCGCTGCGCCTCGTTCAGCGTCGCGTCGAGTCGCTCGCTCGCTTTGTCAGCCGACTCGGCGACGTGATCGCCGGCGCGGCGGATCGAGTTCGCCGCTGCGCCGACCTGCTTAAGCGTCGCGTCGACGGTCACCATGCGTTCGTTGAGCGCCGCGGTCAGCTGCGCGAGGTTCTTCAGCGTCGCACCGAGCGCCTGGCGATTCTCCGAGGACAACGTGGTGTTGAGCTTGTTCATCACTTCTGACGCGAGGTCGCTCAGTTCATTGACGCGACCGGTGATCTCCTCGATGTCGTTGCGGCCCTCGGCGATCACCGGGTAGGGCTCGTCATCGGGCGCCTCTTCGAGCGGCGGTCCGGGCGGCTCGGGCGTCACCAGGTTGATGCTCGCGATGCCGGTGATGAAGTTGCGCGAGATCGCCGCCACCGTGTTCTGCCGCACCGGCGTGCGGCGGTCGATCCGGATCGTTACGCGCACGCGATTGATCTTGTCGCCGGTCAGCGCGTAGTCCTCGACCCGGCCGACCTTGATGCCGCGCAGGTTCACGTCGCTGCCGATCTGCAGCCCGTCGAGTGCCTGCTTCTCGAAATAGATCGTGTAGCGGACGTAGTTGCGCGCCGCGCCCGACTGCTTGAGCCAGACGACCGATGCGATCAGCGCGGCGATCAGCGCGATCACCGCCAGCCCGACGTAGGTGTACTTGGCCTCAGCTTCCATGGGCGCCCGGTCCCTCGGCTGAGACCATTGTACGGATCGAGAAGTACGACCGGATCCAGGGATCGTCGATGCGCGTGACCTCGTGCACCGGTCCGTCGGCGAGCACGCGACCGTTCGCCAGCACGATCAGGCGATCCACCACGGTGAGCAGCGTGTCGAGATCGTGCGTGACCAGCAGCACCGTGATGCCGAGGTCATCGACCAGCGAGCGCACCAGGCGGTCGAACCCGCGCGCGGTGGCCGGATCGAGTCCCGACGTCGGCTCGTCGAGGAAGAGGATCTCAGGTTCGAGCGCCAGCGCACGCGCAATCGCGGCGCGCTTGCGCATGCCCCCCGACAGTTCGCTCGGCATCTTTGCGCCCGCGTCGGAGGCAAGGCCGGCCTGCGCGAGCCGCAGCTGGATCAGCGGGTCGAGCAGCGCGCGCGGCGGCTGCGCGTGCTCGATCAGCGGCACCGCGACGTTCTGCGCGACCGACAGCGACGAGAACAGCGCCCCGTCCTGGAACATCATGCCGAAGCGTCGGCGCACAGCGGCGACCTGATCCGGGGGCGCGTGCCACATGTCGGTGCCGAGCACGTGCACGTGACCGGCGGTGGGTCGCTGCAGGCCGATGATTTCGCGCAGCAGTACGGACTTGCCGGTGCCGCTGCCGCCGATCAGCGCCGCCAGCGTGCCGCGCGGAAGCGCGAAGCGCACGCCGTCGTGGATCGTCTGGCTGCCGAAGCGCGTGACGACGTCGTCGACTTCGATCACGGTCTCGTTCGTCACCAGCCGAGTTCCTGGAACAGCACCGCGAAGCCGGCGTCGAGAAGGATCACGGCGACGATGCTCTGTACGACGGTCGAGGTGGTAGCCAGCCCGACCGCGCGCGTGTCGCGCTCGACGGTCATCCCCATCCGGCAGCCGATCACCGCGATGAAGAGTGCGAACACAGGCGCCTTGCCGATGCCGACCCAGAAGTGCGTGATGTCGAGCGCTTCGTGCAGGCGCTCCAGGAAGGTGGTCGGCGTGAGCCCGAGCATCGGCTCGGCGACCAGCATGCTGCCGGCGATGCCGGCCACGTCGCCGAGAAAGACCAGCAGCGGCAGCGCGAGCATCAGGGCCAGCACGCGCGGCACGACGAGGACCTGCAGCGGCGACAGTCCGAGGGTGCGGATCGCATCGATTTCCTCGGTGAGCCGCATCGCGCCCAGTTGCGCGGTGAATGCGGCGCCCGAGCGTCCGGCGATGATGGTGGCGACGATGATCGGAGCGAACTCGCGCGTCATGCCGATGCCGACGCCGTCGACGACGAAGATGTTGGCGCCGTACTTTTCCGCCTGCAGGCCGAGCAGGTAGGCGATCGTCACCCCGATCAGCAGGGTCACCAGCGCGACCACCGGGATCGCGTTCAGGCAGACCTGCTCGAATTGCGTGGTGAGTTCCTTCAGCCGCAGGCGGCGCGGTTTCGCGATCGCTTCGGCGATCGCGCTCACTGCCGCGCCGAGGAAGTTCAGGTGCCCGGAAAGCAGGGCGCCGAGATGGAGGGTCGCTTCGCCGAGTTGCGCCGGCCAGCGGCGTTTCGGCTTCTGCGCCAGCGGCTCAGCCGTCGCGAGGCGCCGGCGCACGTCATCAAAGACGCGCCGGTGCGCCTCGGCAAACGCAGTCAGCGTGACCGCCGCCGGATCGATGCCGGCCTCGGCGAGCGCCCGCAACAACGCGAGCGCCGCGGCCGCGTCGAGCGACTCCAGCGCAGCGCCGTCGAGCGCGACGGGCGACGTCAGTCGCAGCGACCTCAGCTCGTTCCATGCCTCGGGAAGCGAAGCGAGGCGCCATGCGCCCGTCAGCGTCAACGTGGCGCCTGCGTCCGTCACCGTCAGACGGCAGCTGCAAGTGTTGTGGTTCATCCGGATGCGCGCTCGCGGCGGGCCAGCCTAGCGCATCGCCGATTGAAATGAAAACGCCGCTTCGGTGCGGCTGTTGCACGAGTCGCCGATCGCCTCGCGACGCTGGAAACGTGGCGTGCGGCGCCGAGGGCCGCGTCAGCTGCAGGCGAAGAAGGTGACGAACGTGCGGGATCTCGCGATGCCCATGCGGACGACCTTGGGCTCGAGCAAATTGCGGTCGTGCCCGGGAGAGCCGCGCCAGCCGTCGAGCTGCGC
>JBLMYK010000337.1:0-17989 GCA_050258235.1 Gemmatimonadota bacterium | reverse complement strand
CGAGCCGCAGCAGTTCCGGGGCCGACCCGGCGACCGGCAGACTGATCACCACGCTGCGGATCGACACGGTCATCGCGGGTCACACCGGCTCTTGCCGCCCTTCCGCCGCCCTGGCCTGCTGTTGCACGCGGGCGAACACGCGCAGTTGCGCCTCGACGCGACCGTTCACGCTATCGGCGGCGAACTTGCCGTCGCCGTCGCGGCTGCCGGCCGCCAATCCGGTCAGCAGCGCGATCGCCTCGTCGATGTCGTTGACCGCGTAGATGGCGAAGCGGCCGGCCGCGCAGGCGTCGATCACGTCAGCGCGCAGCATCAGGTGCTGCACGTTCGACGCCGGAATCAGCACGCCCTGCGTGCCGGTGAGGCCCCGCGCGTTGCAGATGTCGAAGAAGCCTTCGATCTTCGCGTTCACGCCGCCGATCGCCTGCACCTGCCCGTGCTGATTGACCGAGCCGGTGATCGCCAGGTCCTGCCGCAGCGGGGCGTCGGCGAGCGCCGACAGCAGCGAGGCCAGTTCCGCGCACGATGCGCTGTCCCCTTCGACGCCGCCGTAGCTCTGCTCGAACACGATCGATGCGGCGATCGACATCGGCACGTCGAGCGCGTAGCGGCCGCTGATGAAGCCGGACAGGATCAGCACCCCTTTCGAGTGGATCGGTCCGCCGAGCTTGACCTCGCGCTCGATGTCGACCACGCGCCCGCTGCCGGGTCGCACGCGCGCGGTCAGCCGCGTCGGCCGCCCGAACATGAAGCCGCCGAGTTCGAATACCGATAGCCCGTTGATCTGCCCGACACGGCTGCCCGCGGTATCGATCAGCGCGATGTCGCGCTGGATCGATTCCTGCACGCGTTCGCTCAGACGCGCGGCGCGCCGCACGCGTTCGCGTGCCGCGCGGTCGACGTCGGCCGCGGTCGTCAGCGCGCGCTGCTCCTGGCTCGACAGGAAATCGGCCTCGGTCAGCAGATCGCGCACCGCGTCGGTCAGCAGCGTGAGCTTGTGCGCGTCCTCGGCCAGGCGTGCCGCCTCCTCGATCACGCGCGCCACTGCGGCGCGGTCGAGGGGCTTCAGTTTCTCCCGGGCCGCCAGTGCCGCAACCAGGCGCGCGAACATCGCCTCGTCCTCGGGGCTGCGCGCGAGTTCATCCTCGAAATCGGCGACGACCTTGAAGTGCCGCGACAGCTCGGGGTCGTAAAAGTGCAGCAGGTAGTACAGCCACCGGTCGCCGTACAGCACCACCTTGATGTTCAGCGGAATCGGCTCGGGTTCCAGTGACACCGTGCTGGTCAGGGAGAGCAGGTCACCCAGGCTTTCGATGCGGATGCGGCCGCTCTTGAGCACGCGTTTCAACGCGACCCAGCTGTAGTACTCGGACAGCACCGCGTGCGCGTCGAGCATCAGGTAGCCGCCGTTGGCCCGGTGCAGGGCGCCCGCCTTGATGTGGCGGAAGTTGGTGATCAGAACGCCCTGCTGCGATTCGTGCTCGACGCGGCCGAGCAGGTTGCCGATCGTCGGGTGCAGCTCCTCCACTACCGGCGCACCCCTGGCATCCTTCGGCTGCGATACCAGCACGTTGATCGTGTAGCGTTCCAGCGCG
This sequence comes from Gemmatimonadota bacterium, assembly GCA_050258235.1. GTDB lineage: Bacteria > Pseudomonadota > Gammaproteobacteria > Burkholderiales > Burkholderiaceae_F > JAKOQB01. The sequence goes on along the minus strand of JBLMYK010000337.1, from coordinate 16,394 downwards.
CCGGTGAAGAGCGCCTCGCTCTCGTCGCCCGCTTCGCGCCGTGCCGCCTGCACGATGAACACGCCGACGTTGGCCAGCAGGTCGGCGTGCAATGCCTCCAGGTGCTCCAGCACGCGCGGCAGGTCGGCGAAGCGCGCCTTCAGCTCGTCAATCGCATGACCGACCGCGTAGCGCGCGGTCTCGCGGTCCAGCAGCCGCACTTCGTCGCGGCGCTCCTTGTCCCAGCGTGGGATCGTCTGCAGCAGGGCTTCCAGCTTCTTCTCGAACTCTGCCATCACGTTCTGCAGCGCGTTGCGCTCGTCCTCGGCCAGCGCATTGATCGCTTCCGGCTTCATCACCGCGCCGTCCTTCATCGGCGCCAGCGCGAAACCGAACGGGGTGCGTGCCAGCGCGACGCCGCGCGCGGCACCTTCCTGGCGCAGCGCAGACAGTGCCTCTTCCTGCCGGTGCTGGAACTTCTCGTCGATCGCGCCGCGGCGCGCCTGGTAGTCCTGGCTCTCGAATGCCGCCGGCAATGCGACGCCGAGGTCGTCGATCAGGTCCTTCATGGCCGCGCGCAGCTCGACGCCGCGGCCCGGCGGCAGCTCGATCGCGCGTGGTGTGCGCGGATCGCCGAAGTTGTTCACGTAGACCCAGTCGGCCGGCACCGGCTGCGCGGCCGCCTTCTCGCGCAGCAGATCCTTGACGGCCCGATCGATGCTGGCGCCGGTGCTGCCGATCACGAACAGGTTGAAGCCGGGCGCGTCGATGCGCGTGCCCATTTGCAGGGCGTCGGCGGCGCGGCTCTGGCCCAGCAGGCCGTCGATCGGCGCCAGCTCCGCGGTCGACTCGAACCCGATGGCGGACAGATCGGCCTTGCGTCGAAGCTTTTCCGTGGACAGGGCGGGAATCATGGCTGGGTGGCCGCGAATGGCATGATGCTGCGCTTGTAGCACCGCCCCCATGGGGGAGGTTGACCGCCGCCAACGAACGCGTCGCGTGCGGCCTAGAATGATCGGCTTTTGAGCCCGGGCTGTTCCGAAATGACGATCAAGAGTGACAAATGGATTCGCCGCATGGCGGCGCACGGGATGATCGAACCGTTCGAACCCGGGCAGGTGCGCAACGTCGACGGCCGCAGGATCGTCAGCTACGGCACCTCCAGCTACGGCTATGACGTGCGGGTGGCGCGCGAGTTCAAGATCTTCACCAACATCAACAGCACGATCGTCGACCCGAAGAATTTTGACGCCAATTCGTTCGTGGATTTCAGCGGCGACGTGTGCATCATTCCTCCGAACTCGTTCGCGCTGGCGCGAACGATCGAGTACTTCCGCGTCCCGCGCAACGTGCTGACGATCTGTCTGGGCAAGTCGACCTACGCGCGCTGCGGAATCATCGTCAACGTGACGCCGCTGGAGCCCGAGTGGGAAGGTCACGTGACGCTCGAGTTCTCCAACACGACCCCGCTGCCGGCGAAGATCTACGCCGGCGAAGGCTGTGCGCAGGTGATCTTCATCGAGTCCGACGAGGTCTGCGAGACCAGCTACAGGGACCGCGGCGGCAAGTATCAGGGCCAGACCGGCGTCACGCTGCCGAAGACCTGAAACGCGCGGCGCAGGGCGCCTGCCCCCGGTCATCGGCACCGGCTCCGCCCCGGCGGCACAGCAGTCCCAAGAACGAGTGGCATCACAGAACTTGGGGGCGTCCCGACCACTCTAGCTAGGTGTGGCCGGCAAGCGTCTGCCCTCGGACGCCGTTCTTCGCGCACGCGCCGCGCCGTTCGCGCAGCGTGCACGCTCGCCGCTTGACACATCGCGAGTGATGCGTCGGCATCCGCGAGTTCTCCGGGCGCGGCCGCGCGAACAGGTGCAACGATGAAAACAGCAACCAAGAAGCTGCACGATCTCGGCCAGAGCCTCTGGCTCGACAACATCACGCGCGAGCTGCTCGCGAGCGGCCGGCTGAAGCGCTACATCGACGAACTGTCGGTGACCGGGCTGACCTCGAACCCGACCATCCTCGACCACGCGATCCGGAACAGCGCCGCCTACGACGCCGGGATCCGCAGGAAGGCCAAGGAGGGCGCTGCAGGAGAAAGGCTGCTGATCGAGGTGGCACTCGAGGATCTGGCGCGGGCGGCGGACATGTTCCGGCCGATCTGGGAGCGAACCAACGGCGTCGATGGCTGGGTGTCGCTCGAAGTTTCGCCACTGCTCGCGCACGACACGGTGCGCACGATTGCCGCGGCCAAGGCGCTGCATGCACGCGCGGGCCGGCCGAACCTGTTCATCAAGATTCCGGGCACGCAGGCGGGGCTGCCGGCGATCGAGGAGGCCGTATTCGCCGGCGTGCCGGTCAACGTCACCCTGCTGTTCAGCTGCGAGCACTACCTGGCGGCGGCGGAGGCGTACCTGCGCGGCGTCGAGCGGCGGATCGCGGCCCGACTGAATCCCGATGTCGCGTCGGTCGCGTCGCTGTTCGTCAGCCGCTGGGATGCCGCGGTGGCCGACAAAGTGCCGGCGTCGCTGCGCAACCGCCTCGGCATCGCGATGGCGAGGCGTACATACCGGGAGTCGTGCGCGCTGTTCGAGTCGACACGCTGGCAGCGCGCGCTGAACGAAGGGGCGCGGCTGCAGCGCCTTCTTTGGGCAAGCACCGGAACCAAGGATCCCGCCGCTTCCGACGTGCTTTACGTCGAGTCGCTCGCTGCGCCGTTCACCATCAACACGATGCCGGAGAGCACGCTCAAGGCGTTCGCCGACCACGGCGTCGTCAGTGGACTGCTGCCTCCGGATGGCGGTGATTGCGAGAAGACCCTGGCGCAGTTTGCGCGCGCCGGAATCGACGTGGACGCGCTCGCGACCCGCCTGCAGGAGGACGGCGCCAGCGCGTTCAGCGCCTCGTGGAACGAACTTCTTGCCGTCATCTCCAACAAGGGTGCTGCGCCCCCCGCCGCCGGTTCCGGCGCGGCGAGTCGGAAAGCACGTACGTGAACGTGCTGGTCATCGACGTCGGGGGAACGCACGTAAAGGTCCTCGCCTCCGGCGAGAAGACGCCGCGCAGATTCGCATCCGGCCCCAAGCTGACCGCGCGGCAGATGGTTTCGAACGTGAAGAACCTGGTGCGAGATCTCGACTATCAGGCCGTGGCGATCGGCTACCCGGGCCTCGTACTGCGCAACCGGCCGGTGGCCGAACCTCACAACCTCGGACGCGGGTGGGCCGGGTTCGATTTCGAAGCCGCTTTCCGGCGACCGGTGAAGGTGATGAACGACGCCGCCATGCAGGCGCTTGGCAGCTACGCAGGAGGAAAGATGCTGTTCCTCGGGCTCGGCACCGGACTGGGTTCGGCGCTGATCGTGGACGGCATCATCGAGCCGATGGAGCTTGGCCATCTGCCCTACAGGAAGGGCACGTACGAGGACTACGTGGGCGTGCGCGGGCTGGCGCGTCTGGGAAAGAAGAAGTGGCGCCGCCACGTCTTCGAGGTCGTCGAGCGATTGTCGGCCGCCCTCGAGCCCGATGACATCGTGCTGGGCGGCGGCAACGTAAAGAAGCTGAAGACGCTGCCGCCCGGCTGTCGCGCGGGCGACAACGCCAACGCATTCAAGGGCGGATTCCGCGTCTGGCAAGAGACTGCGCGCCGCCGCACATCATCGCGCGCAAGCGAACACGGGCGAGGCGCGAAACCGCCAACACGGAGGCACTGATGGATATCGGAGTGATCGGCCTGGGCCGGATGGGCGCAAACATGGTTCGCCGGCTGATCGGCGGCGGTCATCGCTGCGTGGTGTACGACGTGGCGAGCAGAGCGGTCGAGGATCTGGTGAAGGCGGGCGCTGCGGGATCGAGTGCACCGCAGGATCTGGTGCGGAAGCTCGCGAAGCCGCGCGTGGTCTGGCTGATGGTTCCGGCGGGGGTCGTCGACGAGGCCATCGCCAACGTGCTGCCGGTACTCGAATCCGGCGACATCCTGGTCGACGGCGGCAACTCGTACTACGTCGACGACTTGCGCCGTGCACAGGCGCTGGCGCCAAAGAAGATCCGCTACGTGGATGTCGGAACCAGCGGCGGCGTGTGGGGACGCGAGCGCGGCTATTGCCTGATGATCGGCGGCGACGAGACTGCGGTGAAATATCTGGATCCGGTCTTCGCCTGCCTCGCGCCCGGCCGCGGTGACATTCCGCGCACGCCCGGACGCACGAACGCGCAGGGCACCGCCGAGCAGGGTTACCTGCACTGCGGGCCGAGCGGTGCCGGCCACTTCGTGAAGATGGTCCACAACGGAATCGAGTACGGCATCATGGCCGCGTACGCGGAAGGACTCGCGATCCTGCGGGCTGCCAATGTCGGCGCGAGGTCGCACGGCGCCGATGCCGAGACGGCGCCGCTGCGGCATCCCGAGCGCTACCGGTACGAACTGAACCTGCCCGACATCGCCGAAGTGTGGCGACGCGGCAGCGTGATCTCGTCCTGGCTGCTGGACCTGACCGCGACCGCATTGGCGGAAGATCCCGCGCTCGCGAAGTTCGCCGGGCGCGTGTCCGATTCCGGCGAGGGACGCTGGACGATCAAGGCCGCCATCGACGAAGCGGTTCCGGCTCCGGTGCTGTCGACTGCGCTGTACGAGCGCTTCAGCTCGCGCGGTGGCGCCGACTTCCAGGACCGGCTGCTGTCGGCGATGCGGTACGAGTTCGGCGGGCATCTGGAGAAGGCGCAAGACGGCCCTGCGGGCCGATGACCGCAAGCGGTGAACGCTTCGGCAGCTTGTTCGTTTTTGACGCTCTGGCCGGGCGCGACAGGAAAGGAATCCCTACGCAGATCGATGTGTTCGCAGACGCCGCGGCCGTCGCCCGCGCCGCCGCCGCGTTCATCGCCGCGCAGGCGCGCGCCGCAGTCGCAGAGCGCGGGCGCTTTGGGATGGCCCTCAGCGGTGGGCGTACGCCATGGCTGATGCTGCGCGAGCTGGCTGACGAGGATGTGCCGTGGGCGAAAGTGCACGTGTTCCAGGTCGACGAGCGCGTGGCGCCCGCGGGCGACCGCGAGCGCAACTTCACCCACCTGCAGGAAAGCCTGCTGGCGCATGTGGTGCTGCCGGCCGGGCACGTGCATCCGATGCCGGTGGAAGGGGCGGATCTCGTCGCGGCGGGCGCGAGTTACGCCGCCGCGCTGCGCGAAAGCGCCGGGTCGCCTCCGGTGCTCGATCTGGTGCATCTCGGGCTCGGCACCGATGGGCACACCGCGTCGCTCGTTCCCGATGATCCGGTGCTCGACGTCAGCGAGCGCGACGTTGCGGTCACGCGGCCCTACCAGGGCAGGCCGCGGATGACGCTGACCTTTCCGGTACTCGACCGGGCGCGCTGCGTGCTGTGGATCGTGACCGGTGCGGAGAAGGCGGCCGTGCTGGCGCGCCTGCGCGATGGCGACCGATCGCTTCCAGCCGCTCGCGTGAGGCGCGACCGCGCACGCGTGATCGCGGATCGGGCCGCGGCGGCGGAAGCCGGACTGCAGCGCTGAATCGCCGAGGCAGCCATCGAGGCACGCGAACAGGAACGCAACGCGATGCACGCATTCGGAGCGCCGGGAATCGATCCCACGTGGAGCAGCAGCGCGAAAGACATCGTCGGCTGCGCGCTCGGACCGTCGCGGCTGTGGTTCACCAGCGGCTTCGGCATCGTGAACGAGGTCTACTTTCCGCGCATCGATATTCCGCAGATCCGCGATCTGGGATTCATCGTCGCTGACGACCGTGGCTTCTGGGTCGAGGTCAAGCGGCTGAAGTCGCATCGGGCGCAGCTGCCCCACGCGGGTATTCCGGCACTGGAAATCGTTCATCCGCACCCGCGCTTCGAACTGCGGTTGCGGCTGGCGCCCGATCCGCTGCGCGACGTCGTCCTGCTGCAGGTCACGCTGCAGGGTGACGAGTCGCTGCGACCGTACGCGCTGCTGGCGCCGCACCTGGGCGGCAGCGGTCGCGACAACTGCGCCGAGACCACGCGTTACCGCGGCCGCCGCATCCTGTGGGCCGAGAAGGATCCCTTCGGCCTCGCGCTGGTCGCAGTCGATGCGGAGCAAGGCGATGCCTGGGGAGCGACCAGCGCCGGCTACGTCGGCGCCAGCGACGGCTGGCAGGACTTCGCGCGCAATGGCCGCCTGACCTGGCAGTTCGAGCGCGCGGGACCGGGCAACGTCGCGCTGATCGGCGAGCTCCCCCGCACGGCGACGGTCGCGCTTGGTATCGGCTCGAGCCGCGAGTCCGCTGCCACGCTGGCGATCGCGGCGCTGTGCCAGCCGTTCGACGACGTATGGGATCGCCACGTCGACGCGTGGCGCGGCTGGCAGCAGCGGTGCCGCGTGCCACCCGATCTGCCGGCGCCGGTGCAGGAGCAGCTGGCAATCTCGGCGATGGTCCTGCGCGTGCACCAGGACAAGACCTACCCGGGCGCAATGGTCGCGAGCCTGAGTGTTCCCTGGGGCAATGCGCACGACGACGTCGGTGGCTATCACCTGGTCTGGCCGCGCGATCTGGTGGAGAGTGCGGGTGGGCTGCTGGCGCTGGGTGCCGTCGCCGAGGCGCGCGACATCCTGCGCTACCTGATCGCCACGCAGCGTGATACCGGCAGCTGGGCGCAGAACCAGTGGCTCGGCGGCAAGGCGTACTGGCACGGCAGCCAGCTCGACGAAGCGGCGTTCCCGGTGCTGCTCGTCGCCGCGCTCGCCGAGCGCGACGCGCTGGACGGCATCCAGGTCGCGGCGATGGTGCGCAGCGCGCTGGCGTTCATCGCCCGCAACGGGCCGGCGACCGAACAGGATCGCTGGGAGGAAGACGCGGGCATCAACGCGTTCACGCTCGCCACCTGCATCGCGGCGCTCGTCTGCGGCGCGGCGTTTCTGGACGAGCCTGCGCGCAGCTGGGCCCTGCGGCTGGCCGATGACTGGAATGCGCGCATCGAGAGCTGGACCCTGGTGCAGGGCACCGCGCTCGCGCGCGCACACGGCGTGGCGGGTTACTACGTCCGCATCGCACCGCCGCTGCTCTTCGCAAACGGCGAGCTCGGCCACGTCCTGCCGATCAAGAACCGCGCCTGCGACCCGGGCATCCCGGCCGAGGAGCAGATCGCCACCGACTTCCTGCAGCTGGTGCGCCTCGGCCTGCGCGACGCGCACGATCCGTGCGTGCTCGATACGCTGAAGCTGATCGATCATCAGTTGAAGGTCGAAACACCGGCCGGACCGGCGTGGCATCGATACACGGGTGACGGCTACGGCGAGGCGGACGACGGCGGCCCGTTCAACGGCACCGGACGCGGACGCGCCTGGCCGCTGCTGACCGGCGAGCGCGGCCACTACGAACTGGCGGCCGGGCGCGATCCGCTGCCGTATCTGCAGGCGATGGCGGCAATGACGGGCCGCTGCGGATTGATCCCGGAGCAGGTATGGGACACCGACGCGATCGAGGAGCGCTGGCTTTGGCCCGGCAAGCCGACCGGTTCGGCGATGCCGCTCGTGTGGGCTCATGCCGAGTTCGTCAAGCTCGTCGCCAGCCGCGCGCTGCAGCGGCCGTTCGACCGTCCGGAACCGGTGTGGCAGCGCTACGGCGGGCGGTGCCCGCAGTCGACGCACGCGATCTGGACGCCGCGCTTTCCGAGCGTGCGTCTGCGGGCCGGGCAGACATTGTGCCTGCTGCTGCCTCGTGCGGCGCGGGTGCACTACGGCTTCGGCGGCTGGCAGCGCATCGCCGACCTCGACACCGCCGACAGCGGCCTCGAACTGCAGGTCGCGCCGCTGCCGACACGCGCGCTGGCAGCCGGCACGCGCATCGACTTCACCATGTTCTGGACTGACACCGCCACCTGGGAGGGCCATGACTACCGCGTCGACATCGACTGAACGCACACCCGACGTGAGCGACGCGCTGGTGCTGTACGGGGCCACCGGCGATCTCGCGTACAAGAAGATCTTCCCGGCGCTGCACGCGCTCGTGCGCCGCGGGCGCTTCGACATCCCGATCATCGGCGTGGCCTTGAGCGGCTGGAGTCTCGATCGTCTGCGCGAGCGTATGCGCGACAGCCTGCGACAGCATGGTGTCGCCGACGACGCCGCGGCGGCGCGGCTCGGCGAGCTGCTGCACTACGTCGACGGCGATTACCGCGCGGCGGCGACCTTCCAGCGTGTCGAGCAGGCGCTCGGTCCGGCGCAGCGGCCGCTGCACTACCTGGCGATACCTCCGAGCCTTTTCGAGACCGCGGCCGAGCACATCGCGCGGCTGCGGAGCACGGCATCCGCACGCGTCGTGGTCGAGAAGCCGTTCGGGCGCGATCTGGCGTCGGCGCAGGCGCTCAATCGCAGCCTGCACCGCGTCTTCGCCGAATCGGCGATCTTCCGCATCGACCACTACCTGGGCAAGGAAGCGGTGCAGAACCTGCTGTTCTTCCGCTTCGCCAATTCGTTCCTCGAGCCGCTGTGGAACCGCAACTACGTGGCGAGCGTGCAGATCACGATGGCGGAACGCTTCGGCGTCGAGGGGCGCGGCCGCTTCTACGAGGAGGTCGGCGCGGTGCGCGACGTGGTGCAGAACCATCTGCTGCAGGTGGTTGCGAACCTGGCGATGGAACCGCCGGTGGGCACGGACAGCGAAGCGCTGCGCGACGAGAAATTCAAGGTCTTCAAGTCGGTCCGCACCCTGACCGGCGCCAGCCTTGTGCGCGGACAGTACGCCGGCTACCGCAACGAGCCGGGGGTGGCACCGGACTCGCAGGTCGAGACGTTTGCCGCGATGCAGATTCATCTCGATTCGTGGCGCTGGGCCGGCGTGCCGTTCTTCATCCGCGCCGGCAAGCATCTTCCGGTGACCGCGACCGAGGTGCTGGTGCAATTGCGCCAGCCGCCGCAGGATGTGTTCCGCGATCCGCCGCCGCTGAACAGCAACTACCTGCGCTTCCCGCTCGGGCCGGGCGCCGTCGCTATCGCGATCGGCGCGCTGGCCAAGCGGCCGGGCACGACGATGGCCGGCGACGAGATCGAGCTGGACGTATGCCGCACGCGCGACGACGAGGCGGGCGCCTACGAACGGCTGCTCGGCGACGCCATGCACGGAGATGCGACGCTGTTCGCGCGGCAGGACGGCGTCGAGCAGGCGTGGCGCATCGTCGACCCGATCCTGACGTCGTCGAAACCGGCGTTCCCATACCAGCCGGGATCGTGGGGTCCGACCGAGGCGGCGGCGATGACGGCGGCGATCGGCGGCTGGCACGCGCCGGTCGACACGCCGTGAGCGGCACGCCGCGCCCCGCGGGATGCGCGGCCCTGGCTCGGCCTGCAGCCGGACTCAGGTGCTGCTACGCGGAGATGTCCTTGTTCGTGTAGTCGATCAGCAGCTCACAGATCGCCACGTAGACCGCGATCGCGTATCCGGAGTCGCAGTGCGCGAACACCGCGGTGGAGATCATCGGCGCCGGGCCGCCAGCGATCACCGACGCGAGTTGATGGCCGGGCAACCGCCGCGGTAGAGCAAGCGTCGGGTGAATGGCCCGACGATCATCCACATGCGCTTGCGGCGGATGCGGTCCGACAGACGTCCGCAGAACGGAGCAAGGCCTTGCCACGCCTGGCGAGCGAGCCCAAGTCCGTGCGATCGAGCGTCGGCAGCACGCTGACCGGGCCGAGCGCGTCCGGCACCGGCGAAGTGACATCGACCGCAGCGGAGCCGGCGTCGCGGGCGATGTCGTATTCGAGAAGTTGCGCGCGCTGTCGCAGCCCGCCGTGCAGGCTCGGCTCGGCTTCCGCCAGCAGGTCGCGCGCGGTCAGCAGGTGCTGCGCCTCGGCATCGTCGCTGGCCACATTGCGCAACAGCGCGGCCTCCTGCAGCTGGTGCTCGGCGGCGTGCAGCTCCTGCAGCGTGTCACCGGGCAGCGAATCCGCGTGCGCAGCCGAAACCGCGGCTGCGAACAGCAGCGCAGCGCCGAAATTGGCAGCGCGTTTCATGTCGCACCCGGCATGCCTATGCCAGCGATGGATCCTTCAGGATCGCGTAATCCTGCAGATCCTGCATGTGCTGGATCGACTCGGCCGTCGCGAGCGTCTCGCCCCGCTTGCCGCGTACCGCGTCCGCTTCAGCCTGCGCAATCCGCGCCTGCGCGGATTCGAGCGCGCCCATCTGCGCCGACGTCAACCTCCCTTCGCTGACCTCGCTCGCGATCAGCCGCTGCTGCTGGGCGTCACGCGTGCTGGCGACATGCAGACGCATGCGGTCGAGCGGGCTGCCGAGCGCCCCGGCGCGGTGTTTCTCGGCCCATGTGATGGCGCCGGCGAGGTCGTTCTCCGCCTGGCGGACGCGCATCAGCGCCGTGTGGTCGGCGCTCGGCGTCGAAAGAAGTCGCGATTCGAGCTGGTAAAGATTGCCGGCGCGCTGCTCGAGCATTGCGGCGTTGTGCTCGTCGATCCGGCCGCGCGCGATGTCGTCGGCGATGCGGTGCTGCTGCAGCGCGTCCCGATGCAGCAGGCTGTCGAGCGTCTGTGCATGCGCGCCACCGGCGAACACGGCGGCGACCGCGAATGCGATGACTCTGGGTTTCATGGGATCACTCCGTCCAAGGTTGGCGCCGTCGGGCCGATCCGATCCAGCCCGGCGGCGCAGATTCCGATCAGTTGGTGCCCGCCGGGAAGACGATCGTTTCGCGCGCGGTCCGGCCTTTCTCGATCATCACGTCCTTGCGATGGATCGTGTCCTTGCCGAGCGATGCAGTCACCGAGTACTTGCCGGGCTCGAGTTGCACCAGCATGAACGGTCCATCCGCCTTCGCCCGGAACACCTGCTTGCCCGTGTGGTCGGCGATGCTGACGTTCGCGTTGGCGGTGAATTCGTCACGTTTCGCCGACTTCTGCTTTTCCAGCAGTTCGATCGCGAGCGGGTACTTGTGCATGTTCTGCTCGAACGCCTTGGCCTGGCCTTCGCCGACGCCACCGGTCACGTACGCGATGCCCGCGTAGTGCTGCTGCATCGGCATCATGGCCTGGCTCATCGGCTTGGCGGGTTCGGCAGCGGCATAGGCCGGCACGGCCGCTGCGATCGCGAAAGCGGCGGCGGTGGTGGCAAGAATCGCGGACAGGTGGCGATCCATGCGGTGGGAAGAGTTGCTGTGCGTCATCGTGTTCCTCTCTGCGTCAGGTGGATCAAGTGCGGTCTCAGCCGAGGTTGATCGGCACGAAGATCCGCTGGTCGTTGCGCTGGATCAGCAGCGCGACGTGTTTCGGATGATTCGAAAGCGCGTTGCGGATCTGCTCGACGCTCATGACCGGACGGCCGTTCAGCGCGAGCACGATGTCGCCCGGCTCGATGCCGGCGCGCGCCGCGGCACCCTCGGAATCCTCGACGACCAGGCCATGGTCGGAGTGCACCTCGCGCTTCTCGTCCGGGGTCAGCGGACGCACGGCGAGGCCGAGTGTCCCCGGCGTGCCGTCAGTCATCGCCTGCTGGTTGTCGGATTCCGGCACCGCGCCCAGCTTGACGTCCATCTCGCGGCTCGACTTGTCGCGCCAGACCGTCAGGTGCACCTTGTCGCCCGGAGCCGCCATGCCGATGCGCGTCGACACGTCGCTTGCGGTATGCACGGTGTGTCCGTCGATCTGGGTGATCACGTCGCCCGGCTTCAGCTCGGCCTTGGCGGCTGCGCTGCCCGCGTTCACGCTCGACACGAGCGCCCCGTCCGGTGTCTTCAGGCCGAACGAATCGGCGAGCGACTGGTTCAGGTCCTGCAGCATCACGCCCAGCCGCGCGTGTTCGACGTGGCCGCTGCGGACGAGCTGGTCCTTCACGTGCAGCGCGACGTCGATCGGGATCGCGAACGCGAGACCCTGGAAGCCGCCGCTCTGCGAATAGATCTGCGCGTTGATGCCGATCACGCGGCCCTCGGCATCGAACAGCGGCCCGCCGGAATTGCCTGGATTGACCGCGGCGTCGGTCTGGATGAACGGCACGAACGAGTCGCCGGGCAGCGAGCGCCCCTTGGCACTGACGATGCCCTGCGTGGCGGTCTCCTCGAATCCGTAAGGCGCGCCGATCGCGAGCACGTAGTCGCCCACCTTGACCTGATTCGGGTCGCCGAACGCGACGGTCGGCAGGTTCTTCGCGTCGATCTTCAGAACGGCGATATCGGTGGCCGGGTCGGAGCCCAGCACCTTGGCCCGATATTCGCGCCGGTCCGAGAGCTTGACCGTCACTTCCTTCGCGTCGCGCACCACGTGCGCATTGGTGAGGATCAGCCCGTCGGAATTGATGATGAAGCCGGAGCCCTGGCCGCGGAACGGAACGCTGCCGTGCGGCCCGAAGCGGAAGCCCGGCAGGCCGCGGAAGAACTGGAAGAACGGGTCGTTGGAGGAATCCGGCGTGTCGTTTGCGGCAAACTTGCGCGTGCCTTCGACGGTCACGCCGACGACTGCCGGGCCGCGCTCCTGAACGATCGCGCGGTAGTTGGGCACCGCGCCCGCAGGCAGCGGCGCGATCGGCGCGGCTGCGGCTGCGGCGGGCGCCGTCGTCGTCGCATTCGTGGTGGCCGCCTCGGCGGGACGATGCAGGAATTCGGAGAGGCTCCAGGCGCTGGCGGAACCGGCGCTGAAGAGTCCTGCAGCCGCCAGTGCGACGGCGATCGGTTTTAGTCTCATGTTGGCTCCCTCTTAGATGGGTCAAGCGATCCATTTCGCTTGACCGGCAATCTAGGAGCGCGCGATGAGACTTCGGTTAGCGCTGCGTTAAGCGGGGATTAGGAGTCGCGGCGTTCCGATCGCGCCGGCGTCCTTACGACGCCGAAGATGTCGGTCAGCGCCAGTGGCGGCGCGACAGACGCCACCCGTACCGGTAGACCAGCCAGCCGCCAACGAGTCCGCCGAGGTGCGCGAAGTGTGCGACTCCCGCCGCGGTGCCGGTCACGCCAAGCGTGAGTTCCAGCGCGGCGTACGCAAAGACCATCGTGCGCGCCGACATCGGTATCGGCGGGAACAGCAGCATCAGGCGCCGGTGCGGAAACATCAGCCCGTAGCAGAGCATCAGCCCGAACACGCCGGCCGACGCACCGATCACCGGCCCGCCGCCGCCGAAGACGGCCGCCGCGAGGATCTGCGCGAGCGCGCCGGTCAGCACCGCCGCGAAGTACGCGGCCAGCAGGCGCGGTGCGCCCCACACCTGCTCGACGTCGGAGCCGAACAGGTACAGCCCCCACATGTTGAACGCGATGTGGACGAGGTTCGCGTGCAGGAAGCTGTAGGTGACCAGCTGCCAGGGCGCGCTGAGCAGTCCAAACGCGGGCGCCCCCGGGTCGACCCACAGCGCGAACGCGTTGATCAGCGGTGCGCCGATGCTCGTCTCGAGCAGAAAGCCGAGCACGTTGGCGATGATCAGCGCCTGAACCGCCGCGGGCATGTCAGCTCCGGCCCGGCGATCTTGATGCAGCCGGGGACTCGTGGCGCGCGAAGCGCAGTTCGGCGCGCAGGCCGCCGAGCGGCGAGTCGCCGAGAATCACCTGCGCGCCGTGGCGATCGGCGATCGCCTGAACGATCGCCAGCCCAAGCCCGCTGCCGGTCGCATCGCCGCTGTCGCGGCGATAGAAGCGATCGAACACGCGCGCGCGCTCCTCCCTGGGAATGCCGGGCCCGGAGTCGTCGACCTGCAGCACGGCTCCGTGATCGTCGTGCACGCGCACGATGACGCGCGCGTGCGCTCCCGCGTAGCGCACCGCGTTGTCGATCAGGTTGCGCGCGACGATCCGCAGCGCGGCGGCGTCGCCCTGCACCAGCACGGGCTGTGGCGCTTCGAGTTCAAGTTCCACGCCGCGCGCAGCAGCCGGAGCCACGCTGTCCGCGGTCGCCTGTCGCGCCGCTTCGGCCAGGTCGGTTGCCGCGAGCGCGGTCTCGGCACCGCCGGGTTCGGCGCGCGCCAGCGCCAGCAGTTGCTCGACCAGATGGCGCAGGCGTTCCATGCCAGCGCCGAGTTCGGCAATCGCCTGCGTCCGCGTTGCGTCGTCTCCGGCGCGCCGCAGCAGATCGAGCTGGATCTTCAGCGCGGTCAGCGGCGAGCGCAGCTCATGCGCGGCGTCGGCGACGAACGAACGCTGGGCGGCGAACGAGGCGCGCAGCCGCTTCAGCAGCGCGTTCAGCGCGTTGACCAGCGGCGCGATCTCCGCCGGCAAGCCGGCGACTTCGAGCGGGGTCAGCGACTCCGCACCGCGCGTGCGCACCGCGGCGACGAGGTTGCTCAGGGGCGCGAGCGACACCCCGACCAGCCAGCTCACCGCGAGCAGCAGGATCGGCGCGGCGATCAGCAGCGGACCAACGCTGCGCCAGGCGGCCGATGCCGCCAGCTGCCGGCGCACCGCGAGCGGCTGTGCCACCTGGATCACGCGGCCGCGCGCGGTCGTGCTGAAGACGCGCCACGGCTTGCCGTTGATTGCGACGTTGGAGAAGCCGAGCACGGCGTTCTGCGGCAGTCCGGGCGCGGAGTGCGACGCGTAGGTGATGCTGCCGTCGCCGGACCAGACCTGCACCACGTAGTCGAAGGTCTCGTCAGCGAGCGCGGCGCGCTCGTCCTGCGCAATCGCGCCCTGGTCGCGCAGCGATAGCGCCATCTGCTGCAGGTGATAGTCGAACAGCTGGTCGGTTTCGTTGAGCACCGTGCGGTAGGTGATCGTCGCGACGATCGCGGCGACCGCGGCCGCCAGCGTCAGCAGGAAGACGAGCAGGCGCGTGCGCAGCGATTTCATCCGCCTGCCTTCGGCGCGCCGACGTAGTAGCCGACCCCGCGCACCGTGTGGATGAACCCTTCGCCCAGCTTGCGGCGCAGCTGGTGGACGTAGACCGAGATCGCGTTGCTCTCCAGTTCCTCGCCCCAGCCGTACAGCCGGTCCTCGAGCTGCGCGCGCGACAGGATCGCTCCCGGCCGCAGCATCAGCGCCTCGAGCACCGCGTATTCGCGCGCCGAAAGCACCACCGGCTGGCCGTCGCGCCGCACTTCGCGCGTGGCCGGATCGAGCGAGACGCCCGCGACCTCGACGGCGGGCTCGGCGCGCCCCGCATGCCGGCGCGTGACCGCGCGCATGCGCGCCAGCAGCTCGTCCAGTTCGAACGGCTTGACGATGTAGTCGTCGGCGCCGGCGTCGAGCCCGCGCACGCGGCTTTCGAGAGCGTCGCGCGCCGTGACCACGATCACCGGGGTGCGGTCGCCGCGGGCGCGCATCGCCTGCAGCACCTCCAGGCCGTCGCGCTGTGGCAATCCGAGGTCGAGCAGCACCAGATCGAACCGCTCGGTCGCGGTCGACCCGTCGGCCGCGCGGCCGTCGCGCACCCAGTCGACGGCGTAGCCCGACTGGCGCAACGCGCTGCGCAGGTTCTCTCCGATCATCCGGTCGTCTTCGACAAGCAGTACACGCATCAGGCAATTATCGGACGGCGACGACCGCGAGTCTGCGCTGACGCGGTTAGGCGAACGTTAGGGCCCGGATGCGCGCTCGCCGTCGCGGTCGGGCCGACGCAGTGCGCGCAGCGCCATCGCGCCGGCGAACACGGCCGCGGCAAGGAAGATTCCCGTCACGTCGAGCTCGACCGGAGAGCGCAGCGCACCGGCCGCGCTCAGGCCTGCGAACAGCACAAAGGGTGGCATCAGCGCCATTTCGACCACCAGCCAGATTGTGAATTTCATCGCATGCTCCTTGCCGCAGCTCCACCCCCTTCTCGATCATCTGGTTGGACTGCAGAGCGATCGTCGAGTTTTTCCGCCAAATCCCCCAAGGACGGCAACTGATTTCGGCCGCATCGAAATGGTCTCCGCCCGCCGCCCGGCGACGCAGCGCGCCGCGCGTGCCGATCGCGCTCGCGCTGATCGGCTGGGCCTTGATTCTGTTCGTGACCGCCTGATCATCGCCGATCCAACGGCGCGGGCGGCGATCGGCCGCCTTTTCGGCCGTTTGGATGTCGCGGTCGCCGCTATCGTGGCCGGTAATCGGGCGCAATGCGCCCGTCCCGGTCACCTCCGATGCCCGATTCGCTTGCCTCCTCAGGCAACCCCGCCGGCGATGCGCTGCTGGCGCCCGTGTTCGCGGCGATCCGCGAGCCGGGAGCACTGCCCGCCGTCGGCCACGCGCTGAGCCGGCTCACGCACCTGCTGGAGCGCGACGACGAAGCGGTGCAGCACCTGTCGGATGCGATCCTCGGCGACCTGTCGCTGACCCAGCGATTGCTGCATCTGGCCAACACGCTGCCGTTTCGCACCGGGCCGGTGGCGGTTACGACGGTCACGCGCGCGGTGATGCTGCTCGGCTTCAACCGCGTGCGCGCAATCGCCGTTTCGCTGGTCCTGCTCGACGGAGTGGTCGGCGCGGCGAATGTCGCCCGCGTGCGCGACGAGTTCCATCAGGCCTTGCTCGCCGG
>JBLMYK010000336.1:0-12442 GCA_050258235.1 Gemmatimonadota bacterium | reverse complement strand
CGATCGGGCGATCGAGCGCCGCATCCGCAGCTACGTCCGCTGGAACGCGCTCGCGATCGTGCTGCGGGCCAACAAGCTCTCCTCGGAGCTGGGCGGCCACATCGCGAGCTTCCAGTCCTCGGCGCTGCTCTACGACATCGGCTTCCAGCACTTCTGGCACGCAGCGTCCGCCGACCACGGCGGCGACCTGATCTACGTGCAGGGGCACGTCGCGCCCGGCAGCTATGCGCGCGCGTTCGTCGAGGGGCGCCTGACCGAGCAGCAGCTGCTCAACTACCGGCAGGAGAGCGCGGGCGACGGCATCCCGTCGTACCCGCACCCGTGGCTGATGCCCGACTTCTGGCAGTTCCCGACGGTGTCGATGGGCCTCGGGCCGCTGATGGCGATCTACCAGGCGCGCTTCCTCAAGTACCTGGACGGGCGCGGCATCGCGAAGACCGGCAACCGCAAGGTCTGGGCGTTCCTCGGCGACGGCGAGTGCGACGAGCCCGAGTCGCTCGGAGCGATCTCGCTCGCCGGCCGCGAGCGGCTCGACAACCTGATCTTCGTCATCAACTGCAACCTGCAGCGTCTCGACGGGCCGGTGCGCGGCAACGGCAAGATCGTGCAGGAGCTCGAGGGTGTCTTCCGCGGCGCCGGCTGGAACGTGATCAAGGTCCTCTGGGGCTCGACCTGGGATCCGCTGTTTGCGAAGGACAAGGACGGCTGGCTGCTGCGGCTGATGGAAGAGACGGTCGACGGCGAATACCAGAACTACAAGGCCAACGACGGCGCGTTCGTGCGCAAGCATTTCTTCGGCAAGTTCCCGCAGACGGCGGAAATGGTGTCGCGGATGTCGGACGCCGATGTCTGGCGCCTGAATCGCGGCGGTCACGACCCGCACAAGATCTACGCCGCGTTTGCGGCGGCGATCAGGACCGAAGGTCTGCCGACCGTGATCCTGGCCAAGACCGTCAAGGGCTACGGCATGGGAAAGATCGGCGAAGGCAAGAACCCGACGCACCAGGTCAAGAAGCTGGACACCGAAGCGGTGCGCGAATTCCGCGACCGCTTCAGCATTCCCGTTCCGGACGACAAGCTCGAGGAAGTGCCGTTCTTCAAGCCGCCGGAGAACTCGCCGGAAATGAGGTACCTGCACGAGCGTCGCCGCGCGCTGGGGGGCTACCTGCCGCAGCGGCGCCGGGTGTCCGACGAAAAGATCGCCGTGCCCGCACTCGACGCCTTCTCGGCGGTGCTGGAGCCGACGGCGGAGGGTCGCGAGATCAGCACGACGCAGGCCTTCGTGCGCATCCTCACGCAGCTGGTGCGCGACAAGACGATCGGCCCGCGCGTGGTGCCGATCGTCGCCGACGAGGCGCGCACGTTTGGCATGGAGGGCATGTTCCGCCAGCTCGGCATCTTCAGCCAGCAGGGCCAGCTGTACGAGCCGGTCGACCGGGACCAGGTGATGTATTACCGCGAAGACAAGAAAGGCCAGATCCTCGAGGAGGGTATCAACGAAGCGGGCGCGATGGCCGACTGGATCGCGGCAGCGACGTCGTACTCGAACAGCAACCGCATCGTCGTGCCTTTTTACATCTTCTATTCGATGTTCGGATTCCAGCGCGTAGGCGACCTGTCATGGCTGGCGGGCGACATCCAGGCGCGCGGATTCCTGCTCGGCGCAACCAGCGGGCGAACGACGCTGAACGGCGAGGGACTGCAGCACCAGGATGGTCACTCGCACCTGATCAGCAGCTCGATCCCGAACTGCGTCAGCTACGACCCGACCTTCGCGCACGAACTGGCGGTGATCATCCGCGACGGCATGCGGCGGATGGTGGAGGAGCAGCAAAACGTCTTCTACTACATCACCGTGATGAACGAGAACTACCCGCAGCCCGGGCTGAAGAAGGGACAGGAGGCGGGCATCCTCAAGGGGATGTACCGGTTCCGCGAAGGCCCGGCGGGCAGCGGCATGGGGATGTCGATTCCGCGCGTGCAGCTGCTCGGCAGCGGGACGATACTGCGCGAAGTGATCGCGGCTTCGGAACTGCTCGAACACGACTGGGGCGTGGCCGGCGATGTCTGGAGCGTCACCAGTTTCACGGAGCTGCGACGCGAGGGCATCGACGTCGAGCGCTGGAACCTGCTGCATCCGACCGAGCCCGCGCGCAAGGCCTATGTGACCCAGGAGTTCGAACGGACGGCGGGCCCGCTCGTCGCGTCGACCGATTACATGCGCACGTTCGCCGATCAGATCCGGCCCTACCTGCCGAAGGGTCGCAGCTATACGGTGCTCGGCACCGACGGCTTCGGCCGCTCAGACACGCGCGAGAAGCTGCGCGCGCATTTCGAAGTCGATCGGCACTACGTCGTGCTTGCGGCACTGAAGGCGCTCGCGGACGATGGTGTTCTGCCGCTCGCCAAGGTCGGCGAGGCGATGAAGAAGTACGGGATCAATCCCGACAAACCGAACCCCGTCCACGCGTGAGCGCGGGGCGGGACGTGGCCGCGCGAGCGGAAAATGACCCAGGAGACGAAGCGCGGGATGCGGCGCACCGACGTGCTGCTGTCGCTGCCCGAACTCGAACAAAAGGCAGACAGAATGGGAACGATCGAAATCAAGGTGCCTGACATCGGCGACTTCAAGGACGTCGAGATCATCGAGGTCCTGGTCAAGCCGGGCGACGTGGTGGCGAAGGAGCAGTCGCTGATCACGGTCGAAAGCGACAAGGCATCGATGGAGATTCCGTCGGCCGCGGCGGGCACGGTGAAGGAGATGCGCGTCGGCCTGGGTGACAAGGTCTCCGAGGGCACGGTGATCCTGCTGCTCGAGCCGAGCGCGGCGGCCGCACCGGCGAAGGCGGCCGATCCCGTTGCGGCCACCGCGCCGGCTCCCGCACCGGCGGCTGCGGTTGCGCCATCGGCGCCGG
Organism: Gemmatimonadota bacterium; assembly: GCA_050258235.1. Lineage (GTDB taxonomy): Bacteria > Pseudomonadota > Gammaproteobacteria > Burkholderiales > Burkholderiaceae_F > JAKOQB01. The sequence continues at coordinate 9,527 of JBLMYK010000336.1, read as the reverse complement.
CTCCGGCTGCTGTCCCGTCGGGCGGTGAAGCGATCGAGGTGAAGGTGCCCGACATCGGCGACTTCAAGGACGTCGAGATCATCGAGGTCCTGGTCAAGCCGGGCGACGTGGTGGCGAAGGAGCAGTCGCTGATCACGGTCGAAAGCGACAAGGCCTCGATGGAAATCCCCTCGCCCGCGGCCGGCGTCGTGAAGGAGATGCGCGTCAGGCTGGGCGACAAGGTCTCCGAGGGAAGCGCGATCCTGACGCTAATCGGCGGCTCAGCTCCGGCACCGGCGCAGGCGCCGACGCCGGTTCCTGCCCCGGCAGCAGTGCCGGCGCCTCCGGCACCCGCTGCATCGTCGCCGCCGTCGACGGCCTTCGCGGTCGAGATGGTTGGGCGACCGCAGCAGGTCGTCGAAGAGCCCGGCGTGAAGCCGCATGCATCGCCGTCAGTGCGCAAGTTCGCACGCGAACTGGGTGTCGATCTCGCGCTGGTGCGTGGCACCGGCCCGAAAGGGCGGGTAACCCAGGACGACGTACGCAGCTTCGTGAAGGGGGTCGTTGCCGGCGGAGCGGCGAAGCCGTTGCCGGCCGCGCCCGCAGCTGGCGGCGGCCTGGGCGTGCTGCCGTGGCCGCAGGTCGATTTCGCGAAGTTCGGTCCGATCGAGCGCATCGAAATGTCGCGCATCAAGAAGCTGTCGGGGCCGAACCTGCACCGCAACTGGGTGATGATTCCGCACGTCACCAATCACGAGGATGCGGACGTCACCGAGCTGGAGGCGTTTCGCGTGCAGCTGAACAAGGAGTACGAAAAGAGCGGCGCGAAGATCACGATGCTCGCGTTCCTGATCAAGGCGAGCGTGGCGACCCTGAAGAAGTTTCCCGACTTCAACAGCTCGATCGACGCCGAGGGCGGGGCGATCATCCGCAAGAACTACTGGCACATCGGCTTCGCCGCCGACACGCCGAACGGTCTCGTGGTGCCGGTGATCAAGGATGCGGACAGGAAGGGCATCGTCGAGATCGCGCAGGAGATGGCCGCGCTGTCGGCCAAGGCGCGCGAGGGCAAGCTGGCGCCCGCGGACATGCAGGGCGGCACCTTCTCGATTTCGTCGCTCGGCGGCATCGGCGGAACGTACTTCACGCCGATCATCAATGCGCCCGAGGTGGCCATTCTTGGCGTGTGTCGGTCGAGCATGCGCCCGGTCTGGGACGGCAAAGCCTTCGTGCCGCGCCTGATCCTGCCGCTGTCGCTTTCGTGGGACCACCGCGTCGTCGACGGCGCCGGCGCCGCGCGCTTCAACGCGTATCTGGCGTCGGTGCTGGCGGATTTCAGGCGGGTACTTCTGTAGGAACGGTTGCCGGTTGCTCGTTGCTCGTTGTCCGTCAGCGCACGGACTATGAACGAACAACCAGCAACGGACAACTGACAACGGTTTCATGACCACCATCGTCGTCGTCAAGAAGAACCGCGAGATCGCGATCGCGTCGGACGCGCTGGTGACGTTCGGCGAGACCCGGCTGCCGCACGGCTACGAGGTGAACGAGAAGATCATCACGGTCGGCGACTCCTACATCGGACTGGCGGGCAGCACCGCGCACTTCGCGGTGCTGGCGGACGCGCTGCGCGGAATGGGTGCGGATTGCCGACTAGGCGGCCGGATGGAGATCTTCGCCACCTTCCAGAAGCTGCATGCGCTGCTGAAGGAGAAGTACTTCCTGAATCCGAAGGAAGACGAATCCGATCCCTACGAGTCGTCGCAGATCACCGCGGTGATCGCCAATGCATCCGGCATCTACGGCGTGTATTCGTATCGTGAAGTCTTCAGTTTCGACAAGTTCTGGGGCATCGGCTCCGGACGCAACTTTGCGCTCGGCGCGATGTACGCGGTGTACGACCGCGGCGGCAGCGCGCGCCAGATCGCAGAGATCGGCGTGATGGCCGGCTGCGAGTTCGACAAGAGCTCCGCGCTGCCGGTGCGAGTGTTCGACTTTCCGATGGCGGCGGTACAAAACCAAGAGGAAACGGCATGAGCCAGACGATCGAAGTGAAAGTGCCCGACATCGGCGACTTCAAGGACGTCGAGATCATCGAGGTCCTGGTCAAGCCGGGCGACTTGGTGGCGAAGGAGCAGTCGCTGATCACGGTCGAAAGCGACAAGGCCTCGATGGAGATTCCATCGCCTGCGGCGGGCACGGTGCAGCAGATGCGCGTGAAGCTCGGCGACAAGGTCTCCGAGGGCTCCGCGATCCTGGTCCTGGAAGCGGCCGCAGCCGCTGCCCCGGCACCCGAACCGGCGCCTGAAGCGGCGCCCGCCGCGACAACCGCGGCAGCGCCGGCGCCTACCGCGGCGGCCGCAGCGCCGGCGTCCCTTTCCGGCACCGCCGATCTCGACTGCGACGTGCTGGTACTGGGTGCCGGTCCCGGCGGCTATTCGGCCGCCTTTCGCGCGGCGGATCTCGGCCAGCGCGTGGTGCTGATCGAGCGCTATCCGACGCTGGGCGGCGTTTGCCTGAACGTTGGTTGCATTCCGTCCAAGGCGCTGCTGCACGTGGCGGCGGTGATGGACGAGGCCGCGCACTTCGCCGATCTCGGAGTGAGCTATGGCAAGCCGGTGATCGACCTGGACAAGCTGCGCGCGCACAAGAACAGGGTGGTCGGCAAGCTCACCGGCGGCCTCGCATCGATGGCGAAGATGCGCAAGGTGACGGTGATGCAGGGCGTTGGCACGTTCGCCGATCCGCATCATCTCGCGGTGGCGACAGGCGGAGGCACGAAGACGATCCGCTTCGCCAACGCGATCATCGCCGCCGGCAGTCAGGCCGTGACGCTGCCGTTCATTCCCGCCGATCCGCGCATCGTCGATTCGACCGGGGCGCTGGAACTAGGGCAGATCCCGAAAAAGATGCTGGTGATCGGCGGCGGCATCATCGGTCTGGAAATGGCGACCGTCTACTCGACCTTGGGCAGCCGCATCGACGTGGTCGAGATGCTCGACGGCCTGATGCTCGGCCCCGACCGCGACCTGGTGCGCGTGTGGCAGAAGAAGAACGCCGGCCGCTTCGACCGCATCATGCTCAGGACGAAGACGGTCGGGGTCGAGGCGAAGCCCGAAGGCCTGCTGGTCAGCTTCGAAGGGGACGAGGCGCCGGCCGAGCCCGATTTCTACGACATGATCCTGCTGTCCGTCGGCCGCAGCCCGAACGGCGGCAAGATCGGTGCCGAGCGCGCCGGGGTGGCGGTCGACGCGCGCGGCTACATCGCGACCGACAAGCAGATGCGCACCAACGTGCCGCACATCTTCGCGATCGGCGACATCGTCGGCCAGCCGATGCTCGCCCACAAGGCGGTGCACGAAGGCCACGTCGCAGCAGAGGCGGCCGCGGGGATGAAGTCGTACTTCGACGCCACGGTGATTCCGTCGGTCGCGTACACCGACCCGGAAATCGCCTGGGTCGGGTTGACCGAAGACGAGGCGAAGAAGTCCGGACGCAAGGTGACAAAGGGCCTGTTTCCGTGGAGCGCGTCGGGTCGTGCGATCGCCAACAATCGCGACGAGGGCTTCACCAAGCTGCTGTTCGACGACGAGACCCACCGCATCGTCGGCGGCGGCATCGTCGGCACGCACGCAGGCGACCTGATCGGCGAGATCGCGCTGGCGATCGAGATGGGCGCGGACGCGGTCGACATTGGAAGCACGATCCATCCGCATCCGACCCTGGGCGAATCGCTCGGCATGGCGGCTGAGGTCGCGCACGGCACCTGCACCGACGTGCCGCCGGCGAAGAAGCGCTGAGCCGCGGATCGCGCAAATGCGGTGGCGACGCCGCGCCGCCGTGCCAGCTTGGCGGAGGATTTGTATCCTGAGCGCGCCGTCCCTTACCTGCGAGAAGGAGAAGACAATGACGCCGATGCTCGACCCGGACGAGATGCTGAAGCAGATGACGGCGCAAGCCGTCGCTCAGGGTGAAAGCCTGCGCACCACGGTGCGCGACCTGACGCTGCGCGCGCTGCAGTCGCGCGAACTGTCGCTGAATCAGATCAAGAGCGTGGTCAAGAGCGTGACCGAGGGCGTGAACATCGGCGCGCTGCAGGGCAAGCTCGACGCCGACAAGGCGTTCGGCCAGGCGTTCGCCGGCATGGATGACGCGCTGCTGAAGGCGGTCGAGGCGAGCCGCATTGCGCTGGCGCAGATCACCGGCGACCGCGAGTTTCGCGACTCGAATCTGAAAAAGGCGCTGAGCGAAATCGAGCGCCTCGAGGACGAGTTCATCGGCACCGTGAAGAAGACCGCCGCCGGCGCCGGCGCGCAGGTCAAGTCGCAGTGGTCCGGCGTGCTCGCCGACAAGATGGAGGCCGGCACCGCCACCGGGCAGCAGGTGATGTCGATGATGGAGCAGTACGGCGACCAGGTCCGCGCGGCCGCGCGCGCGCAGCGCGAGGCGGGCCTGAAGGCCGCGCATGCACTGGCGCAGAACTTTGGCGCGCTCGCCAGCGGCGTTCTGATCGGACTGTCGGAAGCGCTCAAGGCGGGCGGCTCCGCTGCGGCACCCGAGGCGCCTTCGGCACGGCCGACGGCGAAGAAGACGCGCCGGCGCTAGCGTCGCGGGCGAACGCCGCTCGCCCTCCTCGGTAACATGTGCGTGGTGGAGGAGGGGCGTCCGTGGCAACCCAGGAAGAACTGAAGCGCGCCGTCGCGCAGGCGGCGCTGAAATTCGTGCGGCCGGGCGCAGTGCTCGGAGTCGGCACCGGCTCGACGGTCGATCTTTTCATCGATGCGCTGGCGGCGGCGAAGATCCACGTGCCGGCCGCGGTATCGAGTTCCGAGCGGAGCAGCCGGCGGTTGGCCGGCCACGGCGTGCGCATCCTCGACTTGAATGACGTCGATGACCTGCCCGTGTATATCGACGGCGCCGACGAGATCGATCCCGGTTTCTCGATGATCAAAGGGGGCGGTGCGGCGCTGACGCGCGAGAAGATCGTCGCTGCGGTCGCGCAGACCTTCGTCTGCATCGCGGATGCGAGCAAGCGGGTCGACGTGCTCGGCCGTTTCCCGCTGCCGGTCGAGGTGATTCCGATGGCGCGCTCGTACGTGATGCGCGAACTCGCCCGCCTCGGCGGCCAGCCGAAGTGGCGCGAAGGCGTGGTCACCGACAACGGCAACGTGATCATCGACGTCCACGGGCTGCGCATCGCCGATCCGGTCGCGCTGGAGGCGCGCATCAACGCGATCGTCGGCGTCGTGACCAACGGCCTGTTCGCGGCGCGGGGCGCCGACGTGCTGCTGCTCGGTACGCCGGATGGCGTCGCCGAGCTGCGGCGGCCGTAGCGCGTCAGCCGGGCCGACCGCGAGGCGCCGGCATGCGTCGCGTGCTTCGCATGCTGGCGTTTCTGGTGGCCGGACCACCGCTCCTGTACCTGCTCGCAGCGCTCGTGCTCGGCGTGATTCCGGTCGGCCGCGAGCGCGCCGCCTCCGCGGACACGGACCTCGTCACCGTCTTCATCCGCACCAACGGAGTCCATGCGGAGTTCGTGTTCCCGGCGCGTGGGCCGTACGACTGGTCGCGTGAGTTTCCGCTGCTTTCGATCGTCGATGCCAGGCGCGTGCCGACGCTCGCGGGATTCAACTGGATCGCATTCGGCTGGGGCGACCGCGCGTTCTACCTCGAGACGCCGCGCTGGCGGGACCTGCGGCTGGGCACCGCGCTCGGTGCGCTCAGCGGCCGCGGCCCGGCGGCGATGCACGTCGAGTACCTGGTGCGGCCCCAGGACTACAAATCGGCCCGAATCGATATCAGCAGCGCGCAGTACCGCGAACTGGTCGATTACGTTCGCGCTGGATTCGCGCGCGATGCGCACGGGCGGGTGATCCGCATCGATCATCCCGGTTACTTCGCGACCGATGCGTTCTTCGAAGGCACCGGGCACTACTCGCCCTGGCTCACCAGCAACGAATGGGTGCGGCGCGGCCTGGCGCGTGCGGGGGTGCGAACCGCGTCATGGGCGCCGTTCGACGTCGCCCTGTTCTGGCAGTTGTATTCCCGCTGACGGCAGCCGCGTCGAACGGCTGCCGGCGCGCGCGAAGATCAGCCACAAGGCCGCGAAGGCGAGCGGACCCGACATCGTGATTGCTGCTGGCGCCGCCGCCGCGGCTAGCTAGCGTGGGCGGCGCGCAGCGCGCGCCAGATACGCTCCGGCGTGGCCGGCATTGCGATGTCGGTGACACCGCGTGGCCGCAACGCGTCGAGCACTGCATTGATCACGGTCGGCGTTGCGCCCACGCTGCCGAGTTCGCCCACTCCCTTGGCGCCGAGCGGATTGATCGTGCACGGCTGGGACTCGTCGGTGTGCGTGTCGAAGTCCGGCACGTCGTCGGCGCGCGGAATGCCGTAGTCCATGAAGGATCCGGTCAGCAGCTGGCCGTCTTCGTCATAGACGACCTGCTCGAGCAGCGCCTGTCCGATCGCCTGCGCGATGCCACCGTGCACCTGCCCGGCGACGATCATCGGATTGATCACGCGGCCGACGTCGTCGACCGTGGCGTAGCGCACGACTTCGGTGACACCGGTGTCCGGGTCGATCTCGACTTCGCAAACGTGGCAGCTGTTGGGCCACGACGGTCCGTCCACCTTCTGCAGGGTGTCGATCGCAATGCGCCGCTGCGGCTGGCGCGCGGCGAGCTCGCCCAGCTCGATGGCGAGATCGGTGCCGGCGACACGGAAGCGACCTGCCTCGTACGTGATGTCCTGCGCCGGCGCCTCGAGCGCCTGGCCCGCGAGTTCGCGGCCGGTTTCGATCGCCTGCCTGGACGCGGTGAGCATCGCGGAGCCGCCGATGTAGATCGAGCGGCTCGCCATGCTGCCGAACCCCTGCGCGACGTCGCTGTCGCCCTGCACGATCTCGATGCGGTCGGCATCGATCTGCAGCGTGTCGGCGAGGACCTGCAGCAGGCTCGTCTCGATGCCTTGACCCATCGCCTGCAGCGCGGTGAACACGCGCACGCGGCCGTCCGCCTCCACCTGCAGCCGCACCGATTCCTCGAGCATGGCGCCGGTCCATTCGAGGAAGGTCGACACGGCGTGGCCGCGCAGTCTTCCTCGCGCGGCGGCGTCGCGCCGGCGTTCGGCGAAACCGTTCCAGTCGCCTTCCTTCAACCCAAGCTCGAGGATATGCGGGAAGTCGCCGCAGTCGAATGTCTCGCCCATCGGCGTCCGATAAGGCATCTGCGACGGCTGGATCAGGTTGCGCCGGCGCAGTTCGGCCGGATCTAGCTTCAGTTCCGCGGCGGCCCGGTCCATCAGCCGCTCGATCAGGAAGATGGCCTCCGGCCGGCCGGCGCCGCGATAAGCGGACACGATGTTCGTGTTCGTCAGCACGGCCTGCGCGCGCAGGTCGAGCGCGGGCACGTGGTACACGCCCGTGATCACCTTCGGCCCGATCGCAAGGCTGATGATCGCGCCCGCCCCGTACGCGTATGCGCCGATGTTGCCGTCGATGCGCACGCGCAGGCCGAGGATTCTGCCGTCGCGGTCGAGCGCGAGTTCCGCGTCGCTCCTCTGGTCGCGCCCGTGCGCGGCAGCCTGGAAATCCTCGAGCCGCGAGGCGCGCCAGCGCACCGGCCGTCCGAGCTTGCGTGCCGCGTACGCGCACACGACGTCCTCGGGCGGCGTCATCGCCTTCAGGCCGAAGCCGCCGCCGACGTCACCGACGCGGACCCGCACCTGCTCGGGCGCAACGCCGAGCACACCCGCCAGCGTCTTCTGCATGCCGGCCGGATTCTGCGAACTCGCATGGACGGTCAGGCGGCCGCTCGCGGCATCGAACACCGCAGCCCCGGCGCGCGGCTCCAGCGTCACCGGCGACAGGCGCTGGTTGTGCAGCGACAGCCGCGTGACGTGCGCCGAGCGCGCGAACGCGCTGTTGCATGCCTCCTCGTCGCCCCACTTCGACACCGCGGCCACGTTCCCGGGAGCATCGGCCCACAACTGCGGCGCGTCGGGCGCGAGCGCGCGCTCGAGGGTGACGACTGCATCGAGCGGCTCATAATCGACGACGATCGAATCGGCGGCGCGCTGCGCAATGGGGCGCGAGGTCGCGGCCACCGCCACCACGGCCTGTCCGACGAAGCGAACGACATCGGTGGCGAGCGGATACAGCGGCGGCCCGCTCATCGGCCTGCCAGCGGCATTCTTCAGGGCCGGGTTGCCGGGGAACGCGCCCACGCGGTCGGCCACGAGATCCGCACCGAGGAACACCGCCGCCACGCCTCCGATCGACTTCGCTTCGCTGGCGTCGATCGAGCGAATGCGCGCATGCGCGTGCGGCGAGCGTACGAACACGAGATGCAACTCGCCGGGAAACGTCAGGTCATCGACGAACCGGCCCGCTCCGGTCAGCAGCCGGTCGTCCTCGCGCCGCTTGATCGCCTGGCCGATGCCGAACTTCATCTTCGATGCCGATCAGCCAGCCTTCGGCGGCACGTACCCCGACGGCTGGTCGGCCCCTTCGCCGAAAAAGTACTTCTCCATCTGGGTCAGCAGATACTTGCGCGCGCGCGCGTCGGCGAGATTCAGGCGGTTCTCGTTGACGAGCATCGTCTGGTGCTTCTGCCAGGCGGCCCAGGCCTCCTTGGACACGCTTTGCCACAGCTTCTTGCCGAGCTCGCCCGGGACCGGCGGAAAGTCGAGTCCCTCGGCCTCCTTGCCGAGTTTCACGCAGTGGATCATTCGTGCCATGTGCTGCTCCAGTGTCAAAGTGTCTTGATCAAAACCTGTGAACGACGCTGCCAGTTGTACAGTCGCTGGCGCTCGATCGGCAGTTCGTCGACGCCCGCCAGCGCAAAGCCGCGCTTCAGGAACCAGTGGCTGGTGCGCGTGGTCAGCACGAAGAGCTTCGTGAGTCCTGCCGCGCGGGCGCGCGCCTCGATACGCTTCATCAGCCGCTCGCCGTCGCCGTAATTCTGATACGCGGGATGCACGGTGACGGCGGCCATCTCGCCCATCCGCGATTCGGCAAACGGATACAGCGCCGCGCAGCCGTAGATCACGCCGTCGTGCTCCAGCACCGTGAAGCGCTCGATCTCGCGCTCGATCAGTTCGCGCGGGCGCTTGACCAGCGTGCCGTCCGCTTCCAGCGGCTCGAGCAGCTTCAGCACTCCGCCGACATCCTCGACGGTGGCCTCGCGCATCGATTCGATGTCTTCGGACGCGATCATCGTGCCGACCCCGTCGTGCGTGAACAGTTCCACCAGCACGCCGCCGTCGAGCGCATACGGGATGACGTGCGCGCGGTCGACGCCGCCGCGGCACGCACGCACCACGAAGCGGAGATTGAATGCGCCGTCGCTGTCGACGTCCTGATCGGCCAGCAGACGCTCGGCCTGCGCCAGCGACAGTTCGGGATGGAGCCGCCCCGCGCGGTCGCGCACGCCGTCGATGTCGGCGACGAAGATGAGCTTGTCCGCCTTCAGCGCGATCGCGATGCTGGTAGCGACGTCTTCCATCGTCAGGTTGAACGCCTCGCCGGTCGGCGAAAAGCCGAGCGG
>JBLMYK010000335.1:0-17879 GCA_050258235.1 Gemmatimonadota bacterium | reverse complement strand
GCCACGGCATCGGCACGCGAGGCGAGCAGCGCGCCGAGCGCGGCGGCCACTGCCGGCGCGAGACCCAGCGCGGCCTGCCAGGCCGGGGCCACCGGGAGTTCGTTCGGAGAGATCGACATGGGCGGCCGCCTGACGCGTATCGCTGCGAGGCCGCCACTTTGCCCACGGACGAGCCATCCGTAAAATTCATTCTTCTCGTCATTTCATTCACGAAAAGAGAACGAAAGAGCACCGATGGCACGCCTGAACTACCACCACCTGCACTATTTCTGGGCCGTTGCCAAGGAGGGCAACCTCACGCGCGCCGCAGCGCGGCTGCACGTGTCGCAGTCGGCGCTGTCGACGCAGATCCGGCAGCTCGAGGACCAGCTCGGCCATGCCCTGTTTAACCGCCAGGGCCGCTCGCTGCACCTGACCGAAGCAGGACGGTTGGCGCTGAGCTATGCCGACTCGATCTTCGCATCGGGCAACGAGCTGCTGGCATTGCTGCGCGAGGGGCGGCGCGCGCAGCGGCAGGTGCTGCGCATCGGCGCCGTAGCCACGCTGTCGCGCAACTTCCAGGAAAACTTCCTCGCCCCGCTGCTCAAGCGCGACGACGTCGAGCTGTTTCTGCAGTCGGGCGGCCTGGCCGACCTGCTGACGCGGCTGCGCGTCCATACGCTGGACCTGATCCTGTCGAACCGGCGTGTGCAGGGCAGCGCCGACGAGGCCTGGCGCTGCCGGCGGATCGCGCGCCAGCCGGTGAGCCTGGTCGGCCGTCCGCGGCCGAAGCGCAAGGGGTTCCGCTTTCCCGACGACCTCGCGCATGTGCCGCTGCTGCTGCCCGGGCGCGACAGCGACATTCGCGGCGCGTTCGACCTGCTATGCGAGCAGCTGGGCGTCCGCTACCGACTGCGCGCCGAGGTCGACGACATGGCGCTGCTGCGCCTGCTCGCGCGCGACGCGGGCGGCGTGGCGCTGGTACCCAGCGTCGTCGTGCAGGATGAGCTGCGCGGCGGCAGCCTCGTCGAGTACGCCGTGGTGCCCGACCTGTACGAGTACTTCTACGCCATCACGGTGCCGCGCCACTTTGCACCGCCGCCGCTGCGCGAACTGCTGCAGCGGCCCGAGGCCGAGGTACTGCGCTCAGCGCGCGGCCAGCGTCAGTAGGCGACCGGAAAGGATGAAATTCATGCGGCCGGAACCGTCCGGGCTGACTCCGAGCGGACCGACGTGGAAGGTCCGCGCAAGTGCGGCGATCCGAGCCGCGGTCAGGCGAGTTCGACCGGAGTGGGTCGGTCGAAAAAGTGCAGCGCGACCAGCAATGCCACCGTTGCCGGCACGAGCGCCAACGGATGCACGAAACCGATCACCATGGGGACCACCATCAAGAACAGCCGCAGCGCCCAGCTGTACAGGCGACCGGCACGTTGAATGTAGTCCGTGGCCAACGGGTTGAGCCGCTGCCGCTCGGCGCTCGCGACCGGCATCGACATCACCTGGGTCGAGTTGCCGTAATAGCGCATCGACATCGCCGAGCAGACATAGCTGGCGAACAGCACACCCACGGTCGTGGCACCGAGCAGAACATGCAGCAGCGTCATGCTCTCGCTCGACGGATGCGACAGCCCGGCAGTCAACGACGCGCCGCCGAGCGTCAGGCTTGCCATCAGCGCCAGCGCCGAGGTGGACGCGACGACGGTGGCTGACATCAGCGAATTGCGCAGGGCCTGCACCGCGACGATTTCGAAGCCGGGCTGCGCCGACATCGCCTGGACCCACGCCCTGCGCATATGCGCATTGACGAAGCGGGCCTGATGCGTCGGGTCGCGCTTGCTGACCTGATGGGCATGAATCTCGTAGGCCAGGATCAGCAACACGCTCAATCCCAGGCTGCCCCAAGCGATGATGGAATTCATAGCGATTTCTCTTTGGCGTCGCCCGCCGCCGGTGTGCATCTCAGGCGATCAGTTGTCGCTCGAGTTCTTGAAGAATAGGGTAGCAGGGCCGGACCTGCGCCATGCTGGCACGCGGCTCATGCCCCTGGCGAATCGCGGCAAAGAACTCGGCGTCCTGCGCTCGATACCACCGATCGACACCACGAATTTTGACGCGTCGATCTTCTCTTCCCTGCGGGTGCGGAGGTCGTCGCAACGCGCAACGCAGGCGCTCGGGTCGCCGATGCGCGGACCAGTTCGAGAGGCAAAGACCGGCGAGCGATGTGGACGAGTCGAGCGGTGACATCTCCACTTCGCCGCCCGTCGTTGCCGACGGCTGGTTACGCGCGAATGAAGCGCCGGAATGGCCGAACTCGGCCATCAGTCGGCAGCGAGAACTCACACGATCTCGAAGTACCTCTTCAGCTCCCAGTCCGTCACCCCGTCCTGCCACTGCCGCCACTCCCACTCGCGCGTCAGCGCGAAATGCTCGACGAAGTCGTCGCCCAGCCAGTCGCGCGCGACCCGGCTCTTCTTGAAGATCTCGGCCGTCGCGGCGAGTGAGCGCGGCGCGCGCGGGATGTTCTCGGCGCCGATGTTGGTGCCGGTGATCGGCTTGGCGGTGAGCTTGAGGCCTCGCTCCACGCCGTGCAGCCCGGCGGCGACGAGTGCGGCGACCGCGAGGTACGGATTGATGTCGCTGCCCGGGCAGCGCGTCTCCAGCCGCGTGCTCTTGGGCGAGCCGGGGATCACGCGGAAGCTCGCGGTGCGGTTGTCGATGCCCCAGGTCGGCTTCACCGGAGCCCAGAAGCCGTCGACCAGCCGCTTGTAGCTGTTGATCGTCGGCCAGAACATCGGCGCGAACTCCATCGCCACCGCGATCTGCCCGGCGAGATAGCTCTCGAAGAGCTTGCTCATGCCGTGCCGCCCCTTCGGATCGAAGAACAGGTTCTTCTTGCCGTCGGACAGCGACTGGTGCAGGTGCCCGCTGCAGCCCGGGTACTGCGCGTTCCACTTGGCCATGAAGCTCGGCATGATCCCGAAGCGCTTGCCGATCTCCTTGGCGCCGGTCTTGAACAGGATCGCGCGGTCGGCGGCTTCGAGCGCCTCGGAGAACTGGATCGCCGCCTCGTACACGCCGGGGCCGGTCTCGGTGTGCAGCCCCTCGATCGGCACGCGGAACGCGAGCAGGTCGTCGAGCAGCGCGTTGAAATATTCGCGGTTCTCGTTCGCGCGCAGCAGCGAATAGCCGAACATGCCCGGCGTGAGCGGCGTCGGGTTGACGCCCTTCTTCTCGGCCCAGCTCTGGGGCGTCTCGCGGAAATTGAACCACTCGAACTCCAGCCCGCACATCGGGATCACGCCGAGCTTGTCCGCGCGCTTCAGCACGCGCTTGAGCACCTGCCGCGGGCACAGCGGGTGGGGCGAGCCGTCCGCGTTGACGAACTCGCCGAGAAAGAACGGGATGCCCCCGTCCCACGGCACGTTGCGCATCGTCGAAAGATCGAGCCGCGCCAATGCGTCCGGAAAGCCGTGGTGCCAGCCGGTCAGCCTGGTGTTGTCGTAGCAGGCGTCGTTGATGTCCCAGCCGAACACGACGTCGCAGAAGCCGAAGCCGCCCTCGGCCGCCGACATGAACTTGTCCTTGTGCAGGTATTTGCCGCGCAAGACACCGTCGATGTCGCTGACCGCGACTTTTACCTTTTGCAGCGGCGCGTTTTCGACCGCGTTCAGGGCGGCGATCTGCCCGGCCGACGGTGCGCTCTTCCTGGTGGCCATGCCCGACTCCTCCTTTTTGAGCCGCGCAGTTTGCAGCAGCCGCATTGGGATGTCCAAGGCGGGCGCCGGCCGCCATACGACTTGAACTGCCTCGCGCCGGTCCCCATCTGCCTGCGCAGGTCGCGATCGCGACCCTTATAATTCAGCCAGTTACGAATCGCGAGGGACCCATGCCGATCTATGCCTACAAGTGTTCGTCCTGCGGACACGCGCAGGACGTCCTGCAGAAGGTTTCCGACGCGCCCTTGACGGTCTGCACGGCATGCGGCGCGGCGACGTTCTCCAAGCAACTGACGGCGGCCGGCTTCCAGCTGAAGGGCAACGGCTGGTACGCAACCGACTTCAAGAACGGCTCCGGCAAGAAGTCCGACACCAGCACCGACGGCAAGACGGAGACCAGGACCGACGGCAAGACCGAGACCAAGACCGACACCAAGGCCGATACCGCGCCGGCCACCGAGAACAAGCCCGCACCCGCGGCCGCTTGCGGCGCCGGCGGCTGCGCCGCCTGCACATGACCGCAACGTGTTCCAATGCGGGCCGCGGCACCTGCCGCGGCTTTTTGTTTCCGACCCCGGGCACCCTCCCTCGATGAAGAAGTACCTGATCACCGGCCTGCTGATCTGGGTGCCGCTCGCGATCACCCTGCTGATCCTCGACACCCTCATCGGCTGGATGGATCGGACGCTGCTGCTGCTGCCGCTGGCATGGCGGCCCGAGGTCCTGTTCGGATTCCGCATTCCGGGGCTTGGCGCTCTGCTCGCGTTCGTCGTGGTGGTGGGCACCGGCATCCTTGGGCGCAATTTCGTCGGCCGGCGCCTGCTGCACTGGTGGGAGGGGCTGCTGGGCCGCATTCCGATCGTGCGTTCGATCTACGCGAGCGTGAAGCAGGTGTCGGACACGATGCTGTCGCCCAAGGGCAACGCCTTCCGCAAGGTCGTGCTGGTCGAATTTCCGCAGCCCGGGCAGTGGACACTGGCGTTCATTGTCGGCGAGCCGAGCGCACCGATGCGCAACCACCTGGCGGGCGATCTCGTTACCGTCTACGTGCCGACCGCGCCGAACCCGACCTCGGGGTATGTGCTGCTTATGCAAGCCGAGCGCGTGCGCGAGGTCGACGTCAGCGTCGACGACGCGCTCAAGTTCCACGTCTCGCTCGGCGTGGTGACGCCAGGCACGGCGGCCTCAATGCGGCCGGCGGCCCTGATTCGCGAAACGCCGGGCTCGTCCGCCCACGGCGCGACCTCGTATAACCGTTGATTTCATCCGGAGCATCCATGCGTACCGAGTATTGCGGCCTGGTCGACACCAGGTTCATCGGCCAGTCGGTCACCCTGTTCGGCTGGGCGCATCGTCGTCGCGACCACGGCGGCATCATCTTCATCGACCTGCGCGACCGCGAAGGCCTGGTGCAGGTGGTCTGCGACCCCGAGCAACCGGAGGTCTTCGCGCAGGCGGAAAAGGTACGCAATGAGTTCTGCCTGAAAGTCATCGGGCAGGTTCGCCAGCGGCCCGAGGGCACGGCGAACCCGAATCTCGTCTCAGGCCAGGTCGAGGTGCTGTGCACACGGCTCGAGATCCTGAACCCGTCGGTCTCGGTGCCGTTCCAGCTCGACGACGAAGACCTGTCCGAGTCCACGCGCCTGACGCACCGCGTGCTCGACCTGCGCCGCATCCCGATGCAGAACAACCTGAGGCTGCGCTACCGCGTCACGATGGCGGTTCGCAAGTTCCTCGATGCGGCGGGCTTCATCGACATCGAGACGCCGATGCTCACGAGGAGCACGCCGGAAGGCGCGCGCGACTACCTGGTGCCGTCGCGCGTGCACGACGGCATGTTCTACGCGCTGCCGCAGTCGCCCCAGCTGTTCAAGCAGCTCCTGATGATCGCCGGCTTCGACCGCTACTACCAGATCGTCAAGTGCTTCCGCGACGAGGACCTGCGGGCTGACCGGCAGCCCGAGTTCACGCAGATCGACATCGAGACTTCGTTCCTGTCCGAGCAGGAGATCCGCGCGATCATGGAAGAGATGATCCGCGTCGTGTTCGCCGAGACGATGCAGGTCGCGCTGCCGAAGCCGTTCCCGGTGATGACCTACACGGAGGCGATGAGCCGCTACGGCTCCGACAAGCCCGACCTGCGCGTGAAACTCGAGCTGACCGAACTTACCGACGCGGTGCGCGACGTCGAGTTCAAGGTGTTCCGCAGCGCGGCCGAGATGAAGGACGGCAGAGTCGCGGCGCTGCGGATTCCGCGCGGGGGAGAGATGCCCCGATCCGAGATCGATGCGTACACCGAGTTCGTGAAGATCTACGGCGCCAAGGGACTCGCGTACGTCAAGGTCAACGAGAAGGCGAGGGCCCGCGACGGATTGCAGGGCCCGATCGTGAAGAACCTGCACGACGCGGCGCTCGCGGCGATCCTCCAGCGCACCGGGGCGCAGGACGGCGACCTGGTCTTCTTCGGCGCCGACCGCGCCAAGATCGTCGCCGACAGCATGGGCGCTCTGCGCACCAAGATCGGCCACAGCGAATTCGGCAAGAAGCACGGGCTGTCCGAGGCCGGCTGGCGTCCGCTGTGGGTGATCGACTTCCCGATGTTCGAGTTCGACGAGGAGGAGCAGCGTTACGTGGCCGCGCACCATCCGTTCACCAGCCCGAAGGACGAGCATCTCGACTTTCTCGAGACCGATCCCAGCAAGTGCCTGGCGAAGGCGTACGACATGGCGCTGAACGGCTGGGAGATCGGGGGCGGCTCGGTGCGGATCCATCGCGAGGACGTGCAGAGCAAGGTGTTCCGCGCGCTGAAGATCGGGCCCGAGGAGGCGCGCGCGAAGTTCGGCTTCCTGCTCGACGCGTTGCAGTACGGTGCACCGCCGCACGGCGGCATCGCGTTCGGGCTGGACCGAATCGTCACGATGATGGCCGGCGCCGAATCGATCCGCGACGTGATCGCGTTCCCGAAGACGCAGCGCGCGCAGTGCCTGCTGACCCAGGCGCCCAGCCCGGTCGACGAGAAGCAGCTGCGCGAGCTGCACATCCGGCTGCGCAATCCGGTGCCAGCGGGCGAGTAGCTGGTTGTCGGTTGTCCGCTGTCGGTTGTCGGTTGAGCCCCGCGCACGATGACGACCGACGAGCAACCAGCAACGAGCAACGAACAACGAACAACGAACAACCAATGAAGGGGAACGGACTGCCGTTCTCGTTGTCGGTTGAGTCCCTCGCACGATGACGACCGACGAACAACCAGCAACGGGGAACGGACAACCGCCCTTCAAAGTCCCCGAATCCATCCTCGTCGTCATCTACACGCCGGCGCTCGACGTGCTGCTGCTGGAACGGGCGGACCATCCCGGATTCTGGCAATCCGTGACCGGCAGCCGCGCGACCATGGATGAACCGCTGGCCCAAACGTGTTCACGCGAGGTAGGCGAGGAAACTGGCCTCGCCGTCGTGCCGTCGGATTTCGAAGACTGGCGGCTGACCCATCGCTATTCGATCTACCCGCACTGGCGGCGCCGCTACGCGCCGGGCGTCACACACAACACGGAACATGTGTTCGGACTTCGCGTTGCCGACCGCTTCGGGCCGCGGCTTGCGCCCCGGGAACACCTGTCCTTCGTCTGGCTGCCCTGGCGCGACGCGGCCGATCACTGCTTCTCGTGGACCAACGCGCAGGCGATTCGCCTGCTGGCGGATCGCGTTGGCGGCGCTCGCGGCTAGCGCGAGCGCGGCGGTCGGCGCGGCAACGGTCGACGTCACCCGTCATGGCAGCGAGTTCGACGTCGAGGCGATCGCGCAGGCGCACGCAAGCGTTGCCGTCGCCTGGCGCACGCTGACCGAATACGAGCGCCTGCCGCAGTTCGTGCCCGGCATCGCGTCGGTACGTGTTCTGCGGCGTTCGCGGTCCGACGGCGTCGAGCGGCTGCTGCTCGAGCAGCGCGGCGAATTCCGCTGGCTCGTCTTTACGCAGCCGGTCACCGTGCGCATGTACGTCGTGCAGCAGCCACCGACCCGCGTCGACGCACACGCGGTCCCGGCGGGCGGGGACGACGCGGCTCACCTCGAATCCTTCGAAGGCCGCTACGAACTCGCGGCGGCCGGCGACGGTGTACGCCTGCGCTATGTCGCCCGCATCGTTCCGCGCTTCGCACTGCCGCCTATCATCGGCGAGCTGGCGCTGCGCCGGACGGTGCGCACGCAGTTCGAGGCGATGCTGGCCGAGATCGAGCGGCGCGCCGCCATCGACGACACGCGCGGGATGCGATGAAAGCACTGCTCGCCGCATTGGTCGTGTTGCTGGCCGCCGGCTGCGCGACCGTCGATCCGTACGCGGGCGAACCGATGCGCGACCATCTGGCACGTCGCGACGAGGTCGGCGACTGCGCGCGGCTGTTTCGCGACACCGACGCGACGATCGATCGTGCCGGCACGCGCGATGCGTTGGCGCCGCGCGTGCCCGGCTTCCCGTACCTGCGCGTGGACCGCTTCGTCGAAAGCCTGGGCGATCGTGCCGTCGCGCTGCCCAATGGCTTTGCGCCGTGGAGCGAGCTGATGGCAAGGCTCGACCGCGATGCGCGTGCGGTCGAACTGGGCAATGCCGCCGATGCGAAGCTGCCGCAGCCGGCGGCGCTCGATGCCTGCCGCGATCTGCTGGCCGTGACCGACAGGGGCCGCCTGGCCGACTTGCGCGCGGCGGCGCACGTGCCGGACGACTATTCGCTGGCGATGCGCGCGCTCGGGCTGTATCCGCTGACGCGGCTGGTCTTCGCCGCCGGCATCCGCCGCTGGCACGATGAAACGCGCGCCACCTTCGCTGCGCCAGCCGCGGAACGGTTGCCCTCCATCCGCTACGCGCCGGCGGCCGTCGTGTCACTGCCGCAGGTTCCGCGGTCGGCCGCCTTCCAGTTGCCGCTGCGGTCGCGCGCCGAGTGGGCCGAGCTGCTGCAGCGAAACGCGCCGCGGCTGGTCGTCGATACCGCCACCGACGACGACCGCCTCGGCAGCCTGGTCTGGCGCGACACGCGGGGTGCGATGCGGGTCGGCGTCGATACGCGGGCACCGGTTGCCTACGCGCGCGTGGTGTTCGCGCGGCTTGCCGACCGGATCGTGCCGCAGCTCGTCTACACGTTCTGGTTCCCGGCGCGGCCGCCCGCTGGATCATTCGACCTGCTCGCAGGCGCACTCGACGGGATCGTCTGGCGCGTGACGCTCGACGACGAATTCCGACCGCTGGTCTACGACTCGATCCATCCCTGCGGCTGCTATCACCTGTTCTTTCCGACCGAGCGCGTGCGCGCGCGGCCGCAGCCGGCATCGGTGGATGAATCGATGTTCGCGCCGCAGACGATCGTGGCGCCACGGGACGGCGAGCACGTGGTGCTGCACGTCGCGTCCCGCACGCATTACCTGTCGGGGATCGACGTCGAGCCGGATCGCGTCGCGGCGGCGGCGACCCGTTATCCGATCCGCGACGAGAACGAGCTGCGCAGGCTTCCTTTGCCCGCCGGCGGCACCCGAAGCGTGTACGGCCCGGATGGACTGATCGCGGGCAGCGAGCGGCCGGAGCGCTTCCTGTTCTGGCCGATGGGCATCGAAAGCGCGGGGCAGATGCGGCAGTGGGGCCACCATGCGACCGCCTTCGTCGGCCGGCGGCACTTCGACGATCCGTTGCTGATCGACCGCTACTTCGAGCGCGCGCCGGACGGCGCGTCAGACGCGCCGGGCGCCGGCGTGCCCGTCGCCGACCTCGAACTCGGCGAGCGTTGAAATCGCCGGACTCCTGCGCCGGACGTCGTCGACCACGCGCAGCCGCGCGCGCAGTCTGCCTGGATCGAGGTCGCCGATCAGGTAGCCGCGGCTTTCGCTTTCCGCAAACCGCACGTGCGGATTGATCGCGGCGACGCGCGCGGTGCGCGCCGCATCCCATCCCGACGCCGCCGAGATGCTGGTGCCGCAGAACTCGGTGGCGATCACCGGCGAGCGGGGGTCGGCGAAGTCGCGCTTCACGTCGCACACCCAGTTGGCATGCACATCGCCGCCCAGCAGCACCGGGTTGCGCACGCCGCTGCGAGCCAGCGCGGCGAGCACGCGTTCGCGCTCGGCCGGGTAGCCGTCCCAGCCATCGGTCCAGTAGCGCGCGCCGCCGGCGACGCGGTTCAGCGGCGAAAACAGCGTCTGCTGCACGACGAGGTTCCAGCGCGCGCGGCTGTCGTCGAGTTGTCGTTGCAGCCACTGCATCTGCGGCCGGCCGAGCAGCGTGCGGTGCGGATCGTGTCGCTGCGGGCACGCGTCGTCGTCGACCACCGTCGAGCCGCCGCGGCCCTCGGGCTGGCACGGCTGCCGGTCGCGGTACTGGCGGTCATCGAGCACGAAGAACGAGGCGAGCGAGGCGGCACGTTGCGTGCGGTACAGGCGCAGCTGCGCAAAGCGCTCGACCAGTGCAGAAACCGGCAGCGGCAGATGCTCGTAGTAGGCCTGGTAGGCGGCGAGCCGCCGCGCGTGCCCGTCGATGGCAGGGTCCTCGCCGACGTCGCCCGCATAGTCGTTCGACACCTCGTGGTCGTCCCAGGTGACCAGCCACGGACAGTGCGCGTGCATCGCCTGCAGGTCGGGATCGAGGCGGTACAGCGCATGGCGCAACCGGTAGTCGAACAGGGTGCGAGCCGAAGGGAAGGGATGCGGGCGAAAACGCCTTGCGTTCGGGCCGCCCTCGTAGATGTAATCGCCGACGAAGAGCACGAGCTCCGGATCGTCGGCGCGCATGTGCGAGTACGCGCCGAAGTAGCCGTATTCGTACTGCTGGCACGACGCGAGCGCGAAGCGCATCCGCTCGCGCGCCGTGTCGGCCGCATCGGGAGTACGTACCCGCCCGACCGTGCTCGTGGCGTCGCCGAGCATGAACCGGTACCAGTACCAGCGCGACGGCGGCAGGTCGTCGATTTCCACGTGCACGCTGTTTGCCAGCTCGGGCAGGGCCGGTGCGCTGCCGCGCCGGACCACCCGACGGAAGCCGTCCTCGTCGGCGATCTCCCAGCGCACTTCGAAGACTGGGGCCGGGCGGTGCAATTCTTCGGCGCGCGCGGCGACATAGCGTTCGACGTCGAGGCCGGACAGGCGCGCGATCTGCGCCGTGAGCCCAGGCGCCACGCGCGTCCAGAGCACCACGCCGCGCTCGGCCGGACCGCTGGCCACGCCGAGCGGGAAAGGGTCGTCGACGATGCGCGGCTGCGCGAGCGGACGCCGGCTCGTCCAGGCCGGCACGCAGGCGGCCATCGCCAGTCTGAGCAGGGTACGGCGGTCCACGCGCATCGATGGCAACTCCCGGAAAACGTCAACCTCGCGTTACGGTCGAAACGGTATCGTAAGCATCACCATGAAACTGCGCGTCGCGACCTACAACATCCACAAGGGCGTCACCGGCATCCGCCGCGTGCCGCGCATCCACGATGTGCGGATGGCGCTGCACGCGATCGACGCCGATATCGTGTTCCTGCAGGAGGTGCAGGATCAGAACGAGCGGCTGCGCCACCACGCCAACTATCCGACGACGAGCCAGCTCGTTTACCTGGCGAGCGCCGGCTATGACCACCTCGCCTACGGCAAGAATGCGGTGTATCCGCACGGACACCACGGCAACGCGATCCTGTCGCGCTATCCGATCGGGAACTCGACCAACCACGACATCTCCGACCACGCGCTCGAGAAGCGCGGCATGTTGCACGCGGTGGCGCGCGTGGCAAAGGGCAAGACGCGGCCGGCCGACGTGCACCTGATCTGCGTGCATTTCGGGCTGATCAAGCGCAGCCGCCTGCGGCAGGCCGATCAGCTTGCCGCGTTCGTCGAGCGCGAGATCCCGAAGAAGTCGCCGCTGATCATCGCCGGCGACTTCAACGACTGGCAGCGCCGCGTCGACGCGGTGCTGCGGGGGCGGCTGGGTGTGGACGAAGTGGCGGTGGCGCAGGTGCCTCCCCGGCGCACCGTGCTCGACCGCCTGCTGCCATGGCGCGACGCGCGCGCGGTGCAGCCGATGGCGCGCACGTTCCCGAGCTTTGCACCCGTGCTGACGCTCGACCGCATCTATGTTCGCGGCCTCCGCATCGCCGGCATGCAGGTGCCGAAAGGTCTGACATGGGCGCGCCGCTCGGACCACGCGCCGCTGATCGCGGAACTCGTGATACGGTGAGCCGCGCGCCGCGCTT
This sequence comes from Gemmatimonadota bacterium, assembly GCA_050258235.1. Classification (GTDB taxonomy): domain Bacteria; phylum Pseudomonadota; class Gammaproteobacteria; order Burkholderiales; family Burkholderiaceae_F; genus JAKOQB01. The sequence goes on along the minus strand of JBLMYK010000335.1, from coordinate 5,983 downwards.
CGTCGAGCCGCTGCACGAAGGCGGCCGGAGCTTCGGCCTGGTGCCGAAACCGGTCGTCTTTGCCGGCAACCGGATGCAGCTGCTGGTGACCGGCGAGGAATACTTCCCGGCGCTGCTGGCCGCGATCGAGGATGCCCGCGTCTCGATCCACCTCGAGACGTACATCTACGCCGACGACAACATCGGCCACCGCGTCACCGATGCGCTCGCGGCGGCTGCGTCGCGCGGCGTGCAGGTGCGCGTGCTGATCGACGGGTTCGGCGGCGGCGACTACGCGCGGCGCCTCGTCGGCGAGCTTGGGGCGCAGGGCGCGGAGGTGCGCATCTTCCGGCCGGAACGCTGGTGGCGGCTGGAGCGCAAGCTGCTGCGGCGGCTGCACCGCAAGATCGCGGTGATCGACGACCGCATTGCGTTCGTCGGCGGAATCAACATCATCGACGACCACAACGTGCCGCCCTCGGAGCGCGGCCGCATCGGCCCGCGCTTCGATTTTGCGGTCGCGTGCGAAGGACCGATCGTGGCACCGGTCGCGCTGGCGGTGCGGCAGCTGTGGTGGATCCTGTCGATCGTGCGGTCCACCGCGGCGACCGGGCCGCGTCCTCGCATCGACACGCAACCCCGGGTTGCCGCGATCCCCGGGGGCGTCGCGGCATCCTTCCTGCTGCGCGACAACCTGCGCCATCGCCGCACGATCGAACGCGCGTACCTGGAAGCGATCGGCGCCGCACGCGAGGAGATCGTGCTGGCCAGCGCGTATTTCCTGCCGGGGCGCCGGGTCCGCGCGGCACTGCTCGATGCAGTGCGCCGCGGCGTGCGGGTACGGCTGCTGTTGCAGGGGCGCGTCGAGTACGCGATCCAGCACTACGCTGAGCGCGCGCTGTTCGGGCAGCTGCTCGCGGGCGGGATCGAGATCTACGAGTACCGCCCGGCCTACCTGCATGCGAAGGTCGGCGTCGTCGACGGCCGCTGGGCAACCGTCGGCTCCAGCAACATCGATCCCTATTCCCTGCTGCTGGCGCGGGAAGCGAACGTGGTCGTGCATGACACCCGCTTTGCGCAACGGCTTGAGGCGGTGCTGCTGCAGGCGATCGAACGGGATGCCGACCGGGTGCGGCCGGAGGTCTACGCGAGGCGCGGCCTGTTCGAGCGGGCGTTCAACTGGATAGCCTTCGGCGTGGTGCGGCTGGCGACGGTCGTGCTGGCGCGGGGGCTGAACTATTGAAAATCTCCCGGCCGGGGATTAAAACGGCGCGCCCGGGTGTTTGTCGGGCGGGTTCAACCCAAAACAAGGAGACTGTTATGAAACTGCACCTTCTGGCTGCCGCCGGCGCGCTGCTGGTGTCGAGCGCTGCCTTTGCCTTCCACTGCCCCGCCGACATGAAGAAGATCGACGAGGCGCTCGCCAAGAACCCGAAGCTGTCTGCCGCGCAGATGAGCGAGGTGAAGAAGTACCGCGCCGAAGGCGAGACCTACCACAAGGCCGGCAAGCACCAGGAAGCGGTCGACACGCTGGCCAAGGCGATGAAGATCCTCGACATCAAGTAGTCTCGCGTTACCCGTTCCGAACGCCGCCTGCGGGCGGCGTTCTTTTTTTGGTTTCCGATGCGTCGCCTCCCGCCCGGCCCCAATGTCGGTACGCAGTTGCGTGCGCTGCGTGCCCGCCAGGCACGGGCGGCGCGACTGGCGCTGACCGAAGCGCCAGCGCCGGGCCGGCTGGCTCGGCTCGGGGCCGCGCCACTGCAGCTGGCGCTGCCGAGCGCAGAGGCCTGGTTCGCCGCCCACCGCTGGCGGCCGTTCGAGTTCCAGCGCGAAGTGTGGGAGCACGTTGCGGCGGGGCGATCCGGCCTGCTGCACGCGACGACCGGGTCCGGCAAGACCTACGCGGTGTATTTCGCGCTCCTGAACCGCGCGCTGGCCGGAGAGATCGCCGGCGGCGGGCTGCGGCTGCTGTGGGTCACGCCGATGCGCGCGCTGTCGGCCGATACCGCGCGCGCGCTCGAGGCTCCGCTTGCCTCGCTCGGGCTCGACTGGCGGGTCGGGGTGCGCACCGGCGACACCGAGTCGGCCGAACGTGCCCGGCAGAGCGTCCGCCTTCCCGAGGTACTGGTCACCACGCCCGAGAGCCTGTCGCTGCTGATGACCCGCACCGACTGTCGCGCGGCGCTCGGCGGACTTGCGATGGTCGTGGTCGACGAGTGGCACGAACTGGTCGGCAACAAGCGCGGCGTGCAGGTGCAACTGGCGCTTGCGCGCCTGCGCAGGTTCGCGCGCGAGCGGAACGCGCAGGGCGCGGAAGTCCCCCGCCCCGGGGCGGGCGTCGACGGTGGGGGGCCGGCAAGTCCGGGAATGCCCCACCCGCAAGCGCAGCCTGCGGTGTGGGGCCTGTCCGCCACGCTCGGCAACCTCGACGAGGCGATGCAGACGCTGCTTGCGCGTGGTGACGGCGTGCTGGTGCGCGGCCGCATCGACAAGGAGATCGTGGTCGACACGCTGCTGCCCGACGATCCCGGCCGCTTTCCCTGGGGCGGCCATCTCGGCATCAAGATGCTCGAGCCGGTCGTGCGTGAAATCGCGGCGGGCGGCACGACGCTCGTCTTCACCAACACGCGTTCGCAGGCGGAGATCTGGTATCAGGCGATCCTCGCCGCGCGACCGCAGTGGGCCGGGCTGATCGCCCTGCATCACGGCTCACTCGACCGCGAGGTGCGCGACTGGGTCGAGCGCGGCCTGAAGGACGGACGCCTGAAGGCGGTGGTCGCGACCAGCAGCCTCGATCTGGGGGTGGACTTCCTGCCGGTCGAACGCGTGCTGCAGATCGGGTCGCCCAAGGGCGTGGCGCGGCTGCTGCAGCGCGCCGGCCGCAGCGGACACGCGCCCGGCCGGGCATCGCGCGTGACCCTGGTGCCGACCAACACGCTCGAACTGGTCGAGGCCGCCGCGGCGCAGAACGCGGCGCAGTCCGGCGTGCGCGAGGGGCGCGTCGAAGCACGCCATGCTCCGGCCAAGCCGCTGGACGTGCTGGTGCAGCATCTGGTGACCGTCGCGCTCGGCACCGGATTCGACGATGCCGATCTGCTGGCCGAGGTGCGCGAGGCGTTCAGCTACCGCTGCCTGACCGACGCCGAATGGCAATGGGCGCTCGACTTCATCGGCCGCGGCGGTGAATCGCTGCGCGCGTATCCGCAATACCAGCGCGTGGTACGGGCTTCCGACGGCGTGTTCCGGGTGCCGGATGCGCAGATCGCGCGCCGCCACCGGATGTCGGTGGGCACGATCGTCGCCGAGGCGTCGATGCTGGTCCGCTACAGCAATGGCCCCAGGCTCGGCCACATCGAGGAGAACTTCATCGCCCGCCTGAACCTGGGCGATGCATTCACGTTCGGCGGCAAGCTGCTCGAACTGGTGCGGGTGCAGGACATGACGGCGTTCGTTGCGCCGGCGCGGCGCAAGAGCGGAGCCGTGCCGCGCTGGGCCGGCACGCGGATGCCGTTGTCGAGCGAAATGGCCGACGCGGTGCTCGCGGAGCTCGAGGGCGCGCTGGCAGGCCGCTACGACTCGCCCGAACTGAGGCTCGCCCGGCCGTTGCTCGAACTGCAGGCGCGCTGGTCCGCGGTTCCGACGCGCACCGACCTGGTGGTCGAATCGCTGCGATCGCGGGAGGGCCGCCACCTGTTCGTTTATCCGTTCGCGGGCCGGCTCGCGCACCAGGGGCTGGCGTCCCTGCTCGCCTTCCGGGCCGGGCGCCTCGTCCCGTCGAGCTTCTCGCTGGCGGTCAACGATTACGGGCTCGAACTGCTATCGACCGGCGACATCGACTGGCGCGCCCTGTGGCGCGACAGCGGCAGGCTGCTGAGCGAGGAACACCTGCTCGAGGACATCCTGGCCAGCCTGAATGCAGGCCAGCTCGCGCAACGCCGCTTTCGCGAGATCGCGCGCGTGTCCGGGCTGATCTTCCAGGGCTATCCGGGGCAGCCGAAGTCGACGCGGCAGCTGCAGGCGTCGAGCAGCCTGTTCTACGAGGTATTTCGCAAGTACGACGCCGACAACCTGCTGCTGACGCAGGCCGAGCGCGAGGTGCTCGAGCAGGAACTCGACCTGGACCGCCTGCGCGCCGCGCTGGCGCGGATGCGCTCGCAGCGCCTCGTGTACCGCCACCTGCAGCAGCCGACCCCGTTCGCGTTCCCCCTGCTGGTCGAGCGCCTCCGCGAAGAACTGACGACGGAGAAGCTTGCCGACCGGATCGCCCGCATGGTCGCGGAGCTCGAGCGGCAAGCTTCCGTCGAGGCTAACCGCAGCGGCAGCTGCGGTTAAGCGCCGCGCAGCGGCGCAGCCGGAGACAAAAGCGCCGCCGACCGGATTGCCCGCATGGTGGCGGAGCTCGAGCGGCAGGCTTCCGTCGAGGCTAGCCGCAGCGGCGGCTGCGGTTAAGCGCCGCGCAGCGGCGCGACCAAGGGAATGCCGATCGGCTTGACCACTGCGTCTTCCGAGCGACACCGACGCATCGATTCCGTGACGGCGGGCCAGGGGCGGAATGAGGTGCCTGCACCCCGCGCGCCGCGCGTGTACAGAGGACCACTAGCGGCCCAAGATATCGAGCAACCCACCTGCAGACAATCAATATCTTGTGGTGGTTGGCGGGGTCCGGCGGCACGCCAGCAGGCGGCCGGAATCGCGTTTTCCCTCTGAAAATGCGTTGCGCGCGAGCTAACCCGCATCAAATTTCCCTCTGAAAACCCTTGCATCGCGCTGCATTTCGCTCTTAGTATCCGCGTCACGCAACGAGAGCGCTCTTGCTGCAGTTTCCGACGAGAACGCTGTCGCTGTGGTCTGACTGAACCCTTGCTTAGGAGATTGTTCGATGGCAACTGCCAAGAAGGCGAAGAAAGCAACTGCGAAGAAGGCGACGAAGAAGAAAGCGGCGCCGAAGAAGGCGACCACCAAGAAGGTCGCGAAGAAAGCTGCACCGAAGAAGGCTGCACCGAAGAAGAAAGCCGCGCGCAAGCCGAATGCGGCCTTCATGAAGCCCCTGATGCCCACCGGCCCGCTGGCGGCAATCATCGGCTCCGCGCCGATGCCGCGCACCGAAGTCACCAGCCAGATCTGGAAGTACATCAAGAAGAACAAGCTTCAGGACGCGGTCAACAAGCGGATGATCAACGCGGACGAGAAGCTGCGCGCGCTGTTCGGCAAGGCGCAGGCGTCGATGTTCGAGCTGACCAAGTTCGTCAGCAAGCACCTGAAGTAGAAGATCCAGACTGTCCGGGTCGGTCCAAGGGCGGCCGACGGCCAGAAGCCCGCGCGGTAGCACGACGCGCGGGCCTTTTATTTTCTACAGCCCGCGCAGAGCCGATGCGAGCGAATCTACGACCGACACCGCATTGGTCGGATGCGGGACGGTGTCGCTGCTCCAGATCCTGCGTACGCCGGCTGCGTGCAGCACGTCGACTGCGTCGCCGGCGAACACCGGATGCGTGACGAATACGTCGATCACCGCCGCTCCGGCCGACGACAGTGCGCGGGCCGCCTGCGCCAGCGTGCGGCCGGTGCTGGCGATGTCGTCGATCAGGACGACGTCGCGCCCGCGGATGTCCAGGGACGGAAGCGCAACCTCGACATCACGGTCGCCGTTGCGCTTCTTGCGGCAGACCGCCCATTCGTAGCGATCGCCTGCCGCGGCGCGCACCCACTGCTGCGACTCCTCGTCGGGGCCGACCAGCACCGGGCGCCCGGTTTCGCGGGCGAGCAGCGGCGGCAGCAGCGGCGCCGCGGCGACCGCGATCGTGCGTGCGGCGGGCAGGGCGTCCTGCAGCGTGCCGGTGCGGTGCAGATGCGGATCCACCGCGATCACCGTCTCGAACAGCATGGCGAGGAAGCGGCCGACGATCCTCTGGCTGACGGCTTCGCCCGGATTGAACGCGATGTCCTGGCGCATGTAGCCCAGATACGGCGCGACCAGCACGCGTTCGCGCGCGCCGAGTTCCCG
>JBLMYK010000334.1:0-4024 GCA_050258235.1 Gemmatimonadota bacterium | reverse complement strand
GCGCTCGGGAGAGAGCGCGTCGGCTTCGGGCATCAGGATGTTGACGCCGATCGCGGCGGGATCGGCCTGCTTGATGGTCCTGAGCAGCCGCGCCAGTTCAGTGCGCGGCCACGGCCACTGGCCGAGCGCGCTCAGGCTCTTCTCGTCGATGCCGACGATCGTGACCGGCCACGCGTGCACCTGGCGCGGAAGCACCGTCTGCAGCGCATCGAACCAGGCAGCCTGCAGGCGGTCGATTCCCGGTGCCCGCAACCAGATCGCCGCTACGAGCAACGCCAGCAGTGCCGCGCCGATCGCCCGGATGCGGCCGACCGCGGCGCCCGTCGGTTCGCGCGCGCCGCGCGCGTTCACAGCTCGATTTCCAGCCCGTCGTAGGCGGCGCTCACCCGCAGCGGCGATGCGCCGCGGGTGATTTCTTCGAGACGCCGAGTCTCGGCCAGCACGTTTTCGATCGCCGCGTCGTCGTACACGGGCTCATGATGGAACATGCACAGATGCCGCGCGCCCGCGCGCTGGCACAACTCGACCCCGACGACATTGCTGGAATGCCCCCAGTCGGCCTTGACCGTGACCGCGTCGGCCAGCGAGTACATGGCATCGAACACGACCACGTCCGCACCGCGGAAGAACTCGACGAAACCGTCGAGATGCGCGGGGTCGGTCAGCGGGTGTTCCGAATCCGTCGAGTAGACCACCACCTTGCCCTGCGACTCGAAGCGATAGCCGTACGAGTCGCCGGCATGGCGCTGCAGCAGCGACCTCACCCGCACGCCGGCGATGTCGTAGTCCCTGCCGGGCTCGAGGTGAACGAACTCCATCTTCGCGCCGAAGATCGAGAAATCAACCGGGAAAGATGGCCGCTCCTGCTGGCGGCGCAGCGCGTATTCGAGTTCGGCGTGACCGCCGTAGATCACGACCCGGTTGCCCGGGATGAAGGCCGGCACGAAGAACGGCAGGCCCATGATGTGGTCCCAGTGCAGGTGGGACTGGAAGATGTGGAATGTCTGCCCTGCCTTGCCGGCGCGCTGCCCCATCGCCGCAATGCCGAACGGGCGCAGGCCACTGCCCATGTCGCAGACGAAGTAGTCGGGACCACCGGTGTCGATCTGGACACAGGAACTGTGTCCTCCGTAGGTGCCCCTCAACGGAAACGGCAGGCCGTCGAGGAACTGCTCCACGTCTGCGTCGGCGGCAAGCGTGCGTCCGCGTGCCGCGCGCAGCACGTCGACCAGTTTCTGCCGCACGCCATCGGCCGTCAGTGCAACCGGCAGCGAGCCGCGGGTGCCCCAGAACCGGACCCTCTTCATCGCGTTGCGCCAGACTGCCGGTACGCCGCCAGCGCTGCGGAAGAGCATTGTTCGAGCGCATCTTCGACCGTGGTCGAAACCGTCACCACGCGGTCGAAACGGCTGATCCGGAAAATTTCGGCGGCCACGCTGTTCAACGCCGCCACCACCAGCTTGCACTGTTGCGACCGCATCTGCGTGGCAGCGATCATCAGGACGCGCAGGCCGCCGCTGCTGATGTACTCGACGTCGGAAAAATCGAGCACGAGCGGGCTGCCGCCGTCACGCGCCAGCCCGATCAGCCGCGTCAGTTCGGCCTCCAAATCAGATGCAGTGAGATGGTCCACGCGCCCAACCGGCGCGGCAACCAGGGTGTCTGCGTATTGGCGGCTTGCGATCTGCAATTGACGTGGGTCCTGAACTCATCAGCGTGCTGGGGCCCCAGCCGAGGCGCGCGCAGTATAGAAGAGGCGAGCGCGTTGCAGCCAAGTTGTATCGGCAGTTCGCCAACAGGAGGGCGCCGCACCCTTGCAGGCCGCGACCACTGTGCGCCGCTCTACCCGATCGGCAGCCTCCCCGCCAGGTACAGGCAGCCGATCCATGGCCCCGCCGCCAGCACCAGCATCGCGATTCCGATGCGCGCATATTTGAACTTGATCGAAACGATCGTCGCTACCTGATGGCAGTTGTCCGCCAGATCGCGCGCGTAGTCGGTGCGAGACGAGGCGCGCAGCCGACGGAAGTAATCGTCGATCGACATGTGGCTGATGCTGTGGAAGAAGGCCAGGGACGGCGGACCCTTGGCGCGCACGCGCGGGAAGGCCCCGAAGACGACCGACCCCATGCTGACGAGGCTGAAACCGCCCGCCGCCAGAAACAGCAGCCACGCGGCGATGCCCTTCGAAAGCAGTGAGCTTCCCGCCACCGAAGCGGCCAGCGAGCCGAGCATCGCGACGTTGATCGACATGATGAATCCGCCGCGGGCATCGGCGATCGCCCCGGTCGTGACCAGGCGCGACAGGTTCATTTCCAGGCTGTTGATCAGGACTTCGTCGGGAATCCTCTGGGTTTCCCCGCTCTGCTGGTTCGACAAGTCGGTCGGCATGTCCAGTCGCCTGCAGTCCGATAGGCCTGATTCCGGATCCCTTTGCGCACGGAAGCGAAGCCTAGAAGCACTCGGCCGTCGAGACAAGAGCAGCCGGGCGCCACGGGCACTTCGCGGCCGCAACGCACGCCGCACATCATCCGTTCGATCTCCACCGCCGGATGTCTGGAAAGCCGACATCCTTGGGCTACCATCGCGCCCGACCCGATTCCCCTCTCGGCATCGAAACCGCTCGTGGCCGCATCCCTGCCGTCCTCCCGCGACACTGCCCTCCTGCAGCAGATCGAACGGGTCGCCAATATCGGTGGTTGGGAGCTCGATCCGCAGACGCGCGAGTTGCTCTGGTCGGCGCAGATGTACCGCATCCGCGAACTCGATCCGGCGCAGTTCCGCCCGAACCTCGACAACGCGCTCGACTTCTATCCTCCGGAGTCGCGAGCGCGCCTCGCTGCGGCGGTGCAGAGCGCGATCAGCGACGGCACGGCGTGGGACATCGAGCTGGACCTGATCACCGCCGCCGGAAAGCGGCGCCGGGTGCGTTCGATCGGGGCCTCCGAGATCCGTGAGGGCCGCTGCATCCGGATTACGGGAACGGTGCAGGACGTCACCGAGCGGCACGAGGCGCGCGAAGCGCTGCGCCGTGCCGAGGAAGAGCAGCGCCGCCTCGCGACGAGCCTGCAGATCGCCGCCGACGCGGCAGAGATCGGCAGCGTGGTGCGCGACATGCGCACCGGCGAGGCCGTCTGGGACGCGCGCACGTTCCGCATCTACGGCTTTCCGCTGGCCGATCGCCCGCCCAGTCGCGCCGAACTTCTGACGCACATTCATCCGGAAGACCGCGCGGGCTTCGAGCGCGACTGGAACAGCGCCTTCAGCGCGGCTTCCGGCAGGTACGACTCGGAATTCCGGGCCGTCCATCCAGACGGCCGTGTCGTGTACGTCTACGCGCGCGGCCAGTTCGACCGTGATGAAGACGGCAACGCGCTGCGGTTCGTCGGCGTGGTCATCGACGTCACCCGCCGTCGCCTGACGGAGAAGCAGGCCCGCGAAGCAGACGAGTGGCTGCGGTTTGCGAGCGAGGCGATCGACATCGGCATGTTCGAGTACGACGGCGGCAGCAGGGCGTCGTCGTGGAATGAAGCGATGAGGCGATTGCATGGGCTGGCGCCGGATGAGCCGGTGCCGAGCCGCGAGGAATGGCGCGAGCGCTTCGTCCATCCCGACGACCGCGACTTGCAGCATCGGCACGCGCAGAAGCTCGCCGACGGCAATTCGCCCTATGAGCTGGAGTACCGCATCCGGCGCAAGGACGGTGCGCAGCGCTGGCTTTACACGCGCGCCATCAGCGTTCCAGGGTCGGGCGACGGACGCCGCGTGCTCGGCCTGACGATCGACATCACGGAGCGCAAGCGCAGCGAAGCGCGCCTGCAACTGGCCACCGCCAGCACGGGCGTCGGCATCTACGAGCGCGACGTCGAAACCGGCGCAGCGTACTGGGATCCGCAGATGTTCCGGCTGTTCGGCCTGCCGCCCGCAACGACGCCGCCAAAGTTCGAAGAGTTGCAGCAGTGGATCCATCCCGACGACCGCACCCGGTTCTGGCAGCGGCGCGAGGAACTTCTGCGTGCCGGGC
>JBLMYK010000333.1:0-6942 GCA_050258235.1 Gemmatimonadota bacterium | reverse complement strand
GGGGCTGGCGGCGATGACGATGGCAATGGTGGTCGGCGTGGTCATCGGCGCGATCGCCGGCAGCTCGCGCGGCAGCGTCGACACGGCACTGATGTGGCTGACGGATCTGTTCCTGTCGCTGCCGCAGCTGCCGCTGCTGCTGCTGATCATCTATCTGTTCCGCGACAGCCTGAAGAACGTGCTCGGTCCCGAGGGCGGCGTGTTCGTGCTGATCGTCGCGGTGATCGGCGGTTTTCGCTGGATGCCGGTGGCGCGGCTGGTGCGCGCGCAGTTCTTCTCGCTGCGCGAGAAGGAATTCGTCGAGGCCGCGCGCGCGCTCGGCGCCTCTCCGTGGCGTACCGTGGTGCGGCACATCCTGCCCAACTCGCTCGGACCGGTGATCGTCGCCGCCACCATCGACGTGGCGGCCGCGATCATCGCCGAATCGACGTTGTCGTTCCTCGGACTCGGCTTTCCGCCGGACATCCCGACCTGGGGCCGGATCCTGTTCGACAGCAAGGACTACCTCGATATCGCGGCGCACTGGGCGCTGTTCCCGGGCGCGGCGATCTTCCTCACGGTGCTGACGATCAATTTCGTCGGCGACGGCCTGCGCGATGCGCTCGACCCGCGCAAGGTGATGTAGTGCAGGCGCCGGTCCAGCCCAACGGACATCTGCTCGAAATCCGCGGGCTGAAGACGCACTTCCAGACCGACGAAGGCTGGCTGCACGCCGTAGACGGCGTCGATCTGACCGTGGACCGCGGCGAAACGGTCAGCGTGGTCGGGGAGTCCGGCTGCGGCAAGTCGGTCACCGCGATGAGCGTGCTGAAGCTGGTGCCGATGCCGCCGGGCAGGATCGTCGCCGGGCAGATCCTCTGGCAGGGGCGCGACCTCGTCCCGCTCAGCACCGAGGCGATGCGCTCGATCCGCGCCAAGGAGATCGCGATCATCTTCCAGGAGCCGATGACGTCGCTGAATCCCGTGTACACGATCGGTGAACAGGTCGCCGAGGCAGTCCGCCTGCACGAGAAGCTCGCCCGCCGCGCCGCGCTCGACCGCGCGGTCGAGATGCTGAAGCTGGTGCACATTCCGACCCCCGAGCGGCGCGTGCACGACTATCCGCACCAGTTCTCGGGCGGCATGCGCCAGCGCGTGATGATCGCGATGGCGCTGTCCTGCAATCCGAAGCTGCTGATCGCGGACGAGCCCACCACCGCACTGGACGTGACGATCCAGGCGCAGATCCTCGACCTGCTCGGGGAACTGAAGGCGAAGTTCGGCATGGCGATCATGCTGATCACGCACGCAATGGGCGTGGTGGCAGAGAACGCACAGCGCGTGGTCGTGATGTACGCGGGCAAGGTGGTCGAGGAAGCGCCGGTCAAGGAGCTCTTCGGCAATCCGCGGCACCCGTACACGCAGGGGCTGATCCGATCGATCCCGCGCATCGACACCGCGGCCACGCACAAGGTTCGGCTCGAAGCGATCCGTGGCGTGGTGCCCAAGCTGGTCGCGCCGCCGGAGGGCTGCCGCTTCGCGCCGCGCTGCGGGTTTGCGCGCGCAGCCTGCACCGCCGCGACTCCGGCGCTGCGCACCGTCGCGCCCGGACACAAGGTCGCGTGCATCCTCGATTCGGCGCCATCGCCATGACCGAGCCGCTGCTGCGCGTCGTCGACCTCGTCAAGCACTTTCCCGTGCGCGGCGGGCTGCTGCGACGCGAGATGGCGCGCGTGCATGCAGTCAACGGCGTCAGCTTCGAGATGGCAGCCGGCGAAACGCTGGGACTGGTGGGCGAATCGGGTTGCGGCAAGTCGACCACCGGCCGCTGCATCCTGCGGCTGATCGAGCCAAGCTCCGGCGAGGTGTGGTTCGAAGGCACCAACGTCACCGCGCTCGACCGGGACGCGCACCGCCGCCTGGCGCGCGACATGCAGATCATCTTCCAGGATCCGTACGCTTCGCTGAACCCGCGCATGACGGTCGGCGCGATCGTCGGCGAGGCGCTCATCATCCACAAGCTCGCCAGAACCCGGCGCGAGTTCGAAGACCGCATCGTGCAACTGCTGGAGACGGTAGGGCTTTCCCCCGACCACATGCGCCGCTATCCGCACGAGTTTTCCGGGGGACAGCGGCAGCGCATCGGCATCGCGCGCGCGCTGGCGGTGTCGCCCAAACTGGTGGTCTGCGACGAAGCGGTGTCGGCGCTCGACGTATCGATCCAGGCGCAGGTGATCAACCTGCTCGAAGACCTGCGCGGCCAGTTCAACCTGACTTACATCTTCATCGCGCACGACCTGTCGGTGGTCGAGCACATCAGCCACCGAGTGGCGGTGATGTACCTCGGGCGCATCGTCGAGATCGCGCCGGCGAAATCGCTGTACACGAATCCGACGCATCCCTACACGGAGGCCTTGCTGTCCGCGGTGCCCATCCCCGATCCGCAGATCACGCGCAAGCGCATTCCGCTGCAGGGCGACGTGCCCAGCCCGCTGCATCCGCCCGCGGGCTGCCCGTTCCATACGCGCTGCCCGATCGCCCGGCAGCCGCTGTGCAGCACCGAAGCGCCGCTGCTGAAGCAGACCGAGCCGGGCCATTGGGTCGCCTGCCACCTGCGCGGCTGAGCGCATGAAGACCGCCCTGGTCGTGATCGACGTACAGCGCGGGCTGTGCGAGGGCGAGCGGCCGGCCTTCGAGGCGCAGCAGGTGATCGAGCGGATCAACCGCGTCGCGGCGCAGGCGCGCGCGGCCGGCGCGCTGGTGATCTTCGTGCAGCACGAGGCGGCGACCGAACTGCAGTACGGCACCGACGCGTGGCAACTGGCGCGCGGCCTGGAAGTCATGCCCGGTGATCTCCACGTCCGCAAGACGACGTGCGATTCGTTTCATCGCACGGATCTGGAACAGATCCTGAAGCAGCGCGCGGTGACGCGGCTCGTGATCTGCGGCATGCACACGGAGTTCTGCGTCGATACGACCGTGCGGCGCGCGCTTGCGCTCGGCTACGAAGTCGTGCTGATCGCCGACGCGCATACGACCGAGGATCGGCCGCATCTGGCCGCGGCGCAGATCATCCGGCATCACAACGAGACGCTGGCGAACATCGAGAGCTTCGGCGTGCGGGCGCGCGTGGTCTCGGCCGGGCGTGCGCACTTCAAGGATTGACGGCACTGCGAGTAAATTCGATTCGGCATCGCGGGTTGCCGTTTCTCCTCCGTCGCGATTGCCACCTGGCCGATTGTCTGCGCGCACACAACAGCGCCTTACTTCGCACGATCCCACGAGCACCAGGGACAGGGACCGTGTCTTTCCCAAAGGCTGGAGGACTGAAACGCTGCCGCGGCGCCATCAGTCTTGGGCGTCCGGCCGCATCTCCTTCCCACACGCGTGGCAGTACCGCGCCTGCGGCAGGTGCGGCGCGGCGCCGCACGCCGCGCATTGTCGCGGAGCCGAGCCGACAGACGTGCGTCGCAACGTCATCTCCGCGGTGACAATCCCGGTCGGCACGGCGAGGATGCTCCAGCCGATCAGCATCATCACGCTCGCGACCGCACGCCCGAGGTCCGTCTTCGGCACGATGTCGCCGAAACCGACCGTGGTCATCGCAGTGATGCCCCAGTAGATCGACGTGGGGATGCTGGTGAACCCGTTCTGAGGCCCTTCGATCACGTACATCAGCGTGCTCAGCGTGACCTGGATCATCAGCACAGCGGCGAGGAACACGAGGATCTTGCGCCTGCTGTCGCGCAGCGCCGCGGCCAGATAGCGGTATTCGCTGACATACGCGACGAGCTTCAGGATCCGGAACATGCGCAGCAGGCGCAGGATCCGGATGTCGATCAGCGCGTGCAACTCCGGGAAGAAGAAGGCGAGATACGTCGGCAGGACCGACATGAGATCGATGATGCCGAAGAAGCTGCGCGCATACCGCAGCGGTCTCTCGACGCAGGCCAGGCGCGCCACGTATTCGACCGTGAACGCGATCGTGAATCCCCACTCGAGCACATCGAAGGCATTGCCGTGGCGCGCACTGATCGACTGCACGCTGTCGAGCATCACGACGACCACGCTTGCGAGGATCGTGACCAGCAGCCACAGGTCGAACAGCCGGCCGGCCCGCGTGTCGGCCTCGAAGATGACGATGAACCCGCGTCGGCGCCATCCGGAAGCCGGGATGCCGAAGTTTCGTGCTTCCCAGGTGTGCCCCGCGCGCTCGCCGGGCTCCGCCACCTTGGGCGACGCGGGCGCTGAATCGGGGGGCGGAGGCGGCACGGAAGGCGGCAATTCGATTGCGTTGACGGACGCTTAGCCCGCAAGATTTCCGGCCAGCGGCCGGGCCGAATCCGCCGACGCCGCCTTGTCGATCACGCCGCCGAGCGCGCGAATGTGTTCCAGTGCCTTTTCGCGCTCGTCCTGGTGCAGTGACACCTCGTCATGCAGCTGCCGCAGTGACATACCAGCGCGGACGAAAGCGGGCGGCGCTTTCGGCAGCATGTACTCGTGCAAATACCGTGCGATGGCAATCTCCACCTGCTGCCGCTGCTCCGGCGCCAGTGCGGCGAAGAAACCCTGGTTCACCCGGCACTGCAGGTACTGCGATGGCGACATCGCGTTTTCGTTGACCGGTACCGACACGGCCTCCTTGTCTCCGGCAGGGCCAACAGAGGTGACGATCAGCAGATCGGGGCGCAGCCCCGGCACGACTTCCGTGCCGCCGCTGCTGACAAGTTGATAACTGACTTTCGTCGCCCGCGAGCCCGGCGCCGCGGTCAGTTCAAGGATGCGACGGTAGCTTGCGACCTGTGCGCTCCACCAGCCAAAGGCGTCCGCGATGAAACGGCCGCCGAGGTCATCTGAGACAGGCCTGCTCGCGGCCTGCCGGCTTTGCGCCTGCTGCTCCTGCTGCTGGATCTGGTAGGTGATGATCGGCGCCACCCGCCAGATGCCGATAAGCGCAACCACGAACATGCCGATCGTGGCGCTCGCCTGCAGCCACGCGGCAATCAGGATCGAGCGGTCCTTCGAGGATAGGTCTTTCCATCCCATCGCCTGTTCCGATCAAAGCGTTCGGACCGGCCCCCGTTTACAAAACAGCATCCTCCTTCGGAGGCGGCGCCAATTGCGCTTTGGCAAGTAGCAGGTCGCGCGCGCAGGGCTGTGGCCAAGTCATGAATTGACCATTTGCCACGTCGACCGTCGTGAGCAAGAACGTCTGCTGTCGCAGCGCCCGGACGGAGACCGACAAAGATCAGGCCGCACGCGGCCAGGAGCCGTCAAGCGAGCAGTCCGTCCCCTCGCCATTGAGCGGACGTTCGAGACCGCGCCTGTCTCAGAGAGTCCACCTTCAACCCCGCGACAAACTCGACCGGCGTGTGCCGGGGGTCAACAACATCTTCGCTCCCGGGCCTCAAATCGTTTCTGTAATCGACCGGAGGAGGCTTTATGAGGCTCGGGTTAGGTGCCGCGCGATCGCTTGGACCGTTGGCGGTCACTGTTCTGATGAGCGTCATCGTTGCCGCCTGTGGTGGGGGAGGCGGTGGTTCCGACGGGCAAGGTGCGCCAACGACGTATCCCCTCTGGCAGGCGTGGGTCAGCAGCGTATCGAAGGCGGAGACCCGGTCATTTTCTGTCTCCGGAACGTATGGCGCCGCGAGTGTGAGCGGGTCCGGCACGGCGACGTTCAATCCGCTGGCCGCAGCAACGTTCGAGGGCAAGAGTGCCCTGGGACAGACCATTGTGGTGTCCGGCTCGGTCACGGTCAGCGGTCAGACCGTCCCCTACGGCGGCACGTCGACCAATTACGTCGATTCGAACTACATGCCGCTGGGAGTCGCCAACGCCGGCTACCTTGTTGCGTCCAGCACGCCGACGATCCCGCAAACTGCACAGGTCAACGACACGGGACCGATCGTGACTTTCACTGCCTATGACAGCGGTGCCAAGACTACGGTTTTGGGTAGTGAGTCGATCGCGTATTCGCTGCTGCCGGACACGTCATCCACTGCCATCTTGCAGTTGATCGTCACCGACCGCACGACGACCGGTGCTCTCATTGGGACGACGATCGCAAGCTATCGCATCGGGCTTGACGGCGCGCTGACACGCCTGTCCGAGCAGTATCAGGATGGCAGCGGGTCGATCACGCTGACCTATCAGTAAGGCCTGGAGGCTTGATCGCGTGGGGCGAGTCCCGATGCAGATCGAACGTCGCAAAAGGCCCTGGCTGAAATGCTGATCGATCTTGGCGCTATGCGACGCATTTCAATAAGGAGAAGTTCATGAGAACGTGGTTGCAGGACGTGCTTGTCGCATTCGGGTTGATCCTGCTGGCTGGATGTGTGACGGTTCCCACAGCGCCGGTCGAAGCCGATACGGCGGCCAAGTCCTTCGTCGTCAAGCCCGGCAAGGCCAACATCTACGTCTATCGCAATGAATCGATCGGTGGCGGCATCCCGATGTCGGTAACGTTGGACGGACGCATGATGGGCCAGTCGGGCCCGAAGACCTACTTTCTATTTGAAGTCGAGCCTGGTCGCCACGTCATTCAGTCGATCGCCGAGAACACAACCTCGGTCGCCTTCGATGCACAGGCCGGCAAGAACTACTTTGCCTGGCAGGAAGTGAAGATGGGACTCTGGATGGCGCGCTCGTTGCTGCAGATCGTGGATGAAACGACCGGGCGCAAAGGCGTGGCGGAATGCAAGCTCGTCCAGTTGCAGCAAGACTAGCTAAAGGCAAGTGTCCAAGAAATTCGTTTGAGCGGTGCGTCGGGTTGCGCCTCTACGATGCGGTGCGGGTCTTTGACGGCGCTGAATATCTGTTGGCGTGTGCTCCATGTCGGCGTGCTCCCTCATTGTTGAAGGCTCTCTTCTTTAGAAATCCAACAGCCGCGCAACGCGGCCGGTTGCCAGTTCAAAGCTGCGAGCACCGCGTCTTGGCGGCCGACAACTGCGGTATCGCAAA
>JBLMYK010000332.1:0-8539 GCA_050258235.1 Gemmatimonadota bacterium | reverse complement strand
GGATGCCAGAAATGTTCACGACCGGCACCACGCCGCCGATCACGGTCGGAAACTGCAAGAGACCGTCCTTCTGCAGATCCTCGTCGGTCAACGGCATGTCGGAGGCGCCGGTCTGAAGCAGATCCGCGGCAAGACGGTGGACTTCGGCGCCTCCGACATGCCGTTGACCGACGAGGATCTGCAGAAGGACGGTCTCTTGCAGTTTCCGACCGTGATCGGCGGCGTGGTGCCGGTCGTGAACATTTCTGGCATCCAGCCGGGGCAGATGAAACTGAGCGGGCCGGTGCTGGCCGACATCTACCTGGGCAAGATCAAGAAGTGGAGCGATCCCGCGATCGCGAAGCTCAATCCGTCGCTGAAGCTGCCGGACGCCCCGATCGCGCCGGTACGGCGCGCCGACGGCTCCGGCACCACGTTCATCTTCACCAACTACCTGTCGAAGGTCAGCGCCGAATGGAAGAGCAAGGTCGGCGAGGGCACGGCGGTCAACTGGCCGACCGGCGCCGGCGGCAAGGGCAATGAGGGCGTTTCGTCCTTCGTTCAGCGTCTGCCCAACTCGATCGGCTACGTCGAATACGCATACGCGAAGCAGAACAAGATGACGTACGTCGAACTGCAGAACGCGGCCGGAAACTTCGTGTCCCCGACCGACACAGCCTTCAAGGCCGCGGCCGCCGGTGCAAACTGGTCGAAGAGCTTCTACCAGATCCTGACGAACGAGCCGGGCAAGGACTCGTGGCCGATCACCGGCGCCACCTTCATCATGATGCACATCAAGCAGGACAAGCCGGAGTCGGCCGCCGTGGTACTCAAGTTCTTCGACTGGGCTTACAAGAACGGCGACAAGACCGCGGCCGATCTTGACTACGTCCCGATGCCGGAAGGCGTGAAGGCCGCGATCCACAAGGAGTGGAGCCGGATCACGAGCGCATCGGGCGCTCCCGTCCTGCGCTGAATACGACCAGTTCACGGTCGCGCCGGTCGCCGCAGGTCGGTCGCCGGCGCAGTTTTTTTGACCGTTGACGTCGACATGCGAGGTGCGTGGTGACCGCTACACTGTCGGCGTCTGAGGACCAGAATCATCCAGTCCCCATGAGCTTGAACCAGCCGCCGCCAGTCCGGCGCGCGAGCCCGATTGGCGATCTGGTATTCGCGGGGCTCGCGCGTGGCGCCGCGATCCTGACCCTGCTGCTGCTGGCGGCGATCATCGTCTCCCTGTTCATCGGTGCCTGGCCGTCGATCCAGGCCTATGGTCTGCAGTTCCTGTGGACCGCCGAGTGGGACCCGGTGCAGGAGAAGTTCGGCGGGCTGGTGATGATCTACGGCACGCTCGCGACCTCGCTGATTGCGCTGCTGATCGCGGTGCCGGTCAGCTTCGGCATCGCGCTGTTCCTGACGGAACTGTCGCCGCGCTGGCTCAAGCGCCCGTTGGGAACGGCGATTGAGCTGCTGGCGGCGATCCCGAGCATCGTCTACGGCATGTGGGGCCTGCTGGTCTTCGCGCCGATCCTGTCGACCTACGTGCAGCAGCCGTTGCAGGGAGCATTTGGAGACGTGCCGGTGCTGGGCGCCTTGTTCTCGGGCCCGCCGGTCGGCATCGGCATTCTGTCGGCGGGGATCATCCTGGCGATCATGATCATTCCGTTCATCGCGTCGGTGATGCGCGACGTCTTCGAGGTCACGCCGCACATGCTGAAGGAGTCCGCGTACGGGCTCGGAGCGACGACCTGGGAGGTCGTCCGGCGTGTCGTGCTGCCCTACACGAGGGCGGGCGTGGTCGGCGGGATCATGCTCGGCCTCGGTCGCGCACTGGGCGAGACGATGGCCGTCACCTTCGTGATCGGAAACATGAACCAGCTCAACAGCCTGTCGCTGTTCGAGGCGGCCAACTCGATCACGTCGGCACTCGCGAACGAATTCGCCGAGGCCAGCACGGGCCTGCATCAGGCATCGCTGATCTACCTGGGCCTGGTGCTGTTCGGGATCACCTCGATCGTGCTCGGGCTGTCGAAGCTGCTGCTGCGGCAGCTCGAGCGCGCCGCGGGCGGAGGCCGCCCATGAGCACGCCGGGCCGCCCCAAGTCCGAATCCACGAGCGCGCAGCGCGAGGGTAGTCCAGCGAGCGCGCTGTCGTCGCGGGCGGCGCCTCCACACGATCATCGACTGCGCCTGCACAAACGCCGCAAGCTCGTCAATGCGGTGGCGCTGACGCTGTCGATGGGCGCGATGGCCTTCGGTCTCGTGTGGCTGATCTGGATCCTTTTCGAAACCGTCGTGCAGGGCGTCGGCGGACTGTCGTGGCGGCTCTTCGTCGAGTCGACACCGGCGCCCAATGTCGACGGCGGCGGACTGGCCAATGCGATCTACGGGTCGGTCGCGATGGTGACGCTCGCTACCCTGGTCGGCACGCCGATCGGCATCTTCGCCGGCATCTACCTCGCCGAGTACGGCAAGCGCAGCTGGCTGGCCGGGTTGACGCGGTTCATCAACGACATCCTGCTGTCGGCACCGTCGATCGTGATCGGGCTGTTCATCTACGCGGTCGTCGTCGCCCGCATGAAGACATTCTCGGGCTACGCCGGCGTCCTAGCGCTGGCGTTGATCGTGATACCGGTCGTCGTGCGCACGACAGAGAACATGCTGTACCTGATTCCGAACCCGCTGCGCGAGGCGGCGTTCGCGCTGGGCACGCCGAAGTGGATCGTGATCCGCAGCATCACGCTGCGCGCGGCGCGCGCCGGGGTCGTCACCGGGGTCCTGCTCGCGCTGGCGCGCATTTCCGGCGAGACCGCGCCGCTGCTGTTCACCGCGCTGTCGAACCAGTTCTTCTCCCTGAACCTGGGCGAGCCGACCGCGAACCTGCCGGTGACGATCTTCAAGTTCGCGCTGAGTCCGTTCAGCAACTGGCAGCAGATGGCGTGGGCCGGGGTATTCCTGATCACCTTCGGGGTGCTGATCCTGAACATCCTGGCGCGCGTGCTGTTCCACAAGAAGGACTGACAATACGACCATGGATACGACAGCCGCGGCAGCGTTGCACGCACCGAGCAAGATGCGCGTGCGCGGCCTGAACTTCTATTACGGCAAGTTCCACGCGCTGAAGAACATCGACCTCGACATCGCGGAAAAGAAGGTGACGGCCTTCATCGGACCGTCCGGTTGCGGCAAGTCGACCCTGCTGCGCGTCTTCAACCGCATGTTCGAACTGTATCCGGAGCAGCGCGCCGAGGGCGAGGTCAGCGTCGATGGTCAGAACATCCTCACCAGCCGGGAGGACGTGGCGCTGATCCGCGCCAAGATCGGCATGGTGTTCCAGAAGCCGACGCCTTTCCCGATGACGATCTACGAGAACATCGCCTTCGGCGTGCGGCTGTTCGAGCGGCTGTCGCGCGGCGAGATGGATGATCGCGTCGAATGGGCGCTGCGCAAGGCGGCCCTGTGGGGCGAGGTGAAGGACAAGCTGCAGCAGGCGGGCACCAGCCTGTCCGGCGGCCAGCAGCAGCGCCTGTGCATCGCGCGCGGGATCGCGATCAAGCCGGAGATCATCCTGTTCGACGAGCCGTGCTCCGCGCTCGACCCGATCTCGACCGCCAAGATCGAGGAGCTGATCGACGAACTGAAGCAGGACTACACGGTCGCCATCGTGACCCACAACATGCAGCAGGCGGCGCGCGTCAGCGATTACACCGCGTATATGTACCTGGGCGAACTGATTGAATTCGGCGACACCGACCAGATCTTCATCAAGCCGCGCAAGAAAGAGACCGAGGACTACATCACCGGGCGCTTCGGCTAGCGCCGCGTGATGTAGTGGCGCAGGCCAACCCGGGCGCAGCAATCGCGACGAAATAGCCACCACACCCCATCAGCGGCCGCTTCGGCCAAGCGAGACGATCCATGCTTTCAGGCGATCATTCATCCAAGCTGTACGACCAGGAACTCGAGACAATCCGCTCGCGCGTGCTGCAGATGGGCGGGTTGGTCGAGTCGCAGCTGAGGTCGGCGATCGACGCCTACGAGCGCGCTGACATGGAGATGGCCGACGGCGCGATCGACACCGACGATCGGGTCGACGCGATGCAGGTCGATATCGACCACATGGTCAACAACGTCATTGCGCGGCGCCAGCCGACCGCGGGCGACCTGCGCCTGATCATGGGGGTGGCCAAGACGATCACCGACCTGGAGCGCATCGGCGACGAGGCGAGCAAGATCGGCCGCGCGGCCAAATGGCTGAACGAGAAGAGCGCCGCAGGTTCCAGGCTGGTGCGGATGCCGGACATCCGCCTGTGCGGCGACACGGCCGGGCAGATGCTGCGCGGCGCGCTCGATTCGTTCGCTCGTCTCGATGCGGTGGCGGCGGCGGCGATCATCCGCGAGGACCAGGGCATCGACGATCGTTTCCGCGCGATCCTGCGGCAGCTGATCACTTTCATGATGGAAGACCCGCGCGTGATCTCGGCCGCGATCGACACCATCTGGGTCGCGAAGGCGATCGAGCGCGTCGGTGACCACGCGAAGAACATCGCCGAGCACGTGATCTTCATCGCGCAGGGCCAGGACGTGCGTCATGTGCCGCCGGAGGTGATCGCGCAGGCGGTGCGCGAGGCCTGACGGATGCCGGCGTCGATCCTCGTCATCGAAGACGAGCCTGCGATCCAGGAACTGGTCTCGTATACCTGCTCCAGCAACGGGTTCCAGGTGCGGCGCGCGGATTCGGCTGGCGCTGCGCAGTCGGCGATCCGCGAACGCCTGCCCGACCTCGTGATCCTCGACTGGATGCTTCCGGATCGTCCTGGCATCGAACTGCTGCGCGAACTGCGCAATGACGAGCGCACCAGGGGTCTGCCGGTCATCATCCTGACCGCGAAGGGGGCCGAGAGCGACCGTGTAACCGGCCTCGACGCCGGCGCGGACGATTACGTGGTCAAGCCGTTTTCGCCGCGCGAACTGGTGTCGCGGGTGCGTGCGGTGTTTCGTCGTCGCGCGCCGGAGAAGAGCGGCGAGACGATCAGCTACGGATCGCTGGCGATCGATCCGGTGCGGCACGAGGTGACGGTCGACGGCAAACCCGTGCCAATCGGGCTGGCCGAGTTCAAGCTGCTCAAGTTCATGCTCGTGCAACCCGAGCGCGTGTTCACCCGCGGGCAGCTGCTCGACGGCGTCTGGGGCGACCACGTGTTCATCGAGGAGCGCACGGTCGACGTGCACGTGCTGCGCTTGCGCAAAGCGCTCGCGGCGGCGGGCGCGCAGCATCTGATCCAGACCGTGCGCGGTCTGGGCTATCGGTTGTCGGCGCGCGTCGAGCAGTGATTGCGTAGCGGTCATAACAGGGATCGGCAACCCAGCGATGTTCGGAGAGCAAGTCCGCGAGCGATTCAGGCTGATCGTCCCGGCCGTGGTCCGGCTGGCCGCGATCGGCATCGTCGCCGCGATCGTCGCAGCGGTGTTCGGCGCCGTTGCCGGACTCTGGACTGCGCTCGGCGGCGTCGCGCTGCTGTTTGCCGTGCACCTCTTCTATCTGTCGTTTCTCGGCCATTGGCTCGAGCGACCGCAGCTCGGGACGATCCCGGATGGCATCGGGACCTGGTCCGAAATCTTCACGCGGCTCTACAAGGCGCGCCGTGCGAGCGAAACCGATGCGCGCCGCCTGCTCGAAGGCGAGGAGCGCTTCCGCCGCACGATCAGCGCCCTGCCGGAGGGCATCCTGCTGGTCGATGCATCGCTGCAGATCGAATGGTGCAACCCGGTCGCGGAACGGCACCTCGGCATCAGCCTGCGCGCCGACAGGGGCCTGCGCGTCACCAATCTGGTGCGCGACCCGGCCTTCGTCGCATTGATGACATCGGGCAACTTCGAGCAGCCGCTGGTGTTCCGCCCGCTCGTCAATCCGGGGCTGATACTTGCCGTCTCGGTGATCGAGTTCGAGCCGGCGCGCATGATCCTGATCTCGCGCGACATCACGCAGTCGGAGCGCGTCGACGCGATGCGGCGCGATTTCGTCGCCAACGTGTCGCACGAACTGCGCACGCCGCTCACCGTGGTCAACGGCTTCCTCGAAACCCTGCTCGACGCACAGCCGCCGCTCGATCCGATGCGCATGCATCACCTGAACCTGATGCACGAGCAGGCGACGCGCATGCACCGGCTGGTCGAGGACCTGCTGATGCTGTCGCGGCTGGAATCGACCGAG
Organism: Gemmatimonadota bacterium; assembly: GCA_050258235.1. Taxonomy (GTDB): domain Bacteria; phylum Pseudomonadota; class Gammaproteobacteria; order Burkholderiales; family Burkholderiaceae_F; genus JAKOQB01. Next base: position 2,347 of record JBLMYK010000332.1, on the reverse strand, counting down.
ACGCCGCTCGCCGAGGAGCCGATCGACGTGCAGCACCTCGTGCGCGAACTCGAGGCCGAGGCGCGTGCACTGTCGCGCGGCAATCACGTGATCAGCATCGAAGCCGACCCCGCGCGCATCCGCGGCAGCCGCGAGGAATTGCGCAGCGCATTCGGCAACCTGGTGTCGAACGCGATCCGTTACACCCCGAGCGGGGGCCGCATCGCGCTGCGCTGGCGCGTGCTCGATGGCGGCGCCCAGTTCGAAGTCGAGGACAGCGGCATCGGCATCGCCGCCGAAGACATCCCGCGCCTGACCGAGCGCTTCTACCGCGTCGACAAGAGCCGGTCGCGCGAGACGGGGGGCACCGGCCTGGGGCTGGCGATCGTCAAGCACGTGCTGCTGCGGCACCAGGGACGGCTCGAGGTCCGGTCGCAAGTGGGCATGGGCAGCGTGTTCGCCGCGTGGCTGCCGCGCGCGCGACTGATCGAGGCCGAGGAAACGCGCCGCGCCGCCTAGGAGGTAAATTGCCCGGCCCGCGCGCCGCCGGTATCATGCACACCCTTCGGGGCGTAGCGCAGCCTGGTAGCGCACCTGCCTTGGGCGCAGGGGGTCGGAGGTTCGAATCCTCTCGCCCCGACCAGAAACTCCAGCTGCAGCGCTCCCTGCCCGGGAATACGATCTGCCCGTAGCTCAGCTGGATAGAGCACCGGCCTTCTAAGCCGGGGGTCGCAGGTTCGAATCCTGCCGGGCAGGCCAGAACAAAGTGGTGGCTGTAGCTCAACGGTAGAGTCCCGGATTGTGATTCCGGTTGTTGTGGGTTCGAATCCCATCAGCCACCCCAACCACCTCTGACTTCCAGTGGCCGCGATCACGGTCCGACGTGCGGGTCACGCTTGAAACTCGGCGATGCGAGCCGCTGTCAAGCGACCGCCGCTAGAGCGGAAATGACCGGTTGAGCGTCGATGCCGATGGACGACCGTTTGACCCTTGCGGACTGGCTCGCGTTTCACGGCATCATCGCGGTCGTCGCCGTGCTGGTTTACGTCGTGACGACACACGCCATGCGTCAGCGGCGCCATCCGACGGCGGCGATTGCCTGGGTTCTGTTCATCCTGCTTCTGCCGTATCTGGCGCTCCCGGCTTACCTGGCAATGGGCTCGCGCAAGCTGGCGCGTCGCAGCGCTGGCATGCCTCGGACGCTGCCCGAGTCCGCCGCGGCCGAGTGCTGGGCGGCCGAGACGATTGCCGCGCTCGGCCAGCCGGCCGCTGCGGCCTACCGGGACCTCAGGATCCACAGGGACGGCGAAGATGCAAGGCGGGCGCTGCTGGACGCCATCGATTCGGCTCATCACTCGGTTGACCTGTGTACGTTCCTGATCGGGCGCGACCCGGTCGGCGATGCCGTGCTCGATGCGCTGTGCCGCAGGGCCCGCGAGGGCGTGCGCGTGCGCGTGCTGGTCGATGGGCTCGGCAACTGGATTGCCGGCCGGCCCAAGCTGGCGCGGCTTGCTCAGGCCGGGGGCACGTACAAGTTGTTCGTGCCGCCGCTGAGTTCGCCGCATCCCGGTCGTAGCAATCTTCGTAATCATCGAAAGCTGCTGGTCGTCGATGCGGTCCACGACGATGGCTGGCTTTGGTGCGGCGGCCGCAATCTCGCCGCCGAATATTTCATTGGCGCGCGCGGCAAGCCGGCGTGGCGCGATCTGACGTTCGACGTGCGGGGCAGCGTTGTGCGCCAGGCCCGCGAAATGTTCGACCGTGATTGGGCCTTCGCCAGCGGCAGGGCCGGTGATCTTGATGCGGGTGTCGCCGATGACGCAGCGCCCGTCGCACACGGGGCGCAGCTGGTCGCCTCGGGGCCAGACCTGCTCGACGACACGGTCTACGCGCTGCTCGTGACTGCCGCATACCGGGCACGTCGCAGCATCGCGCTCGTCACGCCGTACTTCGTACCCGATGCCGCCTTGCTCGCGGCGCTGTGTCTCGCGGCCCGGCGCGGCGTCAGAGTCGATCTTTTGCTGCCCGCGCGATCGAATCACCGGCTGTCCGATCTGGCACGCAACCGGGCGCTGCGGGCACTGGCGACCTCAGGCGGAAGAGTCTGGCTCAGTCCGGGCATGCTGCACGCGAAGCTCGCGGTAGTCGATGACGATGTGCTGGCGTTGGCCGGATCGGCGAATCTCGACAATCGGAGCTTCTTCCTGAATTACGAACTGATGGTCGCGTTCCACGACGCCGCCGATGTCCGGCGCTTCGCAGCCTGGTTCGAGGAGGAACGGGGCGCCGCGCACCCGTATGTCGCCGCGCCGCCCGGCCTGCTGCGCGATGTGGCCGAGGGAACGCTGCTTTGGGTCGGATTCCAGCT
>JBLMYK010000331.1:0-3098 GCA_050258235.1 Gemmatimonadota bacterium | reverse complement strand
CGCGCTGAAACGGCTGCGACGCAGGAAGAAATACCGAAGGCGCGCGCCGGGTTGTTGCCGCAGGTGTCCTTGGCGGGAACTTTCACGCGCAACGACCTGGAGCTCAGGGCGCCGAACCTGTTCGGCCAGATATCGACGAATCACTTCAGCTATCCCAGCGAGGTCTACGCGGCACAGCTGCGCCAGCCGCTGTTCCGGTACTCGAGTTATGCGCAGCTTTCCTACGCGCGCGCCCAGGCGGGTGCTGCGACGGCGCAGCAGAGCAACGAGCGCCAGCAGCTCGCCGTGAAGGTCGCGGAGTCGTATTTCAGCGTGCTGCTGGGCCTCGAGCAGGTGCGTCTGGCGGTCGCCGAGCGGGCCGCGTACGAGGCCACGCTCGCGTCGGCGGAGCGCAGCTTCCAGGCGGGCGCCGGCACGTTGACCGATATCGCAGATGCTCGTGCCCGCCGCGATCAGGCGAACGCGAAGATCATCGAAGCACGCAACGCGCTGGCCAAGGTGCGGCGCCAGCTGGAGGCGAAGATCGGCGAATCGGTCGGATTGATCGCGGATCTTGACCCGACGGTGCTGCCTCTGGTTCCGCCGGCGCCGGATTCGTCGGACGAATGGGTGGCCCGGGCGTATGCGACGAGCGCGGAGATCGAGGCTGCCCAGAAGAATCTGGAGCTGGCGAGGGCCGATGTACTGCGACAGAAGGGTCAGCACCTGCCGACCGTTGACGTGATCGGCGCCTACCAGAAGGCAAGCAACGAGACGACATCTTCGCTGAATCAACGCAGCCTGAGCAGCTTCATCGGCGTGCAGGTTTCGATCCCGGTCTATTCGGGCGGCGGTGTCCAGGCCTCGGTACGGCAGGCGCTCGACCGGCAGGAAAAGGCCGAAGACCAGCTCGAGGCCCTGAAGCGCGATGTGTCGGTGCGCGTGCGCGAGCAGTTCGACAACGTGGTGCAGGGCATCGAGAGCGTGCGCGCCTACGAGCAGACGCTGCGCTCGGCCGAGGAGGCGCATCGCGCGACCCAGAAGGGCATCCAGGCCGGCACGCGCACGAGTGTGGACCTGCTCAACGCCGAAGCGAAGATCTTCGACGCGCGCCAGGCGCTTGCCCAGGCCCGGCTGATCTACGTGCTGTCGCGGCTGCGCCTGCTGGCGTTTGCCGGATCGCTGACGGATGACGAAGTCGGCCACGTCAACGCCTGGCTAGGTACGGCGACTGCTGTGCCGGCGCGCTGAAGCGGGTCGCCGGTGCCCTTTTCGCAAAACTCTCAGCTCACGCCGATCCTGGGCTTCGTTGAGTCATTGCGACCGGGTTCGGTGCTGGATGTCGGCGCCGGCATGGGCAAGTACGGGTTTCTCCTGCGAACCAGCCTTGAAGGCGAGAACCTGTTCGAGATTGCCGGCGACCGCGGCTGGCAGCGGCCGAAGTCCGGGTGGCGCGTGGTCATCGACGGCATCGAGGGGTTCGCCGGCTACCTGACGCCGGTGCACGAGTGGGCTTACAACCGCGTCTACGTCGACGATGCACGGAAGGTGCTGGCCACGCTGCCGGCGCGCGCCTACGAACTGGTGCTGGCGATCGATATCCTCGAGCACTTCGACGCCGACGAGGGCGTGCGCGTGCTGGGCGAGATCAAGCGCGTCGCCAGCCGCTGCGTGATCGTCAGCACGCCGAAGGAGTTCGTTGCGCAGGAAGTCGCGGCCAATCCGCTCGAGAATCACCGGTCGCTGTGGACGCGCGAGCAGCTGGCGGCGCACGGTTTCTCCCATGTGCTGCCGAACGAGGAGAGCTGGATCGCAATCTGGCAGCGCGCATGACCGCGCCTCGCGGCGCCGTCCCCTAGAATTCGGCAACGTCGCACCGCGACTGTCGCGCTTCCTTCACTGGTGACACTGCAGCGTTTCTGGATGGTCTGGCAGTTCGCACGCCGCGACATCGTCGCGCGGGTGCGCGGCTCGGCGCTCGGCCTGGCGTGGCTGCTGCTGACACCGCTTGCGTTCCTTGCGGCCTACGTGTTCGTCTTCGTCTATGTGCTGAAGTCGCGCTGGCCCGGTGTTGCGCATGCCAGCGGTGCGGCCGAAAGCGCGCTGGCGATCTACGCCGGCCTGATCGTCCACGGCCTGATCGCGGAGTGCGCGGTGCGCGCGCCCGGGCTCGTGCGCGAGCAGCCGCACCTGGTGACCAAGGTGGCTTTTCCCCTCGAGTGGCTGCCGGTTTCGGCGCTGGCGAGCGCACTGATCCAGACATTTGCCAACATTCTTGTCTTGATCATCGGTGTCGCCTGGGTGCGCGGCACGCTCGACGCGTCGCTGTTTCTGATCCCGGTCGCGCTGGTCCCGCTGGCGATTGCGACGCTCGCGCTCGCCTGGCTGCTGGCGGCGCTCGGTGTCTTCGTTCGCGACATCGCGCAGGCGATTGGACCACTGGTCGCACTGCTGCTGTTCTTCAGCCCCGTGTTCTGGCCAATCGAGGCGCTGCCGGCCGACGTGCGCAGCTTCTTCGTTGCAAATCCGCTGACCTTGCCGATCGGCTGGATGCGGGCTGCCGCACTCGGCCTGGGTTCGATCGACTGGTCCGCCTGGTGGCTCTACCTGGCCGGTGCAGTCGCGTTCGCGGTTGCCGCGCGCGCGTTCTTCCTGCGTCTGAATCCCGGATTCGCCGATGAACTCTGAGCTCGCGATCTCGCTGGCCGGTGTCGGCAAGTGCTATCCGATCGGCGGCCAGCCGGTGCGGCGCATGATCGAGCTGCTGCTCGGCCGGCGTGCTGCCGCGGACGGGTTCTGGGCAGTGCGCGACATCGACCTGCAGGTCAAGCGCGGTGAGGCGATCGGCATCGTCGGACACAACGGAGCCGGTAAGTCGACGCTGCTGCAGATTGTCGCCGGCACGCTCACCCCGAGCGCGGGGACGCGGCATGTCAAAGGCCGCATTGCCGCGCTGCTCGAACTCGGCGCCGGCTTCAATCCGGAGTTCTCCGGGCGCGAGAACGTGTACCTGACCGCCGCCGTGTCCGGACTGTCGCGCGCCGAGATCGCGGGGCGCTTCGACGATATCGTCGCCTTCTCCGGCGTGCAGGAGTTCATCGATCGCCCGGTGAAGACGT
>JBLMYK010000330.1:0-2745 GCA_050258235.1 Gemmatimonadota bacterium | reverse complement strand
CTTCGTACGACTCCTTGGCCACCACCATCTTCTTCGCGTGCTTGCCCAGCCCCTTGAGGAAGCCGTTCAGGTAGTCCTTGCCGTAGTCGTCGTTCTGGTAAAGGATTCCGACCTTCGCGTTGGGCTTGTTCTTCAGCAGCCAGGCCGCGTAGATTTCCGCTTCGCCCGGATACGACGGCTGCCAGCCCATGGTCCAGTGGTAGTGCTTGGGGTCGTTCCACTTGCCCGCGCCGGTCGCCACGAACAGCTGCGGCACCTTCTTCGCGTTCATATACTTGTGGATCGCGGTGTTGGTCGGCGTGCCGAGCGACTGGAAGATCAGCAGGACCTGGTCCTGCTCGACCAGCTTCCTCGCCTGCTCGACCGTCTTGGGCGGGCTGTAGCCGTCGTCCAGGCTGATGAAATCGATCTTGCGGCCGTTGATGCCGCCGTTGTCGTTCACCATCTTGAAGTAGGCGGCGAGGCCCTTGCCGATCGCGCCGTAGGCCGAAGCCGGGCCGCTGTACGGATTGATGTTGCCGATCTTGATTTCGGTATCGGTTACCCCCGGGCCGTACATCTTGGCGGCACCCGCGGTCCCCGCGCCGAGCGCGAGAGCCGCCGCGGCAGCCGCGACGAGCAGTCGTTTCTGGGACATCATGCACTCCTCCTTTTTACGTTGGTGGCGGCTGTTTCGGTCGGTGAGGCGCGCGGTCCGCTCTCCGCCCGGCGCCCTCCTGCGAACCTAGCATACAACAATCGGATAAATCCCCAAATTCCGGTCGGCATGAAGTACATGAAAAGGATCAAGAACATGCCGTAGATTGCCCACGGGGCGGCCTTCGAGACCTGCTCGGCGAAATTGGGGATGAAGACGATCACCAGCCCGCCGAAGACCGCGCCCGGGATCGACGCGAGCCCCCCGATCACCACGCCGACCAGAAAGGTCACCGAGAGGAAGAAGTTGAAAGTATCGGGCGCGACGAACTGGATTGCGATCGCACCGAGCGCGCCCGCCACCCCCGTATAGAGCGCGCTCACGCCGAAAGTCAGCGACTTGTACATCGCGGTGTTGACCCCCATCGCGCTGGCCGCGATCGGGTTGTCGCGGATCGCCTTGAGCGCGCGCCCGGTGCGCCCGCGCAGCAGGTTCCAGGCACAGACGAACATCGCAAGCATGACCAGGAGCGTAAAGTAGTACAGCCACCGGTCCTGCGAGATCGGCAGCCCGAAGGGGGGGTCCGGCTTGATGATCGTCACGCCCTGCACCCCGCCGGTCCAGGGCGAGATCGGGTCGTACTTGAGCAGCTGCGGGGTCGCCACCGAGAGCGCGAAGGTCGCGAGCGCAAGATACAGGCCTTCCAGCCGCAGCGCGGGCAGCCCGAACAGGAAGCCGGCCACGAGGCACACCGCCCCGGCGGCGGGGATAGTCCAGTAATAGGCCATCCCGCCCTGCTCCATCATGATCGCCGCGGTATAGGCGCCGATCGCGTAGAAGGCCCCATGGCCGAGCGAGAACTGGCCGTTGTAGCCGGTCAGGATGTTCAAGCCCAGCACCGCAATGGCATAGATCAGCGCGAGGGTGAACTGGAAAGTGCGGTAGTCGGTGATGAACCACGGTAGCGCGATCGCGGCAACGAGCGCTACCGCCAGGCCGGCGAGCTGCCGCTTCGAGAGCTTCGCGCCGCTCGCAAGCGCCGCGAGCTCGCGCGTGCGCTTCTTCGTGTCGGCCGCCATCCCCTAGACCCTCTTCACGACGACGTAGCCGAACAGACCGCTCGGACGGAATACCAGCACCGTCACGATCAGCACCAATGCCACCGAGAGCTTGAGCTGGCTGCCGATGAACGGCACGTAGGTGCCGACCAGGTTCTCCAGCACCCCCACGATGAAGCCCCCGACCACTGCGCCAACGGGGTTGCTGATGCCGCCCAGCAGCGCGCCCGCGAAGCCGTAGAGCAGGATACCCTGCATCATGTTCGGCTCGAGAAACACGATCGGAGCGACCATGATCCCCGCGACCGCGCCGACCGCGGCGGCCAGGCCCCAGCCGAGCGCGAGCATCCACCCTACCCGGATGCCGACCAGCCGCGCCGAGGCGGGATTCTGCGCCGCCGCGCGCATCGCCAGACCCACCGGCGTGAAGCGAAAGAACATGAACACCAGCGCGAGCACCACAAGCGTGACCCCGATCACGCCGAACTCGTGCGGGCCGACGAAGGTAATGCCGAACGGCACGTGCTTCGGAAACGGGCTGGGAAAGGGCTTGATGGTGTAATCCCAGATCCAGCCCGCCATCGAGTTGAAGATCGCCAGCAGGCCGATGAACACGATGACTTCGTTCAGCACCCCGGTGCCCTCGACTGGCCGCACCACGATGCGCTCCACCAGCACGCCGCCGACGAACGAGATTCCCAACGCGAGCAGGAAGGCCCACCAGTACGGTGCGCCGTGGTTAAGCAGAGTGTACGCGATGAAGGTCGAGAACATCGCCATCTCGCCCTGGGCGAAATTCAGATGGTCGGTCGCCTGGTAGATCATCACCACAGCGAGCGCGACGCACGCATAGACCCCGCCAAAGGCAAGACCGGAGAATGTTTGCTGCAGGAATAGATCCACCGCGCGTCTCCTAGTAGCCGAGGTACGCCTTGCGCACCGATTCGTCCTTGCCGATCTGATCTGCGCTGCCGCTCAGCACGATGCGCCCGGTCTCGAGCAGGTAGGCGTGGTCGGCGATGCCGAGCGCGAGCGAGGCGTTCTGCTCCA
>JBLMYK010000329.1:0-69306 GCA_050258235.1 Gemmatimonadota bacterium | reverse complement strand
GCGGGAAGTCGTCGAAGACGCGCACGCCCTCGTACGACGGCACCGGCGGGGCGGCGTCCCACGAGAGCCGGGCCTTGTTGGCGCGGGCCTCGGCGATGGTCTGCCGCTTCACGTCGCGCTGCCGCGCCGCACGGTCGCGGCGGACCTGCTCGTACTCCGTGCGCAGGTCGGCCACGAAGGGGTCCTTGAGGCCGTCGCTGACCAGCGAGCTGGCCACGCCCACGGCGCGCGAGGCGTCGAGCACGTGCACCACCGGGCCCGAGTAGTTCGGCGCGATCTTCACGGCCGTGTGCACCTTGGAGGTGGTCGCGCCGCCGATCAGCAGCGGCACCGTCCAGCCCTCGCGCTCCATCTCGCTGGCGACGAAGGCCATCTCCTCGAGCGAGGGCGTGATGAGCCCCGAGAGGCCGATGATGTCGGCATGCTCCCGGCGCGCGGTTTCGAGAATCTGGGCGCACGGCACCATGACGCCGAGGTTGACGACCTCGAAGTTGTTGCACTGCAGGACCACGGCCACGATGTTCTTGCCGATGTCGTGCACGTCGCCCTTGACGGTGGCAATCACGACCTTGCCCTTCGGCTTCGCCGCCGCGCCTGATTTGGCCGATGCAGCTGCCTTCTCCGCCTCGATGAACGGCACCAGATGCGCGACCGCCTGCTTCATCACGCGCGCCGACTTCACCACCTGCGGCAGGAACATCTTGCCGGCGCCGAAGAGATCGCCGACGATGTTCATGCCGTCCATCAGCGGGCCCTCGATCACCTCGATCGGCCGGCCGCCGCGCGCCGCGACCGCGGCACGGCATTCTTCGGTATCGCCGACGATGTACTCCGTGATGCCGTGGATCAGCGCATGCGCGAGCCGCTTTTCGACCGTTTCGTTGCGCCACGCGAGGTCTTCCTTCCTCTCCTTCGCGCCGGCCTTGATGCTCTCGGCGAACTGCACCAGACGTTCGCCGGCGTCGCGGCGACGATTCAGCACCACGTCCTCGACCCGCTCGCGCAGCTCGGGCTCGATGTCCTCGTACACGCCGAGCTGGCCGGCGTTGACGATGCCCATCGTCAGCCCGGCCCGGATCGCGTGGTAAAGGAACACGGTGTGGATCGCCTCGCGCACGTGGTCGTTGCCGCGGAAGCTGAAGCTGACGTTGCTCACGCCGCCGCTCACCTTGGCAAACGGCAGGTTGGTCCTGATCCAGCGCGCGGCTTCGATGAAGTCCACCGCGTAGTTGTCGTGCTCCTCGATGCCGGTGGCGATGGCAAAGACGTTCGGGTCGAAGATGACGTCCTCGGGCGCAAAGCCGACGCGCTCGACCAGCAGCCGGTAGCTGCGCTCGCAGATCGCGGTCTTGCGCGCCAGCGTGTCGGCCTGGCCCTGCTCGTCGAACGCCATCACGATCACCGCCGCGCCGTAGCGGCGCGCCAGCGTCGCCTGGCGGATGAATTCGGCTTCGCCCTCCTTCAGCGAAATCGAATTGACGATGCATTTGCCCTGCACGCACTTCAGGCCCGCCTCGATCACCGACCACTTGGAGCTGTCGATCATCACCGGCACGCGCGCGATGTCAGGCTCGGCACCGATCAGGTTCAGGAAGCGCGTCATCGCCCGCACCGAATCGAGCATCGCCTCGTCCATGTTGACGTCGATCACCTGCGCGCCGTTCTCGACCTGCTGGCGCGCCACGCTGATCGCCTGCTCGTACTGCTCATTCAGGATCAACCGCGCAAAGGCCTTCGAGCCGGTGACGTTGGTGCGCTCGCCGACGTTGACGAACAGGGACGCGTCGGTGATCGTCAGCGGCTCCAGGCCGGACAGCCGCAGCGCGCGCGACGCCACCGGCACCACACGCGGCGCGAGGCCGTCGATCGCCTGTGCGATCGCGCGGATGTGCTCCGGCGTGGTGCCGCAGCAGCCGCCGGCGATGTTGACGAACCCCGCCTGCGCGAATTCGCGCAGCAGGCTCGACGTGACATCGGGTGTTTCGTCGAATCCGGTCTCCGACATCGGGTTCGGCAGGCCCGCGTTCGGATAGACGCTGATGAAGACGTCGGCGATGCGCGCAAATTCCTCGATATACGGCCGCATCAGCGCCGCCCCCAGCGCGCAATTAAGCCCCGCAGCGAGCGGCCGCGCATGCCGCACCGAGTGCCAGAACGCCTCGACCGTCTGCCCCGACAGGATGCGCCCCGACGCGTCGGTCACGGTGCCGGAGATGATCACCGGCGCGCGCTGTTGACCCAACCGGTCGCGCCGTTCGAACTCCGCCTCGATCGCGAAGATCGCCGCCTTGGCGTTCAGCGTGTCGAAGATCGTTTCGACCAGCAGGATGTCGGCGCCGCCATCGAGCAGCCCGCGCGCCTGCTCGCCATAGGACTGCGCGAGCTCGTCGAACGTGACGTTGCGTGCGCCCGGGTCGTTGACGTCGGGTGAGATCGACGCGGTCTTCGGCGTCGGGCCGAGCGCGCCCGCCACGAAGCGCGGCTTCTGCGCGGTCGCGAACCGCGCCGCCGCGTCCTTCGCGATGCGCGCGGCCGCGACGTTCATCTCGTAGGCGAGATGACCCATCCGGTAGTCGTGCTGCGCGATCGAGGTGCCGCTGAAGGTGTTGGTCGAGATGATGTCGGCGCCGGCCGCGAGGTATCCATCGTGGATGGCGCGGATGACGTCCGGCTTCGTCAGCAGCAGCAACTCGTTGTTGCCGCGCACATCGACTTCGTGATCGGCGAAGCGCGCGCCGCGGAAATCCGCTTCGGTCAGCTTGAGGCGCTGGATCATCGTGCCCATTGCGCCATCCAGGATCAGGATGCGGCGCGCGAGCAGATCGCGCAGGGTGCGCTCGGTGGCGTTCATCGGAGGGGCGCGTGTAGATCGCGGGTCCTTGAGGGCGCCATTGTAGGGGAGTGCCGCACCGCGTCGCGCGGATAATGACATCCCCGCCTGCTTCGGAGCCGCAACCGTGAAGAACGCCAAGCCACGCGAGGCCTACGAGAAACTGCAGAGCAACCCGAACGCGCTGCTGATCGACTGCCGCACCGAGTTCGAGTACTACTACGTCGGCCACCCGATCGGTGCGATCAACGTCGAGTGGCAGACGGCGCCGGATTTCGCGCACAACCCGCGCTTCGTCGAGGGCGTGATGAAGGAGGCCGCCGGCGACCGCAATCGGCCGATCCTGCTGATCTGCCGCTCGGGCCGGCGCACGCTGGAAGCGGGCGCGGCGCTCGAGGCGGCCGGTTTCACGGACGTCACCAACGTGCTCGAAGGGTTCGAAGGCGACCTGGATCGCGATCACCATCGCAGCACGCTGAGCGGCTGGCGCGTGGCGGGACTGCCGTGGCAGCAACTGTGAGCGGGTGCGGCGTTGACCGAGCGGACTGCGCGCCATGCGTGAACCGCCCGCGCGGCTGAGCTACTTCACCTGGTCGCTCGCCGCGGCCTTCTACCTGTTCGGATTCTTCCAGCGCATCACGCCGGCCTCGCTGGCGGCGGACCTGATGCGCGATTTCCATCTGTCCGCGGCAGCGCTCGGCAATCTCTCCGCGTTCTATTACTACGCGTACGCGGCGATGCAGATCCCGACCGGGCTTCTGGTCGACCGCTTCGGTCCCGCGCGGCTGTTCGTCGCCGGCAGCGCGCTGGCCGGCGCCGGATCGCTGCTGTTCGCGCTGAGCGGCAGCGTGGCGCTCGCGGGACTCGGCCGCGCCCTGATCGGCGCTGCACATGGAATGGCGTGGGTGTCGATGCTGAAGCTGGTCACGCACTGGTTCGCCCCGCGCCGCTTCGGCATGCTGTCCGGGCTTTCGCTCGCGATCGGAACACTGGGCGCGATCCTGGCAGGTCCGCCGCTGCGCGCGCTGGCGGATGCATTCGGCTGGCGCGCGGTGATCGCCGTGTCCAGCGTGCTGGTGCTCGCCCTTTCGGTGGCGATCAAGCTTTTCATGCGCGACGATCCGCTCGATCGGAACTACCGCAGCTTCGCCCCCGCCGGCGCGCGCATTCACGCGGCCGCCAGCACGCCGGTCCTGGCCGGCCTGATGGATGTGGCCCGCCGCCGCAACACCTGGCTGCTGGCGATCGTGAATTCGGGCACGTGCGGCGCGTTCCTGGCGTTCACCGGTCTGTGGGGCGTGCCGTTCTTCGTGCAGCAGCACGCGCTCAGCGTCAAGGAGGCCTCGACGATCACGTCGGCCATGCTGGTGCTGTTCGCGCTCGGCGCGCCGGCCTTCGGACATCTTTCCGACCGCTGGCAGCGGCGCAAGCGGCCATTCGCGCTCGGCAGCGCGATGCTGGTCGCGGGCTTCGCCGCGCTCGCGCTGTTTCCGGACGCATCGCTTTGGCTGCTGGTGCCGGCGCTGCTCGCGGCGAGCTTCGGCACCTCATCGATGGCTCTGTCGTTCGCGTACGTGAAGGAATCCGTGCCGGCACAGTTGCAGGGCGCGGCCACCGGGGTGGCCAACGCCGGCGTCATGCTCGGCACGCTGATCCAGATGCCGGTGATCGGGCTGATCCTTGACGCGCACTGGAACGGCGCGATCGTCGACGGCGTCCGTCAGTACGACTTAAGCGCGTTCCGGCCTGCTTTGACTTTCCTGTTCGCCTGGATGGCAGTGGCGTTCGTGCTGTTGCTGCTGACCCGTGAGACGAACGCCAGGCAGACGGCGTGACCGCCGCCGGCCGTCTTAATGCAGCGTCAGCGGCGTGGTCATCAGTCCGCTGTAGCCGGCGAGGAAGTCGTCGACGTCGTCCGCAGACGGCTCGCTGGAAATCAGTTTCTGCACGCTCAGGCGGAACTGCTCGGCATCCTTGCCGCCGAGAAAGATCTCGCGCCGCATGTGCTTGTCCATGATCTCGAAGCCGCCCGCCGCCCTGTCCCCACCCTCGCTCGACGATGGAAACTCGATCACGCAAAAGTGCTGGCTGTTGTAGATCGTGTTCATATGTTCCTTAACGCGTCCGCCGACCACCCGGTGGACTGAATCGCTCTGATACGAATATCGGTCCCGGGCGGGATTTCTCAAGCCCCGGCAGGGCCGGCCCGGCGGGTCAGGCCGTGCGCAGCAGGAATTTGCGCAGCGCCGCGTTGAACCGATCCGGCTGTTCGACACAGGTCAGGTGCGACGCGTTCGGGATGCGTTCCAGCCGGGCATCGGGAATGGCGCGCACGATTTCCTCGGCCATCGACAGGGGCGTGCTGTGATCGTCATCGCCGACGATCACGAGTGTCGGGCAGGCGATCGCATCCAGTCGCGCGGTCAGGTTCAACTGGGCGATCGCACGTGCGCAACCCACGTAACCGTTCACCGGCGTGGTGCGGATCAGCGCGCCGATCTTCGCCGTGACGTCAGGGCGCATCTGGCGGAAGCCGGCGGTGAACCAGCGCTCGAGCGTTACGGGAACCACTGCGTTCATTCCCTGCGGGGTCATCACGGCGGCGATCCGCTGCTCCCATATCCCGCGTGCCTCGGGAGCATATCGGCTGGTCGTGTCGGCGAGTGTCAACGATGCGAACCGCGACGGCCAGCGCAGCGTGGCCAGCTGGCCGATCATTCCACCCAGCGAGATGCCGACGAAATGGCAGTGCCCGATCTTCAGGCCATCGAGCAGGCCCTTCAGGTCGTCGGCCAGCTGCTCCATCGTGTAGCTGCCCGCCGGCGCACTCGATCCGCCGTGGCCGCGGATGTCGTAGCGCAACACGTTCAGCGCGCGGCTGAATGCCTCCGCCTGCAGATCCCACAGCGTGTGATCGCAGGCGAGCGAATGGCTGAAGACGATCCACGGCCGCGTCGCCGCGCCATCACCGTCGATCCGGTAGTGGATGTCTATCCCGTTAACGCGAATCCGACGCATGTTTCGAATCCACCAGCCGCACCGCAGCCGCAAGGTCTCCGTCGCCGAGCAGGTGCCGCACGCGTTCGGCGTGGTCCGCGCTCGACAGTAACAGCAGCAGGCGCTGCGGGCGATGCCGTCGCAGAAGACGCGTGACGGCGACGCGCAGCGCCACCTGCCCCACGCAGCACGGACACCCGGCGATCCGCTCGACGACCACGCGCTCCGGCACGGTGAAGTCCGCGAACACGCCTTCGACAATCACGGCCACGCGGTCGCTCTCGTCGAAGCCTAGACCCGTCGCCGCTGCCAGCCAAGCGCTCACCGCCGCCTGCCGCGCAAGGGCGTCATGGGCGACGCGGATCGATGCCAGCGCCCTCATTTGCGCCAGAAGGCCGGAGTGAACAGCACGAGCACCGACATCAGTTCCAGGCGGCCGAGCAGCATGGCGAACGTGCACACCCAGGTCTCGAAATCGGTCAGCGCGGCGTAGGTCGTCGCCGGTCCGACCCGGTTCAGTCCGGGGCCGGTGTTGTTCAGGCACGCCACGATGGCGGTCAGCGACGTGACCGGATCGAGCCCGGCGGCCATCATCAGCAGCGAGCCCGCGACGAGCGCGCCGCCGTAGATCAGCATGAAGGCGAGCACGGCGAAGATGACGTTGTTCTCGATCACCTGGCCGCCGATGTGCACGGGGTTGACGATGCGTGGATGCAGGATGCGCGCGAATTCGCGTTTCGCCTGCTTGACCAGCATGATTGCGCGCACCATCTTGATGCCGCCGCCGGTCGATCCGGCACAGGTCGCGAAGCAGCACAGGAACAGCATCAGCGCCGGCGCGAAGATGGGCCACTGGCCGTAGTCGGTGCTGGAGTAGCCGGTCGTCGTTGCGATCGACACCGTGTTGAACAGCGCGAAGCGCCACGCGGTCCAGAAGTCGGCGTACTGGCCGCGCAGCAGCAGGAACAGCGCGATCAGCAGCGCGGCGGCGAGCGTCACGCTGACGAACGCCTTGCCCTCCGGGTCGCGCCAGTAGACGGCGAGCGATCGCCGCCGCCAGGCGAGGAAATGCATCGAGAAATTGAAGCCGGCGATCAGCATGAAGACGACCGACGTGTACTCGATCAGCGGCGAGTTCCAGTAGCCGAAACTCGCGTCGTGCGAGGAGAAACCGCCCAGACCCATCGTCGAGCACATGTGCATGAACGCGTCGGGCCACGACATTCCCGCCAGCCGGTAGGCGAGCATGCAGGCGCCCGATATCGCGACATAGATCGCGTAAAGGCCCTTGGCGGTCTCGGCGATGCGCGGCGTGAGCTTCGCTTCCTTCAGAGGCCCGGCCGTTTCCGCCTTGTAGATCTGGCTGCCGCCGACACCGAGCAGCGGCAGGATCGCCACCACCAGCACGATCACGCCCATGCCGCCGATCCACACCAGCAGGTGGCGCCAGATGTTGATCGACAGCGGCAGCGAGTCCAGCCCGGACAGCACGGTCGAGCCGGTGGTCGTCAGTCCCGACATGGTCTCGAAGTAGGCGTCGGTGAACGACAAACCGGGCAGATGGAACAGCAGCGGCAGCGTGGCGAACGCGGGAACCACAGTCCACACCAGCGTCACCAGCAGGAAACCGTCGCGCGGCTGCAGTTCGCGCTTGAAGCGGCGCGTGGCAAACCACAGAAGCGCGCCCGCGCCGAGCGTGATCACGAACGCCTCGTCGTAGGCGGACAGCGCGGCGTCGCCGCCGATGAGCGCCACCAGCAGCGGCGCGAGCATCGACGCCGCGAAGATCGCGACCACCACGCCGAGCACATTCAGAACCGGAAACAGCGAGAACGCGATTGCAATCATGCGGCGAGCGGTGCGGTCGGCGCGGATTATGCGCTGCCGGCGGCGACCCGCCGTGCAGGCAGGTCATGCCGGGACGGCCGGTGTAAGGGTTTGCACCGCTTCTGCGACGAATCGGCCGAACCGCGACGCCGCGACGGTCTGGAAACAGGCAAACCGGTTCGGTGCGAGGCCCGCCCCGCATCGGTCAAACCACCCACTGAACAGGAGAACTTTCATGAAACTGCGAATGCTTGCCGCTTCGGCAATCACCCTGGCCACGCTGATCTCGACCGCGCCCGCCTATGCACAGGGCGCGATGCAGATCCGCGTCGACGACTTCATCAAGATGGCGGACCAGAACCACGACGGCATGGTGACGAGGCAGGAGTTCGTCAACGCGATGGGTCAGATGTACGACAAATCGATGGCGAAGATGGCGAACGATTCGATGATGGTCAAGAACCACATGATGACCAAGGGCGGCGTGCGCGCGCTGCTGTCGAATCTGTACATCGGCGGCAACTGATCCGCCGGCGCTGCGTAGGGCGAAGCGGCCGCCGCGTGCGGCCGCGTTCAGAAGAATCCCACGCCGACCGCGAACAGCTTTTCGACGCGCTGGATCATGCGCTTGTTGGCAACGAAGACGATCAGGTGATCGCCCGATTCGATCGTGGTGTCATGGTGCGCGATCAGCACGCGCGCGCCATCGCCCGGTCCGCGTACCACGGCGCCGATCGTCGCTCCCTTCGGCAGTTCGATGCCGTCGATCCGGCGACCGATCACGCGCGAGCTCTTCGCGTCGCCGTGGGCGATGATCTCCAGCGCCTCCGCGGCGCCGCGCCGCAGGCTGTGCGCGGCGACGACATCGCCGCGCCGGACATGCCTGAGCAGCGCCGATAAGGTGGCATGACTGGGCGAGATCGCGATGTCGATCTGCCCGCCCTGCATCAGTTCGCCGTAGCTCTTGCGGTTGATCAGCGCGATGGTGCGGCGCGCGCCGAGCCGCCTGGCGAGCAGCGCGCTCATGATGTTGTTCTCGTCGTCATTGGTCAGCGCGACGAACAGATCGGTTTCGCCCACCCCTTCGTCCTGCAGCAGATCCTCGTCGGTGGCGTCGCCGTTGAGCACCAGCACGCGCGACGACAGCTCACCCGCCAGACGCTCGCAGCGGCGCTTGTTGAACTCGATCACCTTGACGTTGAAGCGCGCGCCGCCGTCGATGCCCTCGCCGGTATCGAGCGCGCGCGCCAGCCGCAGGCCGATGTTGCCGCCGCCGGCGATCATCACGCGCCGGACCGGCTTGTCCATCCGCCGCAGTTCGCCCATCACGGTGCGGATGTCCTTCGACGCGGACAGGAAGAACACCTCGTCGCCGGGCTGGATCATGGTCTCGCCTTCGCACTGGATCGCGCGATCCTTGCGGAATATCGCGACGATGCGGGTGTCCACGTCCGGAATGTGCCGGCGCAGGTCCTGGATCGGCCGCGACACCAGCGGGCCGCCCGCCACCGCCCGCACCGCGATCAGCGACACGAGTCCCTCCGCGAACTCCAGCACCTGCAGTGCCTCGGGGAACTCGACCAGCTTCAGGATGTAGTCGGTGACGCTCTGCTCGGGCCAGATGATGTGCGTGGCGCGGAATCCCTGTTCGCCCGTCAGCTTCGGGTGCTGCTGCAGTTCGACGTTGCGCACCCGCGCGATGCGCGTCGGCACGTTGAACAGGTCGGCCGCGATCTTGCATGCGACCAGATTGGTCTCGTCGGTCGACGTCACGGCGATCAGCATGTCCGCGTCGGCCGCACCGGCTTCGCCCAGCATCGACGGCAGCGTCGCGTTGCCGACCAGGCCGCGCAGATCAAAGCGCTGCTGCAGGTCGGCGACGCGCGCGCGGTCGGTGTCGATGACCGTGATGTCGTTGGCTTCCGACACCAGGCTCTCGGCAACCGAGCTGCCCACCCGCCCGGCGCCCAGGACGATGATCTTCACGGTTGGCCGCGCGATTGCCGGGCGGCGCGCCTACCCCAGCTCACGACCGGAGGTGGTATCCGCCGGCGTATCGGTCGGCTCGTGGCCGGCGAGCGCAGCAGCGCCGGAGCGGTCGGTGCGCCGATTTCCGCGCGCAAGCTCGATGCCGAGCTGCTTCAGCTTGCGATACAGGTGGGTGCGCTCCAGGCCCGCACGGTCGGCCACCCGCGTCATGCTGTAGCGCTCGCGCTCGAGGTGGTACTCGAAGTAAACCCGCTCGAAGTGATCGCGCGCCTCCCGCAGCGGCTGGTCGAGGCTGACCGTCGACGCGTTCACGATGGTCTGCCCGGGAGCCGCGGTCGTGGTGCGGACCTGGCCGCGCTCGACCGGCGCGGCCGGCGCCGCGGCGGCCGGCTCGACGGGCGGTTCGACGTGTTGCGCCTGGACCGGCACCGCCACGCTCGCGCGCAGATTGCGCATCAGGCGGCCGCGCTCGATTCCGCCCTTCACTGCCGTCAGCAGACGTGTCAGCGCGATCGGCTTCTCGAGGAAATCGAGCGCGCCGAATCGGGTCGCCTCCACCGCAGTGTCGATGGTGGCGTGGCCGGACATCATGATGACCGGCATCGTCAACTGCCCGCCCGAGGCCCACTCCTTCAGCAGCGTCACGCCGTCCGTGTCGGGCATCCAGATGTCGAGCAGGACCAGGTCGAGCGCCTCGGATAGCCGCACCGCGCGTGCCACCGACGCGTTTTCGGCGGTGAACACCACATGCCCTTCGTCGGACAGGATTTCCGACAGCAGTTCGCGAATGCCGACTTCGTCGTCGACGACGAGGATGTTTGCCATATCACCTGCCGACGAGATGGACGCGCCGCTGGGCGTCGTCCGCGCCCTTCGCTGAACTCGTGCCGCGCGCGTCGGCGCTCGCTGCGAGGCGGCGGAACACGATGATTACCGATGCGCCGGCGTTGCCGCCGGTGCGGTTGACGAGTTCGACGCGCGCGCCGTGTTCATCCACGATTTTCTTCACCATTGCCAGACCCAGGCCCGTGCCGTTCGGTTTGCTCGTCACGTAGGGTTCGAAGGCGCGCTTAAGTATATGCGCGGCGAAACCCGGCCCGTTATCCTCGACCGTCAGCCGCACCGCCGCGGCCGGCGCTGCGCCCGGCTCGCGCACCATCACGGTCTCGGTGCGCACGATGATCCGCGGCGGGTGCTGCGCGGGCGCGATCGACAAAGCATCCTGCGCGTTGACGATCAGGTTGTGGATGATCTGGCGCAACTGCGTTTCATCCGCCTCGATGCGCGGCAGCTCGCTTTCCAGCTGCAGCGTGATGGCGCCACCATTGCTCGCCGCTGCGCTGTCGTACAGCTGCGCGACCTCCTCGATCAGCGGATTCAGTTCGAGCGGCACCAGGTTCGCCGGCGGCACCGCGGCGTACTTGCGGAAATCGTCGACCATTCTCTTCATTGCAGCCACCTGGCTGACGATCGTGGCCGCGCCGCGCACCAGCACGCTCGCCTGCTCCGGCGGCAGCTTGTCGACGAGCTTCATCTGCAGCCGCTCCGCGGCAAGCTGGATCGGCGTCAGCGGATTCTTGATCTCGTGCGCGAGGCGGCGCGCGACCTCGCCCCACGCCACCGCGCGCTGCGCCGAAATCACCTGCGTGATGTCGTCAAAGACGACGACGTAGCCGGGCCCGTCGTCGAGCGGCAGCGGCGAACCCCGCACCAGCAGCGCGAGCGGCTCGCTGTCGCCGGCGGCCTGCGCCCGCGCAACCTCCACCTGTCGCTGCCATGACTCATTCGGCTCCGCGGCGAGCGCCTGCTCGCCGAATGCGGCGGCGATCTGTTCGGCCAGGTGCGGGACCAGCGCATCGAGGCGCTCGCGGGTCCGGCTGGCGAGCGGCAGACCGAGGATCAGGCTGGCGCCATAGTTCGCGGTCACGAGGCGGAAGTCCTTGTCGAGCACCAGCACGCCGGCCGACAGGTTGGTCAGCACGCGCTCGAGGAACGCGCGCGCGTTCTCGAGTTCGCGCGAGCGCATCTCCACCGCGTCGCGCGCCTCGGCGAGCTGGCGCGTCATCGCATTGAAAGACTGCGTCAGCAGGTTCAGCTCATCGCTGCCGGCGAATTCGCGCACCGGTCGGAAGTCCCCTTCGGCCACTGCCTTGGTTCCTTCTGCGACCTGCAGCAGCGGCGCCGTCATCGAACTCGCCAGCAGCACCCCGGAAGCGATCGCGGCAAACATCGCCAGCAGCAGGGTCAGAGTGAGCGTAACCGTGTAGATGCGCTGCAGCCCGACACGCGAAAGCGACAGCTCCTGATAATCGCGATAGCCGCTCTGCAGTCCCTCTGCATTGGCGGCAACGCTGGCGGGGACGCGCTGGATCAGCTGCAGGAAGCGCTGCTCGCCGGTACGCGGCAGCAGTGCGCGCGCGCTCCGGTCTGACGACATCCCGGCGCCGAGCGAGAAATCGATTGCGCGCGACGAATCCGGGCCGCCGGACGGAATCGGCATGATCACGCGCGTGCGCAGTCCTGCCCGCGGCTCGGTCGCCAGAGGATCGCCCTCGATCACCGAGAAGCCGCGCTGCAGACGCGCCTGCCGCATCTGCGCCGCCGACGGCAGTTCGGGCGCCAGCTCGGTCGGCATGCCGCCGGCGGTGCCGATGACCTGCCCGGTGGCTGTCATCAGCAGCGCCTCCTGGATGCCCGCGCGCTCGCGCGCGCGGTCGAGCACGGCGAGTTGCGTCGATTCGGGCGCATCCGCCAGTTCGAGCGCGATCACGCGCGCCTTCGAAGTCACGTCGGCCAGCTGCGCCTCGAGCGCCGCTCGCCCGAGCGCCAGGCCGGATTCCAGCGCGCGGTCGACGCGCACGTTGAACCACGACTCGACGGTGCGCGACAGGAACTGCACCGACACCACGTAGATCAGCACGCCCGGCAGCACGCCCATCAGTGCGAATGCCAGTGCGAAACGTGCCATCAGCCGCGCGCCGAACCGGCGCGCGCGGTAGCGACGCACCAGTCGCAGCACCAGCGCGACCACGAACACGAACAGCAGCAGCGCGACCGCGCCATTGATCGCGAGGAGCAGCGGATAGTGACGCTCGAAGGCCTGCACGTTGCTGCTCGCCGAGGCGAGCAGGAACAGCAGCACACCGCCGAGCGCCACCGCGCCGATGAAGCCGTACCTCAAAGCGCGGGACATGTCTCGGTTTGGTCGTGCAGAAATGGCAATGCGCGGCCCGGGCTAGCGCCCCAGGTCCGCGCTGACAGGGACATTGCGCCAATCCGACGCCAACGTCCAGTCGCGCTGGGTCAGGGCATTGATCTGGAACGGCCGCGGCAGCTGGGAGGTATCGAGGCGCATCCGCACCTGGGCGCGGTAGTCCTCGTCCGGCTTGATCGTTCCGCGCTCGAGCACCTTCCAGTTTCGTACGCGGCGCAATGTCCCCAGCGCCTCCGCCAGCGTGTCGAACGGCTGCGCCAGCGCGTCGCGCGCGAGCCGATACTGGCGCGTCAGCGGACTATAGGTGAGCCGGTAAGTCAGCGATTCGGACGCCAGCTTGCGGTCGAACCAGTACCAGCGCTCGCGGTACAGCTCGAAATCGATCACGAAGTACAGCGCAATGCCGCGATTCACCGCGTCTTCGAGCACCGGGGGCAGATCGAAATCGAACTGCGCGTTGAGCACCACGCCGCCGTCCGCGTCCGGGCTCGCCTGCAGTTCGGCACTGGTGACGACGATCCGGTCCGAAGCGGAGCCGGGTGCGGCCCATGCGGCGAGCGCGACGGCTGCCGCCAGGGCGATGCCGCGCGCGAAGCGGCACGCTGCCGCGATCCGCGTCGCCGCGGCGCAGTCCTCCATACGACAGGCCGCGCGGATCATCCTGGGTATCAGCTCTTTTCGAACAGCGCGAAGAAAAAACCGTCATGCACGGTCGGCAGTTCGCCGCCATGGGCTGGCGCGATTTCGCCAGGCAGCAACTGCACGAACGCTTGCGTGCCCGCGGTCAGCGGCACTGCGCGCGCGTCCGGCCAGCGGGCAGCAAACCGCTCGGCCTGGCGCACGCCTTCCTCTGGAAACAGCGAGCAGACGACGTAAAGCAATCTACCAGCGGGCAGCAGCAGCGGCCATAAAGCGTCGGCCAAACGCGCCTGCAGCGTTGCTAATTGCGCAACATCAGCCGGCCGGCGTAGCCAGGGAATGTCAGGGTGACGCCGAACGATGCCGGAGGCGGTGCAGGGAGCGTCGATAAGGATGCGGTGATATCCCAGCAGCGGAGCAAACGTCCGCGGCATGCACGCGTCGGCGACGATCACGCGAATGCGGGCGTGCGCGCGCGCCGAGGTGCGCTCCAGATTGGATTCGATGCGAGCCGCGCGCCCGGGGTCGATTTCGACCGCATCGAGATCGAGGTCGGCGATTTCCGCCAGTTGCGCGGTCTTGCCACCCGGCGCCGCGCAGGCGTCGAGCACGCGCATGCCGTCGCACACCCCGAGCCAATCCGCGGCCAGCTGCGCCCCTGCGTCCTGCACCGACACGTCGCCATCGCCGAAGCCGGGAATCGCCTCGACCGGCCGCGGCGCATGCAGGCGGACCGCATGCGGACCGACCTGCACCGCGGAGATGCCCATGCGCTGCAGCCGCTCGAGATACGCGGCAACCGCGGTCCGGCGGCGGTTGACCCGCAGCACCAGCGGCGGCGGCCGTCGCTGCAGATCGAAAATCGCATCGGCACGCTGCGGATGCACAGCGCGCACGCGATCGATCCACCACCGCGGCGCATTGAAACGCACGACCTCGTCGCGCTCCAGCTCCGGTCTGAGCGCATCGCACTCGCGCAGCCAGCGCCGCAGCAAGGCATTGATGAAACCGCTCGCCATACGCGTGGCCGCATCGGCTTTCGCCGCGCGCACGGCCTGATCGACCACCGCGTAGTCGGCGTGGCGCTGCGTCAGCAGCTGTGCGAGGGAAACCGCGGCCAGCCCGGCGACCGCTGCGTCCGGGGTGCGCGTGGCGAGGTGATCGATCGCCGCGTCGATCAGCGCAAGGTTGCGCGTGGCCGTGTAGACGACGTCCTTCGCGGCCGCAGCCAGGCGAGGATGCGGCGTCGGTGCCTTGGACGCCAGCGCCTGTTCGAGCGCCCGATCCAGCGAGGTGCCGGCGCGAAATCGCGCCCATGCCGCCGCGGCCACGCGCAACACATCGGCCAGCGGCGGCGCGTTCGCATCGCTGTTCATTGCGTCGGCGGCGCAGCGCCGAACAGGTCGCCGGCCGCCAGGGCAAATCCGGCGAGAAACTTGGCCGCGCCCAGCCGCCGGCCTCCCGGTCGCTGCATTTCCGTGATCACGAGCGTGCCGTCGCCGCACGCGACGCGCAGGCCGGCGGCGTCCGCCGCGAGCACCTTGCCCGGTTGCGCCGCGGCCGCGCCGGTCTCCGCATGCGCGCGCCAGACCTTCAGCGTCGTGCCGCGCACCTCGCCGCACGCGACCGGAAAGGGATCGAACGCCCGCACGCGGCGCGCCAGTTCGTCGGCCGGACGCGACCAGTCGAGCCACGCTTCGCGCTTGTCGATCTTGTGCGCGTAGGTCACCCCGCCGGCCGGTTGCGGCTGCGCCCGCAACTCGCCCCGTTCTGCCGCGCGCAATGCGCGCACGATCATCCGCGCCCCCAGCTGCGCAAGGCGGTCCGTCAGGGTCGCGCCGGTGTCGGTGCTGCCGATCGCCGTGCGTTCGATCAGCAGCATCGGGCCGGTATCGAGGCCGGCGTCCATCTGCATGATCGTGATGCCCGTTTCGGCGTCACCCGCCTCCAGCGCGCGCGCGATCGGCGCCGCCCCGCGCCAGCGCGGCAGCAGCGACGCATGGATGTTCAGCGCGGTGATGCGCCCGGCGCCGGCATCCGGCAGGCCGCGCGGAATGTCGAGCACCGCCTGCGGCAGGATCAGTCCATAGGCAGCGACGACCAGCACATCGGCGGCCGCCGCCGCGAGTTGCGCGTGCGCGGCCGCAGCGGACGGTCCGCCCTTCTTCAGGCTCAGCGTCGCCGGCGCCGCAACCTCGATGCGATGCGCAAGCGCGAGCCGCTTGACCGGGCTCGGCGCCAGCTTCATGCCGCGCCCGGCGGGACGGTCCGGCTGCGTCAATACCAGCGGAATCTGCCAGCTGTCGACCGGCGCGGCCTCGATGATCGCTGCCAGTGCCGCGGCCGCAAACTCCGGGGTGCCGGCGAAAACGATGCGCATGCACCGATTCTATCGACGCGCTGTTCGCGTTTGCCTGCAGCGGTCTACGTACGGGTGCGCCGCCGGCAGTTCGTGCCGATGCGATGCGCGGGAAGTTCGAGGCTGCGCTATGCCGTTTCGCGCGCCTTGCGCTTCTTCAGCTTCGATTTGATGCGGTCCTGCTTGAGCTGCGACAGGTATTCGACGAAGACCTTGCCGCTCAGGTGATCCATTTCGTGCTGGATGCACACCGCGAGCATGCCGTCGCAGTCCAGCGTGAAGGTTTCGCCGTTTTCATTCTGCGCCCGGATCCCGACCCGCGCCGGGCGCCGGACCTCTTCGTAGATGCCCGGCACCGACAGGCAGCCCTCCTCGCACAGCGCCGTTTCCTCCGCGGCCCAGAGGATCTCGGGATTGATGAAGACACGCAACTGATCCTTGGTCTCCGACACGTCGATCACGATCACGCGCTCGTGCACGTCGACCTGTGTGGCCGCCAGACCGACGCCCGGTGCCGCGTACATCGTCTCGGCCATGTCGGCGACCAGTTGCCGCAGCCGCGCGTCGAACACGTACACGGGCCGGGCAACCTTCTTCAGGCGCGGATCGGGGTATTCGAGGATGTCGAGCTTGGCCACGGAAAATTCGCTCAATGGATTAGACCGATTGTCGACCGCGCTGGGCAATGAAGGAAATGCGCACCAGCGGTCAAACGTTTCAATCTCGCCTCAATCGATCGGCTTCGCCGCAAGCGGCTCATCCCTTCAGCCGATAACCGTTGCGATATCAAGGCATTAGGGGCAGAATTTTAAGCGCCTTGTGATCTTGTTGCGATCCATCGCGACGCGTGTGCGTCGCTGTCGGCACCGGACGACGGTGCGCGAAGGGGAACCCGAATCATGACCCAGTCCCGAAGCCTCGACACTCAACGCCTGCGCATGCGCGCCGCGATCTGCGGCACGCTCGTCGTCGCCGTCGCATGGGTCGCCAGCCAGCAAGCGCGCGCGGTCGAACCTGCGAGCGTGCGCTGGCCGGTTACGGAACAGCAGCGCAGCGTGGCCGACCAGGTCGCTCAGGCCGGCGTGCCGTTGTCGGCGCTGGCTCCCAGCGCTCCGGACACCTATACCGTGAAGTCGGGCGACACGCTGTGGGGGATCTCGACCATCTTCCTGACTTCCCCTTGGCGCTGGCCGGAGCTGTGGGGAATGAACAAGGAGCAGATCCGCAACCCGCATCTGATCTATCCGGGCCAGCAGCTGCGACTGGTGAAAGCCGACGGACGAGCACGGCTGGAGCTGGCGGGCGAGGCAGGCGCGCCGGGCGATGTGGTGCGACTGACTCCGCGCGTGCGCGATCTCGGCGCCGAGAAAAAGGCGATCACCAGCATCCCGGCCAAGGCGATCGAGCCGTTCCTGTCCCGGCCGCTGGTCGTCACCGCCGACGAACTGAGCAAGTACCCGCGCATCGTTGCCACGCAGGAGGGGCGCGTGTTCCTCGGGCGCGGCGACACCGCGTATGCGCGCGGGGTCACCGACGACAAGGTGCGTGACTACCACGTCTTCCGTCCCGCCCGCCCACTGTTCGATCCGGACGACGCAAGCCACAAGACGCCGATCGCCTACGAAGCCTTCTACCTCGGAGTGGCGAGCGTGACCAAAGGTGGCGAGGTCACCACCCTGCGGATCGAGGAAAGCAAGCAGGAGATCGGCGTCGGCGACCGGCTGGTGCCGATCACGGCGCAGCCGCTGATCGCCTATGTGCCGCACCCACCGGAGCGTCCGATCAGCGGCCGCATCATCTCCGTCTACGGCGGGGTCAACCAGGCCGGCACGCAGAGCATCGTCGCGCTGAACCGCGGGGCGCGCGACGGCCTCGAAGTCGGGCATGTGCTCGCACTTCTGGATACGGGCGCGACGGTGCGCGATCGCACGGTCGACGGTCGACAGTTCATCAAGCTGCCCGACGAGCGCATCGGGGAGATGTTCGTGTTCCGCGTCGCCGAGACGATCTCGTACGGGCTCATCATGCGCGTCACCAAGCCGGTGAAGGTCGGCGACCGCTTCGTCGATCCCGATTCCGGCGACGCGGTACCGGTCGCCAGTGCAACGCCCCTCGTCGCGGAGAAGGCGGCCGGCGAGTGACGCTGGCCCCACGCGCACGCCTGACTCTGGTCCATAACCCAACCACTCTCCGTCGCGCCGGCGCTGCCGGCGCGTTTGTTTTCGGCGCATGGATTCCTCCGAGCGCGCAGCCTGGCTGCGGCTGTCGCTGACTCCCGACATCGGGCCGCGCACGGCGCGGGCGCTGCTCGGCGCGTTCGGCCTGCCGGCCGCGATCTTCGAAGCCGGTGCGGCTGCACTCGCGCGCCATGTGCCGCAGGCGCTCGCGCAGACACTCGCCGCATCGGCCGCCCCCTCCATCGCGCAGGCAATCGCGCAGACCGAAGCATGGCTGGACGCCGACGGCGAGCGCACGCTCGTCACGCTTGCCGACGCCGCCTACCCGCAAGCACTGCTGGCGACCGCCGATCCGCCGCCGCTGCTTTACGCGATCGGCCGGCTTGAACTGCTGAATCGG
This sequence comes from Gemmatimonadota bacterium, assembly GCA_050258235.1. GTDB lineage: Bacteria > Pseudomonadota > Gammaproteobacteria > Burkholderiales > Burkholderiaceae_F > JAKOQB01. The sequence goes on along the minus strand of JBLMYK010000329.1, from coordinate 50,874 downwards.
CCGGCGATCGCGATCGTCGGCAGTCGCAACGCGACCCGGCAGGGAACCGATACCGCCGCCGCCTTCGCGCACCGCCTCGCCCATGCGGGCCTGACCGTCGTCAGCGGACTGGCATTGGGCATCGACGCGGCGGCGCATCGCGGCGCATTGCTGGCCGCCGACGAGGGTGCCGACGCCTCGACCATCGCGGTCGTGGGCACCGGAGTGGACGTCGTCTACCCGGCGTCGAACAAGGCGCTGACGCTGGCGATCCGCAGCCGCGGCGTCGTGCTGTCCGAGTTCGCGCTCGGCACCCCGGGCATCGCGCACAACTTTCCCCGTCGCAATCGCATCATCGCCGGCCTGGCGCGCGGCGTGCTCGTGGTCGAGGCCGCGCTGCGCTCCGGCTCGCTGATCACCGCGCGGCTGGCGGCCGAAGCGGGCCGCGAGGTCTTTGCGGTGCCGGGATCGATCCATTCGCCGATGGCCAGGGGCTGCCATCGGCTGATCAAGGACGGCGCCAAGCTGGTCGAGGACGCGGGCGACATCCTCGACGAACTGAAGATCGTTCCGCGCGGCGCGGACGGCGCAACAGCGCGCGCAGCGGCCGCGACGCCGGCGGGCGCGCTGCTTGCCGCAATGGGGTTCGACCCGGTCGACCTCGACACGCTCGCGGCGCGTACCGGACGCGATGCGGGCAGCCTGACCGCCGAATTGCTGGAACTCGAACTGGCCCAAGATATTGAGCGCCTGCCCGGTAACCGCTACCAAAGGTTGCGTTGACAACCTTGGCGATGTTTGCGTCCGCGCGGCGAAGCAGATAAAGTGGCGGCGCCGATGTTCGATGTTCTCGTCTACCTGTACGAAAACTACGGTGCGCTGAACGCCTGCCCCGAAGGCGAAGCGCTCACCAGAAAACTCGCCGCCGCAGGCTTCGACGCCGACGAGATCACCGACGCGGTCGCCTGGCTGCAGGGGCTGCGGCGTGTCACGCAGGAATCCCAGGTTCTGCGGGACCCGGCGCCGGGCGCCTTCCGCGTTTTTGCCGGATTCGAGATCACCCGCCTCGGCGCGGAGGCCGTTGCCTTCCTGTCCTTTCTCGAGGCGCACGGCCAGCTGAGTCCGGCGCAGCGCGAGATCGTCGTCGAACGCGCGCTGGCCCTCGACGAATCATCGGTGCCGCTGACGAGACTGAAACTGATCGTCCTGATGGTGCTGTGGAGCCAGCAGGCGGACATCGACATCCTGCTGCTCGAGGAACTGCTCGACGACGGCGAGGACCGGTTGGTCAGCTGAGCCCGGGCGGACGATCCGATGCTCGTCAGTGGGCGAACGGCGCCGATCGGCGGTTGATCGCGTCCGGGGCGACTTGCGAGGAATCGGCCGTTCGGTGTTAGTCTGAAAAAAGAAGGACCGCCGCTGATGGCGGTTTCTTTTTCGTCTTCCACCCGATGAGCAAGACACTGATCATCGCCGAAAAGCCCTCGGTCGCGGCCGACATCGCGCGCGCGCTGGGCGGCTTCACGCGGCACCAGGATTTCTTCGAGTCCGACGACTACGTGCTGTCGTCGGCGGTCGGCCACCTGCTGCAACTGTCGAATCCGGTCGAGGTCCAGCGCGGCAAGTGGAGCTTCGCGCACCTGCCGATGATTCCGCCCGCGTTCGATGTCGCGCCGATCGACAAGAGGGCCGAGGACCGGCTCAAGCTGCTGGCCCGCCTGATCAAGCGCAAAGACGTGCGCGAACTGATCAACGCCTGCGACGCCGGCCGCGAAGGCGAGCTGATCTTTCGCTACATCGTGCAGTACGCCAAGGCAAGACAGCCGATCCAGCGCCTGTGGCTGCAGTCGATGACGCCGGCGGCGATCCGCGAGGCGTTCGACGAACTGCGCAGCGACGCGCAGATGCATCGCCTGGAGGAGGCGGCACGCTCGCGCGCCGAAGCCGACTGGCTGGTCGGCATCAATGGCACGCGCGCACTGACCGCGTTCAACAGCCGCGACGGCGGTTTCTTCCTGACCACGGTCGGACGCGTGCAGACGCCGACGCTGGCATTGGTGGTCGAGCGCGAGGAAAAGATCCAGCAGTTCGAGCCGCGCGACTACTGGGAGGTCCGCGCGACCTTTCGCGCGCAGTCGGGTACGTACGAAGGCCGCTGGTTCGATCCGGACTTCAAGAAGAAGGACGACGAACCGGAGGGCCGCGCCGAGCGCCTGTGGGACCAGGCGCGGGCCGAAGCAATCGTCGCCGCCTGCAGCGGAAAGAGCGGCACCGTCAGCGAGGAATCGAAACCCAGCACGCAGGCGCCACCGCTGCTGTTCGACCTCACGTCGTTGCAGCGCGAGGCCAACGGGCGCTTCGGGTTTTCCGCCAAGACCACGCTGGCGCTGGCGCAGGCGCTGTACGAGAAGCACAAGCTACTCACGTATCCGCGCACCGACTCGCGTGCGCTGCCCGAGGATTACGTCAAGGTCGTCAGGAAGACGATCGATGCGATCGCCGGCGCGCGCACCTATGCGCCGTTCGCCAAGGCGATCCAGAAGAACGACTGGGTGCGGCCGAACAAGCGCATCTTCGACAACGCCAAGGTGTCGGACCACTTCGCGATCATCCCGACGCTGCAGGAGCCGAAGCACCTCACGGAAGCGGAAACGAAGATCTACGACCTGGTGGTCAAGCGCTTCCTGGCGATCTTCTTTCCGTCGGCCGAATACCTCGTCACCACGCGCGTGACGACGGTCGAGTCGCGGCCGTTCAAGACCGAGGGCAAGGTGCTGGTCGAGCCCGGCTGGCTCGCGGTGTACGGCAAGGAGGCGCAGGAAGAACAGGCCTCGCTGGTGAAGGTCGATCCGGACGAGCGCGTGCAGACCGAGGCGATCGAGGCAGTCCAGCTGCAGACCAAGCCGCCGGCGCGCTACACCGAGGCCACGCTGCTCTCGGCGATGGAGGGTGCCGGCAAGCTGATCGACGACGAGGAACTGCGCGCGGCGATGGCGGGCAAGGGGCTCGGCACGCCGGCCACGCGCGCGGCGATCATCGAGGGACTGATCACCGAGCAATACCTGGTGCGCGACGGCCGCGAGCTGCACCCGACCGCCAAGGCGTTCCAGCTGCTGCGCGCGCTGCGCGGCTTCGGTGTCGACGATCTCGACGCGCCGGAACTCACCGGCGAGTGGGAATACAAGCTGGCGCAGATCGAGCGCGGGAAACTGAAGCGCGACGCGTTCATGAAGGAAATCGCGGCGATGACGAAGGACATCGTCGCGCGCATCAGAAAAGGCGCCGAGAAGGGCGAAGTGCCCGGCGACTACGTGACGCTGAAGGCCAGGTGCCCCCGCTGCGGCGGCACGGTCAAGGAAAACTACCGCCGCTATGCATGCACCAAGTGCGAGTTCTCGATCAGCAAGCATCCGGGCAGCCGCTTCTTCGAGGTGCCCGAGGTCGAGCAGCTGCTGCGCGACAAGCAGATCGGGCCGCTGACGGGATTTCGCAGCAAGATCGGGCGGCCGTTTTCCGCGGTGCTGAAGCTCGTGCCGCCGGACTTCAAGCTCGAGTTCGACTTCGGCAATGCGCCGGCCGGCGAAGATGCGGAGCCGGTCAGCTTCGAGGGCCTGACGCCGCTTGGCGCCTGTCCGAAGTGCCGCGCGCGCGTGTTCGAGCAGCCGATGGCGTACGTGTGCGAGAACTCCGTCGGACCCGCGCGCAGTTGCGATTTCCGCTCCGGCAAGGTGATCCTGCAGCAGCCGGTCGAACCCGAGCAGATGAGGAAGCTGCTCGCCGAGGGGAAGACCGATCCGCTGCGCGGTTTCGTGTCGAATCGGACGCGGCGCAAGTTCTCCGCGCAGCTGGTCAAGAAGCCCGACGGAACGATCGGGTTCGAATTCGCGCCGCGCGCCGCCGCCAAGCCGGCGAGCGAAGCCGCGAGCGAACCCGCCGCGGCGTACACGGCACGGCCCAAGCCGGCTGCGCGCACGCGCGCGGCCGGCGCGCCGACGCGCCGCGAGACGCCGGCAAAGAAGACCGCGAAAAGCACCGGCAAGGCCGCGAAGTCGTCCGCTCGCGCACCCCGGCGCGCGTCGCGCTGAAGCGGCGCTACATCAAGCTCTGCAGCGCGTCGGTGGCGGCGAGCGCCTGCAGCAGCGCCAGATTGACCTGCGCCGGCGCTGCGGCCGGGACTTCGCTCGCCGGGTGCGCGGGATCCGACACGCCCTCGAGCGCGCGCGCCAGCCGCAGGTAGGGCGCCGCCGGGCCGGCATCGTTCAGCACCGCATCGCTGATCGACGGCGGCAACTCGATCGAACCGAGCAGTTCGCGCGCCGACATGCCGGTGATCCGGTCCAGCAGGGAGAAGGCCCCGATCACGAAGCCGTCCTGGCTCACTTCCGGAGCGTTCAGCTCCAGCGCTAGGTTCTCGATGAAGAAGCCGCGCGCGACCGCAGCGTAGATCTGCGGCAGCGTGCGGCTGCCCTTCGATGCGATCACCAGCAGCAGGATCATCCATTTCAGCAGGCGCCGGTAGCCGAGCAGCGCGATCGCCTGCGAAACCGAGCCGATCGGGGTGCCGCGCCGGAATGCGGGACTGTTCGCAAGCGTGATCAGCAGATAGGCCAGCACCGGCTCGCTCCTGAACGTCTGCTCCAGCTCGGCGACCTCGGCGTCGGCCTGCAGCAGACGCACGAGCTCGAGCACCGCCGTCTGCGACGGATGCAGGGCGCCCGGAGCTTCCGCTTTCGCCTCGTTGACCGGCCAGCCGACGATCGCATGCGCACCGGCGCCGAACGCCTGCTCGGCCTCCTCGCGTGTCGCGGCGCCGGAGGCGAGCCAGCCGATCCGGGCCAGCAGGCCGCCTGGTCGCAGGCGCACATCGGCGAGCGCGTACTGGAATACGCTGGCGGCACCGGCATTGAGCACATGACCATCGTCGACGCGCAGCACCAGACGCGTGCCGTTGCGCTGCACCTGATGCAGGCGCTCGACCTGCGCATCGGCCGCCAATTCGGCGATTCCGACTTCGAGCAGGACATTGCGCGGCGCCGACCAGCCGAGCAGCGCGTCGTCGATGGCGAATCCCTGCGGCGCCAGCACGACGAGCCCGCGTGGAAACGGCGCGCCGCCTCCGGCGCTGAATCCCTCGACCACCGCCGCCAGCACCTGCGGCAGGGCCGCCGCGCCCGTCATGCCGGCGGCAGCCCGCAATGCGACACGCACGCCGATCGGCCGCCGGTCGCGCGCGACGATCGTGCACCACTGCGCGCGGATCGATTGCAGCAAGGGAACGGGGGCTTCGCCACCGCCTCGGGTTTCGGGCGCTGCGAACAAGCAGTCTCTCCAGCGTGAACCGCGGCCGCCGCCCGCATCGGGTGGGGACCGCGAACGATCGGCGGCGCGACTGTCGCGGCCGTGCGCTCGTCTTCCCCTGACTACTCGGCAACGTTGTTGCTGCACTTGAGCCATGCCGGGCCTGCCAAACGGTCGAAGTGGGGTGTGTCTTCGGCGGATTACGCAGGATCAGTCGATGTGCCGCGACCCCGTGCGACAATCGCGCGCCGTTTCTCCTCCCCCGCGACCCTTTTTCGTCCCGCGCGCCGCACCCGCCGTCCCGCCGTCCCGCCGTCGATGCCGCTGTTCGCCTTCACGATCCTGCTGTCGGCGTTCCTGCTGTTCCTGGTGCAGCCGATCGTCGCCAAGCAGATCCTGCCGTGGTTCGGCGGCACTTCCGCGGTCTGGACCACCTGCCTGGTGTTCTTTCAGGTGCTGCTGCTGGCCGGCTACACGTACTCGCACCTGCTGACGCGCCGGCTGTCCGCGCGCAGCCAGTCGCTGGTGCACATCGCGCTGCTGGTGGCCAGCCTTGCGTTCCTGCCGATCATCCCGCGCGAGTCCCTGAAGCCGGCCGGCGCGGAAGACGCGGCGCTGAGCATCATCGTGCTGCTGGCCGCGACCGTCGGACTGCCGTACTTCCTGCTTTCGACCACCGGACCCCTGCTGCAGAAATGGGTGGCGCACCGGTTTGCCGAGAAGACCGTCTACCGGCTGTTTGCGCTGTCGAACTTCGGTTCGCTGGTCGGCCTGCTCGCGTTCCCGTTCGCGATCGAGCCGTTCGCGTCGTCGGCGGTGCAGTCGTACGCGTGGAGCGCGGCGTACGCGCTGTTCGTGCTGGTGTGCGGACTCACCGCGTGGCAGGCGCGCACGCGGTCCGGCGCGCAGGCTGGAGTCGCCACCGCGCCAACGGACTCGATCGCGGCGCGCACCGATGATCACGCACCGCGCGCCGGCGACTACGCGCTGTGGCTTGCGCTGTCCGCACTCGGATCGGTGATGCTGCTTGCCGCGACCAGTCACATGACGCAGAACATCGCCTCGGTGCCCTTCCTGTGGGTGCTGCCGCTGACGCTTTATCTGGCGAGCTTCGTGATCGCGTTCGAGGGGCGCGGCGGCCGCGGCTGGTACGACCGCCGCTGGTGGATGTTCCCGACACTGGTCGTCGTGGTCGCGATGGCCTGGGGCCTGTCCGCCGCGCGCGGCGTGCTCGACATCGATGTCGCGATCCCGCTGTATTGCATCGGCGTCTTCCTGGCCTGCGTGTTCTGCCATGGCGAACTCGCACAGCGCAAGCCCGCGCCCCGCTACCTGACCCAGTTCTACCTGATGATTTCGCTCGGCGGCGCGCTCGGCGGCCTGTTCGTCGGTATGGTCGCGCCGCGCATCTTTCCCGCCTATTACGAGCTGCCGCTGGCGCTGGCAACGCTGGCGGCGCTGGCGCTGTGGTTCTCGTGGGGCCTGAAGGCGCTGATCGGCCCCGCGCTGATCGCATCGATCGCGACCTGCTACTACGGGCTGGCCTACCGCGAATTCCTCAGGAACGACGTGCTCGTCATGCAACGCAATTTCTACGGCATGCTGCGCGTGAAGGTCCAGGGCAGCGGCGACCACGAAGTGTGGCGCCTGCTGCATGGCGTGATCCTGCATGGCGAGCAGTTCGTGCGCGGGCCGCACAAGTTCGAACCCGGCACCTACTACGCGCGCAGTTCGGGCGTCGGTCTGGCGATCGAGAGCAAGCAGGAGCTCGGACCGGTCCGGCTCGGCGTGGTCGGCCTCGGCGTGGGCACGCTGTCGGCGTACGGCCGTGCCGGCGATGTGGTGCGCTTCTACGAGCTCGACCCCGACGTGCTCGAACTGGCGCGGACGCGCTTCTGGTACCTGAGGGAATCGCCGGCGCGGCTCGAGTTCGTGCTCGGCGACGCGCGCCTGTCGATGGAGCGCGAACTGCGCGAGCAGCGCCCGCAGCGCTTCGATGTGCTGGCGATCGATGCGTTCTCCAGCGACTCGATCCCGGTGCACCTGATCACGAGGCAGGCGATCGAGGTCTATGCGCGCGAGATCGCGCCCGCCGGAATCATCGCGGTCCACGTCTCGAACCGCTTTCTCGATCTGAAGCCGGTGCTGGCCAACATCGGGGTCGCCACCGGACTGTCGGTGCGGCTCGTCGCCGATGCCCCGTCGGACGAGAGCGGCGCATCGAGCACGGACTGGGTGCTGCTGGCAAAGGACCCGCGCGTGTTCGACAGCGACCTGCTCGCGGACCGCGTGCAGACCATCGCGCCGCAGCCGCAGTACTCGCTCTGGACCGACCAGTTCAACAACCTGCTCGACGTGCTGAAGACGCGTCCGCTGGCGGAGCTGAGATCCGCCCTGTTCGACTGACATGCTCGCCGGCGCGCTGCGTGCCGCGATCGACGAGGCGTTGCGCGGCAGTGGCGCCGGCCCGGTCCGCGCGGCCCTTGCGCTCGGTGGCGGCTCGTTCGGCGCGACCTATCGCATCGACGCGGCGACGGATCGGTTCTTCCTGAAGCTCGGTGCCGCCGCACACCCGTTTGCCGCCGAAGCGCAGGCGCTCGCCGAGATCGCCGCGACGCGCACGCTGCGCACGCCGCGGCCGGTCGCGCACGGCAGTGCGGACGGACAGGCGTTCCTGCTGCTCGAGTGGATCGACCTGGCCGCCGACGGCGACTGGAGTGCCGCCGGCGAACGATGTGCCGCGCTGCACGCGATCGCCAGTTCGGCGTATGGCTGGCCGCGCGACAATTCGATCGGGGCGACGCCGCAGTTCAATGCGCGGTGCGCAAGCTGGGCCGAGTTCTGGCGCGAGCGCCGCCTGCGGCCGCAGTTCCGCTTCGCGCAGGCGCGCGGATTGGCCACGCTGGCCGCGCTCGAGGAGCGCGCCTGCAGGGCCAGCGACCGGCTGCTCTTGGCTCACACCCCGGCCGCGTCGCTGCTGCACGGCGACCTGTGGCGCGGCAACCTTGCGTTCGATGCGCGCGGCGAGCCGGTCGTCTTCGATCCCGCCACCTACCACGGCGACGCCGAGACCGACATTGCGATGACGCGCCTGTTCGGCGGTTTTCCGCGCGCGTTCCATGCCGCATACCAGGCCGCCCGCGCGCCAAGCGAAGGCGCGCTGCAACGCCTGTCGCTGTATCAGCTGTATCACGTGCTGAACCACGCCAACCTGTTCGGCGGCGGCTACGCCGCGCAGGCCGCAGCGATCATCGCCGCGCTGGGCGCACGGTGAACGCATGAGGATTGCGGCATACTTGCGCGCCGCATCCGCACCTCTGTCGCGTCCCGCATGTCAGTCGCATCGAAGGCCAGACCGAAAATCATCGTTCGCAACTCGGGCATCCACGGCCGTGGCGTGTACGCCGGCCGCCGCATCAGGAAGGGCGAGCGGATCATCGAATACAAGGGCGAGGTGATCACCTGGAAGGAGGCCGATCGCCGGCCGCCGTCCGACCCTGACGATCCGCACCACACCTTCTTCTTCTCGCTCGAAGACGGCAAGCACGTGATCGATGCCAACGTCGGCGGCAATGCCGCGCGCTGGATCAACCATTCGTGCGCGCCGAACTGCGAGACCGAGGAGGAGGACGGACACGTGTATATCGACGCGCTGCGCGACATCAAGCCCGGCGAGGAACTCTTCTACGACTACTCGCTGGTCATCGACGAGCGCATCACGCCGACGCTGAAGAGGCAGTACCGCTGCCTGTGCGGCGCGCGCGACTGCCGCGGTACGATGCTCGCCCTGCGCAAGCGCAGCTAGGGGAATCGATGAAAGTCAACGCATACACGGCCTCCGTGCCGGTGTTCGTCCGGATGCTGACCAACCTGTCGGCGCTCCTCGATAAGGCGGCGGCGTTCGCCGAAAGCCGCAAGATCGATCCGTCGGTGCTGCTGAGTGCGCGCCTGTTCCCCGACATGTTTCCGCTCGCGCGCCAGGTTCAGCTCGCATCGGATTTCGCCAAGGGAGCGACGAGCCGGCTCGCGGGCCAGGAGCCGCCCGCATGGGAGGACAACGAAGCGAGCTTCGCCGACCTGCAGGCGCGCCTCAGGCGCACGGTCGATTTCGTGCAGGGTTTCAAGCCGGAGCAGTTCGAGGGCGCGGACGAGCGCGAGGTGACGCTGAAGGTACGGGGCGAGACGGTCAAGCTGGAGGGCGCGCCCTATCTGCTGCAGCGGGCGATGCCGAACTTCTATTTCCACGTCACCACCGCCTACGCAATCCTGCGCCACAACGGCGTCGAGATCGGCAAGCGCGACTTCATCGGACCCGCGTAACGGGGCCTCGGTCGGAACTCGCTGCCGCGCCAGGGAATCCAAACTGGCGCGATCCGTGATCGCCTTGCGACGGATCAAACCGAGTCCGGCCCCGCGCGCGCTGGCCGCGCTAGGCTTGCGCTGTTGAAACGATTGGCTTCGATGGATCAACGCGTCCGACCCGAAACCCTGAGCGCGACCGGCGCGCCGTCGGCACGCCTCGTCCTTCCGGTGCACGGAATGACCTGCGCGTCGTGCGTGGCGCACGTGGAAAAGGCGCTGAACGGCGTGCCCGGCGTCCGCAGCGTCGCGGTGAACCTCGCGACCGAATCGGCCGCGGTCGAAACCGGCGCTCTGGATGCACCCGCACGGCGCAGCGCGCTCGCCGCATTGCGCGGCGCGGTGGCCGATGCCGGCTACGAAGTGCCGACGCAATCGATCCGGCTCGCGATCGAGGGCATGACCTGCGCCAGCTGCGTGGCACGCGTAGAGAAGGCGCTGCTCGAGGTGCCGGGCGTGCTGAACGCGAGCGTGAACCTCGCGTCCGAGTCCGCCGTCGTCGATCTCGTCAGCGGCAGTGCGACCGCGCGCGACCTGGTGCGGGCGGTGACCGGGGCCGGCTACGAGGCGAAGCCGCCGCAGGAACAGGCAACACCGGTGCGGGAGGACCGGCTCGCGGGGCTGAAGCGCGATGCCATTGTCGCGCTGCTGCTCGCCGCGCCGCTGGTGGCGCCGATGCTGCTGCAGTTGCTGCACGTCCATGTCGCTCTGCCGCCGTGGCTGCAATGGCTGCTCGCCACCCCGGTGCAGTTCTGGTGCGCGCGTCGCTTCTACGTCGCCGCAGGCAAGGCGCTGCGCGCGCGAACCGGCAACATGGACCTGCTGGTTTCCCTCGGCACGCTGGCCGCGTACGGCCTGTCGCTGTACCTGTGGCTCGACGAGGGGCGCGGCGGGCACCTGTACTTCGAGGCCGCCGCGGTGGTGATCGCGCTCGTGCTTCTCGGCCGCTGGCTGGAGGCGCGCGCCAAGCATCACACCTCGGAGGCGATCCGCCTGCTCGGCGCACTGCGGCCGACCGATGCGCGCGTGCTGCGCGATGGCATCGAGCAGTCGGTGGCGCTCGACGAGGTTCGGCTGGGCGACATCGTGGTCGCGCTGCCGGGTGAACGGATCGCGGTCGACGGACTGGTGCGCGCGGGAATGACCGCGGTGGACGAGTCGATGCTGACCGGCGAGGGCCTGCCGGTGGACAAGCAGGTCGGCGACAAGGTGACCGGCGGCTCGCTGAACACGACCGGGCGCATCGAGGTCGAGACGACCGCGGTCGGCGCCGAGACGGTGCTGGCGCGCATCATCCGCCTGGTCGAAACCGCGCAGGCGGCGAAGGCACCGATCCAGCGCCTGGTCGACCGCGTGGCCGCGGTGTTCGTCCCGGCGGTGCTGCTGATCGCGGCGGCGACGGTGATCGGCTGGATGGTGGCCGGCGCGACCTTCGAAACCGCGCTGATCAACGCGGTCAGCGTCCTCGTGATCGCCTGCCCGTGCGCACTCGGGCTGGCCACGCCGACCGCGATCATCGCGGGCACCGGCGTGGCGGCGAGAAACGGCATCCTGATCCGCGACGCGGAGGCGCTCGAAACCGCACGCAGCGTTCGCGTGGTCGCCTTCGACAAGACCGGCACGCTGACGGAGGGGCGCCCGCGCGTTGCCGCCGTGATAGGCCATGACCTGCTCGATGGCCGCGAGGTGCTTGCACTGGCCGCCGCGGTCAGCGCCGGCAGCACGCATCCGCTTGCGGTCGCGGTAGGTGCCGCGCTCGAAGAACATCGCGACGTTGCGCGCCGGCGCGCGGAGGCCCACAAGACGCTGGCGGGTCGCGGCGCGACCGCGCGGCTGCTCGACGACCAGGGACGCGCGACGCAGGTCGAACTGCTGTTCGGCAACCGGCGGCTGATGCAGGAAATCGGCCTGCCGCTCGACGCCCTGGCCGCCCAGGTTCAGGCGCTCGAGGCGGAGGGCCGCACGGTGTCCTGGCTCGCGGAACGCACGCCGGACGGTGTGCATCTGCTCGGCCTGGTGGCCTTCGGTGACGAGCCAAAGCCCGGCGCGCGCGCCGCGGTCCAGCATCTGAACCGCATGGGCATCGACACGACGATGCTGTCGGGCGACAGCCAGGCGGCCGCCGCGCATGTCGCGCGCGAGCTGGATCTGGCGCATTTCGAGGCGGGAGTGTTGCCGCGCGAGAAGAGCGCGCGCGTGCAGGCGCTGAAGGAGGGCGGGCGCGTGGTCGCGATGGTCGGCGACGGCATCAACGACGCCCCCGCGCTCGCCGCGGCGGACATCGGCATCGCGATGGGCTCCGGCACCGACGTGGCGATCGAGGCAGCCGGCATCACGCTGATGCGCGGCGACCCGCGCCTGGTCGCCGACGCGATCGAGATCTCGCGCGCCACCGTGCGCAAGATCCGCCAGAACCTGTTCTGGGCGTTCTTCTACAACGTGATCGGCATTCCACTCGCCGCGTTCGGGATGCTGTCGCCGGTGATCGCCGGCGCGGCGATGGCGTTCTCGTCGGTCAGCGTGGTGACCAACGCGCTGCTGCTCAAGCGCATGCGCCTGCGCTGAGAAGCGCGGGCCGCACGCCGAATCGCACCGCATGTTCGGGTCGCGCGAGTTCTCCCGCTGGTGCTTCGTCGACGTCGAGACGACCGGCTCCAGCCCGGCGCGCGAGCGCGTGACCGAGGTCGGTGTGGTCAGCGTCGACATCGACGGCGACCAGTGGCGGGTGCAGGAATGGTCGTCGCTGGTCAATCCGGGCAGGCCGATCCCGTCGGAGATCCAGTGGCTCACCGGGATCACGAACGAGATGGTGCGCGACGCGCCGCCCTTCGCGGATCTGTCCGAATCGCTGTTCGACCGCCTGCACGACGCGGTATTCGTCGCCCACAACGCGCGCTTCGATTACGGCTTTCTGAAGGCCGAGTTCGAGCGCGTCGGCATGCCGTGGAAGGCGGCGACGCTGTGCACGGTGCGCCTGTCGCGACTACTGTATCCGGACCGCGGCCCGCACACGCTCGATGCGATCGTGTCGCGCTTCGGCCTCGACGGCGAACAGCGCCATCGCGCGCTGGGCGACGCGCGCGTGCTGTGGCGCCTGCTGCAGCGGCTGTACGAACGCCATCCGCGCGACGAGATCGACGCTGCGATCGGGCAGCTGCTGGCGCGGCCGAGCAATCCGCCGGCGCTGCCGCCGCACGCGCTCGACGAAATTCCGGGCGCACCCGGCGTGTACCTGTTCTTCGGCGCCAATGCGCACCCGATCTACATCGGCAAGAGCGTCGACATGCGCGACCGCGTGGCGAATCACTTCGCCAACGACCACGCCAGCGGCGCCGACCTGCGCCTGTCGCAGGAAGTGCAGCGCGTCGAGTGGGAAGAAACCGCGGGCGAGATCGGCGCGCTGCTGCGCGAGGCCGAACTGGTGAAGACGCGGCTACCGGCCCACAACGTCGCCCTGCGTCGCCGCCTGAACCAGGTCTTCTTCACGCTCGATGAAGCCGGGCGGCCGCGCTTCGTGCGGGCCGCCGACGTTCCGCTGGATCGGCTGCATGAGCACTACGGGCCGTTCGCCTCGCGACCCGGCGCGCGGCACATGCTGACTGCGCTTGCCCATGAGCACGGCCTGTGCCTGAAGACGATGCGGCTGGAAGGCCGCGCGCGGCGCGCGGCGGCCGATGCGCCGTGCTTCAACCATCAGCTGAAGCGCTGTGTCGGCGCCTGTGTCGGCGCGGAAACGCCGCAGGCGCACGGCGAGCGCGCGGCGGCGTTGCTGGAGGGCCGGCGCTGCCCGCGCTGGCCGCAACCGGGCGCGGTAGCGATCGTCGAGCGCAACGCGCCGCGGTTTCGTGAAGACCTGCATGTGTTCGACCGCTGGTGCTGGCTCGGCAGCGTGAAGTCGCCGCAGGCGGCGCAGCAACTGGCACAGACCGCGCCCCGCCTCTTCGAGGTCGATGCCTACCGCATTGCGCGCGAAGCTCTCGCGCGCGCGGCGCGCGGCGAGGTCGAGCTTCTATGCCTGGATTGACGCAGTTCGATCGCCGCCGCAGCGACCCGCTGGATCACGACTACCAATCGGACGTTCAATCGTTCGCCAACCGCAACGCCGGCACATCGCGCAGCGCCAGCCCGGCGTGCACGCCAAGCGATCGCGCCTGCGCGTTTGCGCGCGACACCACGCCGTGCTCCCAGCTGTCCTTCGCTTCACCGATACGCGCGGTCGCATGCGACACGGTCGCCGCCGCGACGCCGGCCTCCTCGAGCGCCGTCAGTGCCGCCACGCCCGCCTCGTCCTTGCCCACTCCGGCGTCGTTGAATACATACAGCAGCGCCGGCACCGTCCGCGCGTAACGGACGACGCTCGCTCCACCGTGCGAGCCGGTCACGACGATGCAGCCGGCGTGCCTCGGCTCGACCTGCGTCACCGAGTCCAGCAGCACCAGGCGCGGCGTGCCGGCACCGGACATCGGGTTAACGTTTCGGCGGTCTTTCCGCTGCCAGCGCGGACTGCACGCGCGGCCGTGCGGCCACGCGGTCCATGAATTCGGCAAGCCTCGGCCATTTGGTGAGGTCGATGTCGACCCACTTGCTCCACCCGAGCACCGTGAAGAGATAGCCGTCCGCGACGGTGAACGATTCGCCCATCAGGTACGGCTTCGCGCCGAGCGCGGCCTGAACGTAGTCGAGGCGCCGCGCGAGCAGATCGCGCTGGCGCTTCTTCAGATCGTCGGTGTTGGCGGGACTGAACAGCGGCGAGAACTGCTCGTGCAGTTCGGTGGCGATGAAGTTCAGCCACTCGACCAGGTGGTAGCGTTCCATCGTGCCGGGCGGCGGCGCCAGATGCCGCTCCGGAACCTGGTCGGCAATCCACTGCAGGATCGCCGGGCCTTCGGTGAGCACGGTACCGTCCTCGAACTGCAGGGTCGGCACATAGCCCTTCGGATTGACCTTCAGAAAGTCCTTTTCCTTGCCGTACTTCTTCGTCTTCAGGTCGACTCGTTCGAGCTCATACGCAAGACCAGCCTCGCTCAGCGCGATATGGGGCGACAGCGAGCTCGCGCTGGGCGAGTAATACAGCTTCATCGGAATCTCCTCCGTCGATTGACTCGGGGGAGGATAGCAACTCCTCCCCGCCGAGCGCCGCCGCCCGGCCTGGGGCGTCGGCGGCCCTCGGTACCGCCCAACGTCGACGTGGCCGACGTCAGCGCGTGCCGGCGTGCCGCAGCGCGGCCTCCGGAATGGTCAGCTGCGGATAGCGCTCGCGCAGCTTCTTCAGTTCGGCGTCGGCCTCATCCTCGCGCCCGGCCTGGCGCAATTCGATGATGCGCGCCAGCCACCGCGCCGGATCTTCCGCCTTGCCGGTCGCCGTGACGCCGGCCGATTCGGCGCTTGCCGCGGGCCGCGGCTCGACAACGCTCGCCGGCCCATCGTGCGCCGGCGCAGGCTGCGCCTGCCGCCGCGCGGCGGCCGCCGGGCGTGACGACTCACCGCGGTCGACCGCCGCCGCGCCCGCGTCGCGCGCGGTCGAGTCGGCCCCCGTTTCGCCAATGGCGGGCGCGCTGACCGGCGGCGACGCTGCAGGAGCAGGCGCATTGCGCGAGACGGCCGACGGCCGATCGCGCCGCGCGGGAGCCGGAACCGCGGGTGCGGAGGGTCGGTCCGCAGGTTGGATTTCAGTGGCCGGCTTTTCCTTCGCGGCGGATTCCGCTCCCGTCCCCGCCGTGCTTGCCGGTGCGCTTTCCGTCGTCACGCCTGCCGGCATCTGCTGCTCGGTGCGCTGTGCGACGATCACCGCAATCGAGCTGACCAGGATCGTGGCGGCCGCCGCGAGCGGCAAGCGCCAGCGACGCCGCGGCGCACTGCCGGCTGCGTGCGGCTGCGACTCGACCGCGCGCGCCGCCGCCGCAACGATCGCCGCGCGCGATGCCTCGCTCGGGCGCTCGTCGAGTGCCGCGTGCGCAGCGCGATACGCACGCGCGATCGCGCGTGTGTCCGGATCGGATCGGCCCGTCATCGCCACTGCTCCAGCGCAACGCGCAATTTCGCCAGCGCGTAGCGCAGCCGGCTCTTGGCCGTCTCCATCCCCACGCCCGTCAGCTGCGCGATCTCGTCCAGCGTCAGTTCCCCTTCCAGATGCAGCAGCAGCACCTCGCGTTGCGCATCCGGCAGCGCTTCGACCGCGGCAACGAAGGCCAGTGCCTGCGCGCGCGACATCGCCAGCACCTCCGGCTCCTGGGTGCGCACGCCGGCAACGCGCTCGACCAGAGGCTCGCCCGCGTCATCGGCCTGCGGGTCGTTCGCCGCATCGAGGCTGACGTCGCTTCGCTGCGCGCGCCAATGGTCGATCAGCCGCGTGCGCGCGATGCCGTACAGCCACGTCGTGAATCGCGCGCGCGGCTCGTAACTCGTTGCGTTGCGAATCACCGCCAGCCAGACCTCCTGCAGCAGGTCCTGCGCACGCGCCGCATCCCCGCCCAGCGAGCGCAGCAGGAAGCGATAGACCGGACGCTCGTGCCGGTCGAACAGCCGCGCGAATGCCGCGGCGTCGCCGGCACCGTAGGCAAGCATCAGTTGTTCGTCGCTGCGAACGTCTGGGCCCGGTGCGTCGCGCATGCGCCGGATTATCGGCGCCGCGGCAAGTCGAGCGTCGGCCGTCACCGCGGCGGATCGGGAACGAAACCCAGGTTGCCCGGAAACGGATTCGGCACCGGCGCACGCGGCGACGGAATCACGCCGAGGGCGATCAGGTTGTCACGGCTGTCGTAATGGATCGTGATGACCTCGTCCGGCGTCGGGTGCGCGCGCTCGAAGGAAGTCGTGGACACCGGCGAGCTCTCACTGCGACCGTGCCCGGTGCCGAGCCTGGCGCTGTCGCGACGGCGCTCGAGAGACTCGGCGACCGCGCCGGCCTGCGGCCTGGCGGCGGAGGGTGCAGGGCTGCCTTCGCCCGCCGCACCTCGTTCTTCGCTCGATTCCCGGCGCTGCATTTCCGGCGCCGGCAGGACCGGCCGCGCTTCACGGAACAATGCCAGGCCGATCACGCCGACATTTTCCGGACGGCTGGTCCGCGCCGCGTATGAATTCGGCAACGCCGTGAACTCGAACGCGGCCACGCGCTCCTGGCTTTTGCGCCAGCCACGGATTTCCCAGCGCTGCCAGGGATCGAACACGTAGCCGTTCTGGTCCCAGCCCGCCGTCTCCCCTGTCACCACGTTGACGCCGTCGACGGACATCACTGCCAGAAGCCGGCCGCCGGTGCGGTTGCGGACCGCGATCGCGTAGCGATTGCCCGGGGTGCCAGCCACGTAGCGGCGCCCGCCGTGCTGGTAGACGGCCAGCGTTTCGCCGGTCACGCGATCGATCACCTGGACATCAGCCAGATTGCCGACCGCATATGCGTCTACCGCGGATGTGGCACACCCGGCCAGTGCCGCGACAATCGCAGTCGCAATGAAGTTCCGCCGCAGCATCGTCAACCTCCCGCATCCCTGTTGATGCCACGTTCAACGAAAAGGCACTGCAAACCGGGTTAACCGGCCCGACGCCGATGGCCTCCGATCAACGCGCACTGGTCCTGTTTTCCGGCGGACTCGATTCGACCGTCTGCCTGGCGTGGGCGCTTTCGCGCTATGCGCAGGTCGAGACCGTCGGGTTCGACTATGGCCAGCCGCAGCCGGTCGAACTGGAGGTCCGGCCGCAGGTCCTCGGCGCGCTGCGCAGCGCGTTCCCCGAGTGGCGCGAACGGCTCGGGCCCGACCACGTGATCAAGATGGCGGCACTGGTGCAGATCGCGACCACGGCCTTGACCAGCGACGCGCAGCGCCGACTGGCGGAGAAGAGTCTGCCGTCGACGTTTGTCCCTGGGCGCAATTTGCTGTTCCTGACCTATGCGGCCGCGATCGCGTTCCGGCGCGACCTGCAGATCCTGGTCGGCGGCATGAGCGAGACCGACTATTCCGACTATCCGGACAGCCGCGACAAGGTGCTGCAGAGCCTGCAGCGGACGCTGTCGCTCGGGATGGATCAGCGCTTCACGATCGAGACGCCGCTGATGCGGCTCGACAAGGCGCAGACCTGGCAGCTGGCGGCAGACCTCGGCGGCGAAAAGCTGATCGAACTGCTCCGGGCGGAGACGCACAGCTGCTACATGGGTGTGCGCGACAAGCTGCACGCATGGGGTCGCGGCTGCGGCATCTGCCCGGCCTGCGCGCTGCGTGCGGCGGGGTGGGACAGCTGGCAAGCTATGCGCAACGTGCCAGCGCATTCGACCCCATGACCGACCTGTCCCGCCTGCTGAATCGCCACCGCTCGATCCGCCAGTACAAGCCTGACCCAGTCGATCCCAAGCTCGTCGAGGCGGTGTGCGCCGACGCGATCGCCGGCGCCTCCTCGTCGGGCAACCTGAACGCGGTGTCGCTGGTGCTGACGCGCGACGTGGAGCGCAAGCGCCGCCTGTACGAGCTGCACTTCAACCAGCCGATGGTCCTGCAGGCGCCACTGGCGATCACGTTCTGCGCCGACTGGTTTCGCACGCGCGAGTGGCTGCGCCGGCGCGGCGCGCGCGACAACTTCAACAACCTGATCGGCTGGCACGTCGCGGCGTTCGACGCGATCATCGTGGCGCAGAATGCCTGCCTCGGCTTCGAAGCGCACGGACTGGGCATCTGCTACATGGGCACCACGCTGCACTCGATGGGCGAGATTGCCGACTTCCTCGAGCTGCCCGACACCTGTCTGCCGGTGACGACGATCGTGGTCGGATGGCCCGACGAGGATCCGGCCAGGCGCGACCGCCTGCCGCTCGCCGCGCTGCTGCACGAAGAGCGCTATCGCCGTCCGGACGGCGACGCGATCGACGCCATCTACGAGCGGCGCGAAGAGCTCGGCTGGAACCGGTACATGTCGATGCCGGAGCTGAAGGCGCGGATGCAGCAGCACGGCGTCACTTCGCTGGCACAGTTCTACACGAGCGAGATCAAGTACGACCCCGACGCGTTTCGCGCCGACTCGGCCAGGCTGCGCGCGACGCTCGAAGAAAGGCATTTCCTGCCCTGATGCGTTTCGAGCACCTGGTCCAGGTCAACGATCCGTTGATGCCACTGCTGCCGCAGCTGACGCGCGAGCAGTTGTGGCAAGGGCTGGTGTTGCGCGCCGAGCAGCCGATGCAGTTCGTGCTCGGCCTGTCAGGCTGCGAGATTCATTCGCGCAGCAAGGACGCAGACGAGACGACGCTGGCGCGCACGCTCGACTTCGGCAGCTTCGCCGTGCACGACCGCGTGGTGCTGACGCCGCGGCAGCGCTCGCAGACCCGCACCGATGCCGGCCCGACCTGGCCGCGCAGCCGATTGACGATCACGATAGAAGAGCCGCAGCCCGAGCAGTTGTTCCTGCGCTTCCTCTATGAATTCGAAGGGCCGGACGAGACGGGACAAATGGCGGCCGAGACCGACGAGCTGCGGCGCCAGGCGTACCGCAGCGCCGACCTCGACACCGTGGCGCGGATCCGCACGCTGGCGGAATCGAACCGGCTCGGCTGAACCGCGCCAGCGCCGCCGGCACGAAACGGGGCCTGTCCGTCAATCACCCTATGGAGTATGTGGAGATCTTCCGGCATGCGTATCGCTGCCGGACATGCGCGCGCTGACAATGCGCGCAGCCTGGGCTGTTGCGCCCAAGCCAACGTGCGAGACACGACGGGCCGGAAACACTGTGCCGAAGTAGCGCAGTTGACTGCTCGCAACCATGGGAACGGGAGGACGCCTATGGTCCATTCGATGAGCCAATTATCAAGACCACTCCGGAGGGGGGTACCACGATGATGATGAAAAGACTGAAGCTCGGCGCCGCCGTCGCGGCACTGTTCGTGCCTGCGCTGGCCAGCGCCACGAATGGCTATATCCCGCACGGCTATGGGATGAAGGCAATCGGCATGGGCGGCGCGAGCATCGCGTATCCGCAGGACGCGCTCGCCGGCGCCAATAACCCGGCCGGCATGGCGATGATCGGCAACCGGATCGATTTCGGACTGACCTGGTTCCGCCCCACGCGCGAATCCGAGATCGTCGGCAATGCGATGGGCCCTGCCGTGAACGGGACCTACGACGGCAACGGCGAGAGCGATTTCTTCATTCCGGAGTTCGGCTACAACCGGATGCTGAATTCGAACCTGTCGCTCGGGGTGTCGGTGTTCGGCAATGGCGGCATGAACACGTCCTACACGAAACCGGTCCCGCTGTTCGGCTCGAGCAATCCTGGCGTCGACCTGATGCAGTTGTTCATCACGCCCACGATCGGCTACAAGATCACGCCGGATCACGCGGTCGGTCTCGGGGTCAACCTTGCGTATCAGCGCTTCAAGGCGCACGGGCTGGAGAACTTCACCGCGCCCAGCGGACCGCAACAGTTTTCGGCCTTCCCGGGCAACGTGACCAACCAAGGTTATGACGACTCGTACGGTATCGGCGTGCGCGTGGGTTACCTTGGCCAGCTGACGCCGCAGTTCTCGCTGGGTCTGACGTACCAGACGAAGACCAGCATGAACAAGCTCGACAAGTACAAGGGGCTCTTTGCCGAAGAGGGCGGCTTCGACATCCAGGCGACCTACGGCATCGGCGTCGCGTTCAAGGCCACGCCGGATGTCAACCTCGCGCTCGACGTCACGAAGATCGAGTACTCCGGCATCAAGTCGATCAACAACCCGCTGCTGCCCAACCTGTTCCAGGCGCCGCTTGGCACCCCTGGCGGAGCAGGGTTCGCATGGAAAGACATCACCGTCGTGAAGCTCGGCCTCGATTGGGCGATGCGGCCGGATCTGACGCTGCGCGCCGGCTACAACCACGGCGACCAGCCGATCCCGGCCACCGACACGTTCTTCAATATCCTCGCCCCGGGGGTGATGAAGGATCACTACACGCTCGGCGCCACCTGGACGCTGGCGAGCAAATCCGAACTGACGCTAGCCGCCATGTATGCGCCGACGGTGAAGGTCACCGGATCGAACGCGATTCCGGCGCCGTTCGGCGGCGGCAACGTGAACCTGAAGATGCGCGAAATGCAGTTCGGCGTCGCGTACGGCTGGAAGTTCTGATCAGGCACGCAGCAAGAAAGCAAACGGGCCGCGACTGCGGCCCGTTTGCATTGAAAGCGGCTCAGTTCAGCAGCCGCCCTTCTTCACCTTCTTCTCGGCCTTCAGGACCTTGTCACAGCCCTTGATCTTGGGGTCCTTCTTGCACTGTTCCATCGTCGGCTTCGCGTCGGCCTTCTTCTCCTCGGCAAACGCGGGCGCGGCGGCGAACGCAGCAGTCGCAAGAACAATCAACAAGCGCTTCATTCAAAAACTCCGTCAGTGGGTGCTTGGTTTCAAGCGTGGTTGCAGGAAATCAGGTCACCCGCATGCCGGGGCCCTGAAACGTCACGCGCCTGCGGCCGGCGCGAGGCGCGTACTTTGCGTAAGCGCACGAGCCCGGTCAAGGGTTGACCGGGCTTTTCTTCGATCTGGATCAATCCGCGCTATCGCGGCCGCAGGTAGCTGAACTTGCGTTCCGACCACTCGGCGCCGGCGAAGGCCGCCAGCGCCACGACCACCAGCGCAAGCACGACGGCGCCGTATGGCACGCCAAAGAACTGCGGCAGGGTCGCCTCGCCAATGCTGTTGGCGTTGGCCCACACCTCGAGGCCCGGCAGCGCCACCGCGTAGATCGCCAGGCCGGCCGCGAATCCCAGCATGAAGGTCACGCCGTCCCCGCTGCCCGTGGCGGCGGCGGTCACCGAGGTGCCGGGGCAGAAGCCGCCGATGATGAAACCGGCGCCGAGCAGCAGGCCCCCGATCAACTGCGCGCCGAGGCTGGTCGGGGTCAGGTACACATAGCTCAAATCGAGCCAGCCGATCGCGGAAAACAGCCATAGTCCGATCGCGGCCGTGACGATCGCGGTGAACATCACCTTCAGCACGGTCATGTCGTACAGATAGAACTGCGCCGCGAGCCGGCGCGAACTGCCGAAGCCGGCGCGCTCGAGGAACCACCCGAATCCGAATCCCAGGACGAGCGCAACGAGCAGGCCCTGCGCGTCGGTGATCAGTTCGAAACCATAGAGTGGAAGCGTCATTGCCATTCCTTCCGCACGAAATACGCCAGCAGGTAGGCCCCGGCGAAGACCGCCAGCATGAACACCCAGCTGCCGACATTCAGTTGCGCACCACCGGTCAGCGCCTGACCGCTGGTGCAGCCCTTGGCCAGCTTGGCGCCGATCGCCGCCAGCGCACCCCCGCAGAACGCCAGCGCGAGCCGCGCCTGCACCGACAGATGCGGACCGTGCTCGATGCGGAAGCGCGCGCGGTGCGCGAGCAGGCCCGAGACCAGCGCACCCACGAAGGCGCCGGCGATCAGGTAGAAGGTCCAGTTGGTGGCGGGAGGATCGGCGAAGTAGTTCTTCAGCGCCGGACTGGCGGCCGTCCAGTCGGGCGAGATGGCGCCGGCGATCGCGGCGACCACCGAGCCGAACGCCGCGGTGGCACCGAGCCCGCGGCCCATGACCAGGAACGCGGCGAGCAGCACGAGTCCCAGGCCGAACCCGGCCAGGTACGGATTCATCACGCGCGACGATGTCACGTGCGCAACGTCCGGCGCGTACGGGCGCGATGGCACGGGATTGCTGACGCTCATTGAGTTTCTCCCTAGTCCGTCTCAGTTCGATGCGATGTCCGTGCGGACCAGCCGCGATGTGGCACGCCGGGCGGGCGCGTCACACCGGCTGGGGCGCGCGCTCACGCCTTGGACGCCAGCTTGAAGGATCCGTCCTTGGCGATCGCGATCTCCGCATTCAGGAAGCCCGCCTTGTACCCGGCTTCCTTCAACTTGTGATACGCCATCTCGGCGCGGACGCCGGTCGTGCAATGGATGATGATGCGCTTGTCCTTCGGCAGTTCGGCGATGCGCGCCTGCAGTTCTTCCTCGGCGATCTGCACGGCGCCCTTGATCATCCCGGCGTTGGCTTCCGCCTTGTTTCGCACGTCGAGGATCAGCACGTCAGCGGGCGTCTTCAGTGCCAGCGCGCGAAACTCTTCGACCGGTATCGAGCCGGCGCGGGGCTTCGGCGCGTAGGCTACCTTGATCGCGGCGGGCACGCCCGATTCGATCGCATAGCCTGCGGCCTGCCATCCCAGCAGACCGCCGGCGACGACCTGCACGTTGCCCTGGCCCGACTTGATCAGCGCGCGCGCGGCGGCGATCGCGTCGGCTCCTCCGCGGCCGTCATAGACGATGATCGGCGCCTCGAGCTTCGGATCCGGGAACGAGCGCGCCCTGGCCTTGACGGTCGCAGCCGGCATGTTGACGGCGCCCTTGATGTGCCCGGACATGGCCGCGTCGGTCGAGCGCACGTCGAGCAGCACGGCCGGTATGTCCTTGTCGAGATAGGCGGCCTTCACGAACTCGGGCGTCGTCGCCAGGTAGTCCTTCTTCTGCCACTCCGGCACGCCCTCGTGATACACCTTGGTGTTCGTATAGCCGAGCGCCTTGGCCTTGCTCTGCGACATCGGGCTCATCTGGCAGGTCAGGCCCTGGCAGAAGAACACGACCAGCGTGTTCTTGCTCGCCGGCAGGCGATTGGCGAACTTGTCGAACGCGGGATACGGAACGTTGATCGCGCCCGGAATCGTGCCCTGCTGGAAACGCGGCAGCGGACGCGAATCGACCAGAACGAAATCGCCGGATCCGCGGTCGACCAGCTTCCTCACGAACGCGTAGTCGACCAGGTCCTCCTTGGCGACCTTCGCGGCCCCCTTGAAGCGGATCTCGGTCGCCCATTTCTGCCCGTCCTTGACGACGTACGAAATCAGCGATTCGTGGCCAACGCGCACGTCGTACAGATGCTCGGGTTTCTGCTCGGACCCGGCATCGATCACCTTCAGCGTCTTCGGATCGAAACGGACGATCTCCTTCGCCGCGTCGATCGCCAGTTGGATCGACTGCGACTTGAACGCCACGTTGTCGAAATAGCCGCGCACCTCGCCGGCGGCTGGCTTGTGGCAGTTGTTGCACACCGCCGGCTGGCTTGCCTTGCCCGCGGGGGCGGGCGACTGAGCCAAGGCAGCACCGGCGATCGCGAGAGCCGCGGCAGCAAACAGCGTCTTTCTCATGTCATTCCCCTCTTCAACGTTCAAACACGATTCCTTCAGCGCGCGGCGGCGTGCGCGATCTCGCTCACCTGCCCCGCATTGACCATCAACCAGCGCAGCGTGTAGCCACCCACCAGTACGAGCAGCGCGGGCACCACCGTGTGCGGAATGCGACGGCCGAGTTCCAGACCTTGCAGCGCCAGCGGCACGACGATCCCCAGTCCGACCAGCACGACCCAGAATGCGACCGCATACTTGCCGTGCATCAGCAGGTCGAACGCGGCTGCGTGGGACGCGCTCGCCGTCGTCAGGCCGATCAGCAGCAATCCGAGCATCAGGAGTTCGACAGCGAGAAACGCGACGTCGGCGCGGATCAGCGTATCGGCCGTGCCCTTGCCGGGTGGCTGCGCACCGAGCGGCTGAATCAGCGCGCCGATCGCGCCACCGATCAATCCCTGCGGCGCAGGTCGCCGCGGCGGCAGCACCGCGACCATCAGGTGCAGCAGCGCGGCGCCGGCGGACAGTCCGGACACGAGGAACAGCGGACCGAGGATCGACACGTTCCACAGCGGGCGCGCGACCATCGTGCTGAGCAGGATGCCGGTGTAGATGCCGACCGCAACCCCCAGCACGATGTTTGTCCAGCCGAGCAGCCCGATGGTGCGCGGCCGCGCCAGCAAAGCGCTGGACCAGCGTGCGAGCGCCGGAACGCGGCGCGCGAGCCACGGCCATGCTTCCGGCAGGCGGATCAGCGCCGATACCAGCAGCAGCGGGTAGATGATGATCAGCACCCACGAGCCCCACGACATCGGGGCCGTCGGCTGCAGCGTCAGGTAGACCGCCCACACGTACAGCTTGTGCGCGAGGTCGAGGAACAACGCGCCCATGCCGATGTTCAGCAGCATGAACGCGAGCCACGGCGCGTGCATCGAGAAGTAGCTCTTCGGATCCTCGCCGCGAGCGAGCCGCAGCAGCGCGACGCCGCCGAGGATCATCAGGCCCGCGACGATGCCGCCCAGGAACAGGTACAGCGGGATTTCCCAGCTCCAGACATGCAGGTACGGATCGACCAGCGGGTTGTGCCGGGTGGACGTGATCTCGAGCATCGTCGTCTTCCTACGTCAGATAGAACACGCGCGGCTGGGTCCCGGCCTCGGGCAGCAGCGTGTGGTGCCTGCGCGACCGCAGCAGCGCGCTGACCGCGCTCTTCGGATCGTCGAGGTCGCCGAATGTCATGCACCGGGTCGGGCAGACCGAAACGCACGCGGGGTCCTTGCCTTCCTTGACGCGGTGGTCGCAGAACGTGCACTTGTCCGCATACCCGTCGGGATGCACGTAGCGCGCGCCGTACGGGCAGGCAGACACGCAGGCCTTGCAGCCGATGCAGCGGCTGGAATTCACCTTGACGATGCCGCCGGTGGTCACGTGGCTCGCTCCGGTCGGGCAGCAATACACGCATGGCGGGTTGTCGCAGTGGTTGCAGCGCTCCGACCGGATCTCGAGCGACACGTTTGGAAAATCGCCGCGCACCTCGGTCGTGATCCAGTCGCGCGCGTAGCCGACCGGCACGTTGTTCTCGGTCTGGCACGCGACCACGCAGTCAGCGCAGCCGACGCACTTGTGCGTGTCGATGACCATGGCATAGCGCGTCATCTCACGCCTCCTTCACGAAGCTGACGAAGTTGCTGTGCAGGCTGGTGCCGCCCATCAACGGATCGATGTCGTACTTCGTCAGCAGCTGTGCCGCGCTGGCCCCTTTCATGTAGGCGCTCTTCAGCATCGGACTGGTATGGCCGAAGCCGTACACCATGTAGACGGTGTCCGGGCGGATGCGCTGGGTCGCCTTGACCCGCACGCGATTGCTGACCACGCCGTCCTGGTTCTTCAGCTTCACGTACTGGCCGTTGGCGAGTCCGAGCTGCTTCGCGGTCGTGGCATTGACCCAGATCTCGTTCTCGCGCATCAGATCACCCAGCAGCGGGTTGGTCTGCGTGCGGCTGAACGTGTGCATCGGCGCGCGCCCGGTGACCAGGCGGAAGTAACCCGGGGGCGCGGAGGCATGCCGCTTGTACTTCGGCACCGGATCGAAGCCCTTGTCCTTCAGCTGCTCGGAATAGAACTCGACCTTGCCCGACGGCGTGTCGAAAGAGATCTCCGCGCCCTCTTCGACCGTGATCGGCGCCTCCGGCCCGAGGATGATTCCCTCGCGCTTGAACTTCGCCCAGTCGTGGCCCGACTTCTCGATGCGCGCGCGCAGGTACTCCTCCATGTCGCTGAACGGGATGCAGCCGGGAATGCCGAGCTTGTTCGCCAGCTGCTTGGCGATCCACCAGCCCGGCTTCTGCTCATGCGGCGACGGCATCACCGGCTGGCGCAGCGCGATCCAGCCGCGCCGGCTCCACGGCGCCAGCAATTCGTCGTGCCGCTCGAGGAAGGTGCACTCCGGCAGCACGACGTCGGCATATCCCGCGGTCTCGCTCGGCAGCGTGTCGATCACCACCAGCAGGTCGAGCTGGTCGATCGCCTGCAGCGTCTCCGCTTCGTTCGGCAGCGCGTGGATGATGTTCGACGAGTAGACGAACCAGCCCTTGATCGGATACGGCTTGCCGGTGATCGTCGCCTCGCGCATGCCGGTCGTGACCGGCTCCTCGGCGAACGGGAAGCGGCTGTGATCCGGGTTGTCGACGGGTGGCTTGTCCGACTTCGGATAGGACGGCAGCGGATAGCCGGCCACCTTGGTGTTGACCGCCAGGTAAAGGCCGCCCTTGCGGCCCCAGTTGCCGAGCAGTGCGCTCAGCAGCGCGACCGCGCGGCTCCTTTGCGCGTCGTCGCCATACCAGGCGGTGCGACGGCCCGGGTGCACGAGCGTGGCCGGACGCGCGTTGGCCATCTCGAGCGCGGTGGCGCGAATCGTTTCCGCCTTGATCTCGGTCTCGGCCTCGGCCCACTGCGGCGTGTACTGCCGGATCTCCTGCACGAACTTGTCGAAACCCTTGCCGTACTTCTCCACGAAAGCGCGGTCGTAGCGACCCTCGTTCACCAGCACGTTCATCCACGCCAGCAGCAGCGCCATGTCGGTGCCGGGCTTGATCGGCAGCCAGTACTTGGCCTTGCTGGCCGCGGTCGAGTAGCGTGGGTCGACCACGATGATCGGAATGCGCCGCTCGACCGCGCGGGCGAACTCCTGTACCTGGGTGTTGTGCATGTTCTCGCCGAGGTGCGAACCGAGCAGCACCAGGCAGTCGGTATTGGCGATGTCGGTGGGCTCGGGCGAGCCGATGCCGGTGCCGAACGTCAGCGCGAAGCCGGTGTCGCGCGCGCCGCGGCATTGCGCAAACGAAGGTTCGACAAAGTTGATCGCGCCCCAGCTCTTCAGCATGTGGCGCACCATCGTTGCGCCGATGCCGTGATTGATCATCGCGACCGACTCCGGTCCGTGCTGCGCCTTGATCTTGTTCATGCGCTCGGCGATGTACGCGAAAGCCTCGTCCCAGCTCGCGACCTTCCACTGTTCCTTGCCGCGTTCTCCGGTGCGGATCAGCGGAGTGCGCAGCCGGTCCTGGTCGTAGTAGGCGCCGACGGCGCCGGTGCCGCGCGGACACAGGCGGCCGCGGCTCGCCGGATCGAGCGGGTTGCCTTCGAATTTCCACAGCCTGCCGTCGCGGATGTGGGCGATGCCGCCGCAGCGCCAGAAGCACATCTCGCAGAAGGTCGGGATCGTCGTGTCACCCTTGGCTGCCAGCGCGTCGGCGCCGACCGCGCGCGCGATCGGCGGCACTTGTGACGCGGCCGCGGCCGCGCCGAACGTGGCCGCGGAGATCTTCAGGAATCGTCGTCGTGATTGAAGTTCGGTCATGGCGGTGGGGCCGGAAGAAACATCCACGCTGCCGGTTGCCTGAGCGAACACGACACGCAGCGGATGGGCTCCTTCGGGGCGCTGCGTTTTCTCCGAGCGAACGATCGCGCTATCGAGGCAAGCTTCGTTGCGATGCATCAATGATCGAAACCGCCAGAGCTCCGCGTCGTGGTTTTGGCATCGGTTGTGTGACTCGCCTCACAGAAGATGCATCCGCTGCAAGGGTTGGATCGCCGATCTGGTCCGCAATGCACGGCTGCGGCGGCGAACTGCGTGGCGCCCCGACCCGTGCGCGATCGCTGCTAGCATTTCCGCCCGCGCCGGCAAGCGCTTGCTGCATCGGCGCGCGTCCCCGACCATCCCGCACAAGAACGAGGAGCTCCCATGCCAGACGTCCGCCCGAACGCATCGCGCCGCACGCTGCTGATCGCCCCCGCTGCTGGTCTCGTCTGCCTGGTGCCACTGACCGCGCTCGCACAGGCAAAGAAGGCCGACGCGGCGAGGAAACTGAAAATCGCCGCGATCTACACGGTGCCGGTCGAGCAGCAATGGGTCAGTCGCATCCACAAGGCGATGAACACCGCGGTCGCGCGCGGCGACATCGAGTACGTATTCAGCGAGAACGTTGCCAACGCCGACTACGAGCGCGTGATGCGCCAGTACGCCGAACAGAAAGTCGATCTGATCGTCGGCGAGGCATTCGCAGTCGAAGCGGCCGCGCGCAAGGTCGCCAAGGACTACCCGAAGATTGCTTTCCTGCTCGGTTCGTCGGGCAAGCCGCAGGAGCCGAACTTCTCGGTGTTCGACAACTTCATCCACGAGCCGTCCTACCTGACCGGCATGATCGCCGGCGGCATGACCAGGTCGAACAAGATCGGCATGGTCGGCGGCTATCCGATTCCCGAGGTGAACCGGCTGATGAACGCATTCATGGCCGGTGCGCGCGAGGTGAATCCGAAGGTCGAGTTCATGGTGACCTTCATCAATTCGTGGTTCGATCCGCCCAAGGCGAAGGAAGCGGCATTCGCGATGATCGACAAGGGCGCGGACATCATGTACGCGGAACGCTTCGGCGTCAGCGACGCGGCCAAGGAGCGCAAGGTGCTGGCGATCGGCAACGTGATCGACACGCAGCCGAACTACCCCGACACGGTGGTGGCGAGCGCGCTGTGGAACATGGAGCCCACCGTCGACACGGCGATCAGGGCGGTGAAGGAGGGAAGGTTCAGGGCCGAGGACTACGGCAAGTGGTCGTACATGGCGGTCAAGGGATCGCAGCTTGCACCGCTGGGGACGTTCGAGAAGAAGGTGCCGGCCGACCTGATGAAGCGCGTGAAGGACAAGGAGGCGGCGATCCTCGCCGGCAAGTTCACGGTGAAGATCGACGACAGCCAGCCGAAGCCGACCGCGAAATAGACACGGGCGAGGTCGACCAGGGTAGACAGAGAGCACAGAGATCGGCGTATTTCACTGTGCTCTCTGTGGGTGGTTCAGGCGACACTACACGCACTCGGACGTGACTCACCCGCCCGTCCTGCGGATGTCGAACATCACCAAGCGCTTCGGCGCGCTGGTGGCGAACGACGATATCTCGCTGTCGCTCGCGCGCGGCGAGGTTCTCGCGCTTCTCGGCGAAAACGGCGCGGGCAAGTCGACGCTGGTGTCGATCCTTTTCGGCCACTACCTGGCCGACGCGGGATCGATCGAGGTGTTCGGCCAGCCGTTGACGCCCGGCGATCCGTCGGCCGCACTCGCGGCGGGCATCGGCATGGTGCACCAGCACTTCACGCTGGCCGACAACCTGTCGACGCTGGACAACGTCATGCTGGGCACAGAGCCGCTGTGGCGGCTGCGATCCGATCGCGCCGCGGCTCGGGCGAGGCTGCTCGACCTGTCGCGCCGCTTCGGCCTCGCGGTGAAACCGGACGCGACGATCGCCGCGCTGTCAGTCGGCGAGCGGCAGCGCGCGGAGATCCTGAAAGCGCTGTATCGCGGCGCGCGCATCCTGATTCTCGATGAACCGACCGCGGTGCTGACGCCGCAGGAAAGCGAAGCGCTGTTTGCGACGTTGAAGAATTTCATCGCCGACGGCATGAGCGTGATCTTCATCAGCCACAAGCTGGACGAGGTGATGGCGGTCGCCGATCGAATCGCGGTGCTGCGCGCGGGACGGCTGGTCGCGGAGCGGCAGCGCGACGAAACCGGCAAGGCCGAACTCGCGCACCTGATGGTCGGCCGCGACATCGCGGCGCCGCCGGCACGTGCCGTGCGTGCGCCCGGGCCGGCGGTGCTCGAAATGATCGGCGTGCACGCGCGCGGCCGCATGCCGCTCGTGGGAGTGGACCTCGCGGTGGCCAGCGGCGAAATCGTCGCGGTGGCCGGCGTTGCCGGCAACGGCCAGCGCGCGCTGGCCGAACTGCTGTTCGGCGAAGCCTCGCCATCGGCCGGAGCCCTGCGGCTCAACGGTGCTGCGTATCCGGAAACGCCGCGCGCCGTGGTGGCGGCAGGGGTGGCGCGCGTGCCGGAGGATCGGCGCGCGCAGGGCAGCATCGGCGATCTCGCGCTGTGGGAGAACGCGGCGATCGAGCGCCTGCGTACGCCGCAATTTTCGCGCGGCGGCGTGCTGAAGCGCGACGCAATGCGGGCCTTCGGGCGGGCGCTCCTCGCGCAGTTCGACGTGCGCGGCGCCGGCCCGGCCGATTCCGCCGACCTCCCTGCGCGCCTGCTGTCCGGCGGCAACCTGCAGAAACTGATCCTCGGTCGGGCACTGTCGTCGCCGCGCGCCGCCGCTCGGCTGATCGTCGTCGATCAACCGACCTGGGGCCTCGACGTCGGCGCCGTTGCGGCGATCCATGCGCGCCTGATCGCGGCGCGCGATGACGGCGATGCCGTGCTCGTCATTTCCGAAGACCTCGACGAGATCTTTGCGCTGGCGGATCGCATCGCGGTGATGAATCAAGGACGCATCGTCGAAACGCGCGCGACGGCCGACTGGACGCTGGCCGAGCTTGGCCTGGCGATGGCAGAGAAGCGCGCCGCATGATCCGGCTCGAGGCGCGCGACACGACATCGCGGATCGCATGGCTGATCGCGCCGCTGGCCGCGGTCGCGCTGACGCTTGTCGTGAGCGGGCTGCTGGTGCTTTGGGCGGGCGCCCCGGTCGGCCGCAGCTTTGCGGCGCTGCTCGACGGCGGATTCGGTTCGCGCTTCGCGCTGACCGAAACGCTGACGCGCGCCACCCCGCTGATGCTGACCGGGCTCGCCGCCGCCGTCGCATTCCGCGCGCGCTTCTACAACATCGGCGCCGAGGGACAGCTGTATCTGGGTGCACTGGCGGCGGTCGCGATCGGCGGAACGCACGAGGGCCTTGGCGCTGCGCTGCCCGCTCCTCTGCTGTTCATCGCGATGCTCGCGGGCGCGATGAGCGCCGGCGCGCTGTGGCTGGCGATCGCGGCGCTGCTGCGCACGCGGCTGGCGGTCGACGAAGTGGTGACGACCCTGCTCACGAACTTCGTCGTGCTGCTGTTCGTCTCGTGGATGCTTGACGGGCCGATGCGGGACCCCGCCGCGCTCGGCTGGCCGCAGTCGGTCGCGCTCGATCCGGCACTCGAGCTGTCGAAACTGGTCGCGCGCACGCGCCTGCATACCGGCCTGCTGATCGCGCTCGGCGCTGCCGCGCTCGCATGGGCGATGATCAGGTTCACCGCGTTCGGGTTCGAGATGCGCGCGGTCGGCGCCAATCGCGAGGCGGCGCGCTTCGCCGGCATTCCGGTCGACCGGACCGTCGTCAAGACCGCGCTGCTGTCGGGCGCGCTGGCCGGACTGGCCGGCGCGGTCGAGGTCGCGGGTCGCACCGGCTACGTGACGCTCGACATGTCGCCGGGCTACGGCTACGCGGGAATCGTGGTCGCGATGCTGGCGGCGCTGCATCCTCTTGGCGTGGTGCTGGCGGCGATCTTCATCGCCGGCATGTTCGTCGGTGCCGACTCGATGAGCCGCGCGGTGACGGTGCCGACCTACATCGCCGACGTGATCGTCGCCGTGTCGCTGCTGGCGATGCTGGTCGCCGCGCAACTGGTGCGTTACCGCGTGCGCTGGAACGCATGATCGCCGACCTGTGGCAGATCGCCGCAAGCGACGCGTTCTGGATCGCGACGCTGCGCATCGCCACGCCGTTGATCTTCGGCGTGCTCGGCGTGCTGCTGTGCGAGCGTGCCGGCGTGCTGAATCTCGGCATCGAAGGAATCATGGCGGCCGGGGCGTTCGCCGGCTGGTTCGCGGTGCATGCGGGTGCCGGCCTGTGGATCGGCGTGTTCGTCGCCGCGCTGGTGGGGGCGACGTTCGGACTGCTGCACGGCGTGTTGACGGTCCCGCTGGGCCTGTCGCAGCACGTAACCGGTCTTGGCATCACACTGGCGGCAACCAGCCTGTCGTACTTTGCGTATCGCGTGAGCTTTCCGAAGCTGACCGAGCCGCCGCGCATCACCCCGTTCGCCGAACTGGACTTCCTTGGAAACGTCCCGCTGCTGGGACCGATCCTGGGCGCGCAGACCGCACTGACGCTGCTCGCGCTGCTGCTGGTGCCGTTGCTCGGCTACGTGCTTTACCGCACGCCGCTCGGCCTGGCGATCCGGATGGTCGGCGAGAATCCGGCCGCCGCCGAGGGCGCGGGCATCGATGTGACTGCGACGCGGATCGGCGCGATCGTCGCCGGCAGCAGCCTGATGGGTGTGGCCGGGTCGTTTCTGACGCTGGCGGCCTTCAATGCCTTCTTCTTCAACATGGTGAACGGCCGCGGCTGGATCTGCGTGGCGCTCGTGGTGTTCGCGTCGTGGCGCCCGGGCAAGGCGCTTGCCGGTGCACTGCTGTTCGCGGCCTTCGACGCCGCGCAGCTGAGGCTGCAGCAATCGAGCGTCGGCGCCGCGATCCCGTACCAGTGGTGGCTGATGGTCCCGTACTTGCTGTCGATCGTTGCGCTGGTGCTGGTCGCGCGCAAGGCCGCCTACCCGCAGGCGCTGATGAAGCCCTATCGCCGCGGCGAGCGTTGATTGAGCCGCGGCGAGCGTTGATCGACCCACGGCGAAGGTCGACCGGGCGACGCCGAGCGCCGAACCGGCGCTCGGCCCAACCGCGTCAGCCGAACCCGAACATGCGCCGCAGCGCTTTCAGATGCAGGTCGGACTGCTGCCGCTCACCTGCCAACTGTTTAGCGGTAAGCGCAGCAATGCGATCCGGAATCAGCTTGAGCGGGCGGCCGGTTCCCTGCGCCAGCACCTGGTGCATGCAGGCGCGCTCCAGGTAGTACAGATCGTCGAAGGCCCAGGACACGGACGGACCGCGCACGATCACTCCATGGTTGGCGAGAAAGAGCGCGACCGCGTCCTTCAGGCGATCGGCGATGCGGCCGGCTTCGGCCTCGTCGAGGACCAGTCCGTTGTATTCGTTTTCATAGGCAACCTGGCGGTGAAAGCGCAAGGCATTTTGATGCGCCATTTCCAGCCGCCCTCCCTGCAACATCGTCAGCGCGGTTGCGAACGGCATATGCGTGTGCAGCACGCACGCGGCTTGCGGCACGCGGCGGTGGATCGCGCCGTGGATGAAGAATGCGGTCGGCTCGACCTCGTGCCGGCCTTCGACCTTCCGACCCAGGTCGTCGATCACGACCAGATCGTCGGGCGTGATCTCGCTCCAATGCAGCCCCTGCGGATTGATCAGGAAATGACCGGGACACCCGGGCAACACAAGACTGAAGTGATTACAAACTCCTTCGCCAAGGCCCAGCTGTGCTGCAGCTCGCAGCGCAGTCGCAAGATCCTTGCGCGCTTCCGTGACGGCGTCGATCGGCTGCATCCCGCGATTATCCCCGCGAGGATAATGCCGCGCATGCGCGCCCCGTTCCTGCTTCAGATGCCCGCCGACCTGCTCAGCACCGGACGCGGCACGCCCGTACGCGGGCAAGTTCGCGCGCACATCGAGATCGGCTGAGATGCGCGGCGCGAGATCGGCACCCGGATCAGGCGTTGCGCCGCGGGCGGTGCGGCCAGCGCGCACGGGATTGACCGAGCGCGAGGTCGCGACGTTGCGCCAGTTCGACACCCCGGCAAAGATCCAGGCCTTCATCAATCGCGTCCCGATCAACCACGAGCACGACGGCGAAACCGTGCTGTCGGTGCGAGAAGTGCTGCGCCAGCGGCGCGCGCACTGCATCGAGGGCGCGTTCGTGGCCGCTTGTGCGCTGTGGTTGCACGGCGAGCCGCCGCTGGTCATGCACATGGACTGCGACCCGAGCGACTACCCGCACGTGATCGCGCTGTATCGCCGTGGGAGCTGCTGGGGTGCGATCTCGAAGACCAACGGCTCGCGGCTGCGATTCCGCGATCCGGTCTATCGCAGCCTGCGCGAGCTCGCCTTGTCCTACTTCCATGAGTACGCCAACCGGCGCGGGGAGAAGACGCTGCGCAGCTACAGCGGCGCGTTCGACCTGCGCCGCCTCGATCCGGCGTTGTGGGTCACCAACCGCGATTCCTGCTGGGAGGCGCACGACCGGCTCGAGGCGCTGCGCCATCATCCGCTGCTGACCCGCGCGCAGGTGCAGCGACTCGCGCGCTGCGATCCTTTCGAGCGCCGAGTTGGCAAGCTGGAGCAGTATCCCGCCCGCAAGAAGACACCCATCCAGCGGGCCTAGCCGGCGAGGCGGCGCTCACAGCTCGAATTCAACCTGCACGCGCAGCACGCGATCGGGGCTGCCGTGGGTGGTGCCGAACAGGCAGCCGGCGTTCCATGCCAGCGCGTGGCCGCTTGTGAGATGGGTCCTGCCGAACAGCGCCGGACCGACGCGGTGCGACTGCTCCGACGCGGCGCTCCAGTCCCTCCAGGGTCCGAGATCCCCGAATGCCTGCACGCCGAACTCGAGCGCTTCGCGCCAGCGGTACTTCGCCTGCAGCCGATAGCCGAGCTCGGTGGCGGACGGTCCCTGGCTGTGCACCTGGCGTTTCCAGATCAGGTTGGCGTTGTATTGCATCCGACCCGCCTCGGCCTGCAGCAGCGGCCCCCACGCAAATTCCCATCCTTCGGCGTGATCGCGCGGCCTTTCGATCTCGAGCAGGAAACCGAGGTCGACCGGGTAGCGCCCCGTTTCCGTGAGCTGGAAGCGGTTTTCCCACTCGATCGCATCCCACCGCGTCGACGCAGCCTCGCGTTCGTACTTCAGTTCGAGTTCGGTCGCCCACCATGACAGCGCGCCGTAGCCGACGCCGAGCGTGGCGGCGCCGAAGCGCGGCTCGCCGGACTTGGTTTGCGTTCCCGCCTTCGTCTCGAACTCGCGCTCCCCTTGGACGACGACGGGAGAGAGCACGTCATCGGCGGGTTCCGCGCGCGCGGCGGAAACAAGGCACAGCAGGACCCCTGCCGCGGCCGCGGCATGCACATGATTCATCTGGGGATCCTAGGCGGTGCGGGGACGAGGAGCTGGCGGCGCGGTCAACGCGCGCGCCGCAAACAGCAGCGTGAGCACGGTCGCATAGAACAGCACCTGCATTGCGCTCGGGCGCGCCTCGTATCCGAACAGCGCGTGCAGCAGCGTGCCGACGATCGAATCCATCGGCAGCCAGTTCGAGGTGTCCCACAGCGTGCTGACCAGCGCGGGAAGCATGTCGGCCTGAATCAGCTGCCGCGCGAGCTGCGCGGCCATGGAGGCGGCAAGAAAGACGATCAGCACACCGGTGACGTTGAACAGCGTTCGCAGCGGCACCCGCCGGAAGCCGGCGTAAATCAGCACGCCGAGTGCCACGCCGCCCAGGGCGCCAAGCGCGCCACTCGCCGCAACCCCCATGGGATCTGCGTCACCACCGGAAAGCATCCCGAACATGAACAGCACGGTTTCGGCGCCCTCGCGCAGCACCGCCAGCGCGACCGCGACAAAGGCCGCCGAGAGTGCGGCCGTTCCGCGCCGAACGCTTTCTCCCAGGGCACGGGCATCCGCCGACAGTTGCGCACCGTGCCTGGCCATCCATACCGCGTGCCAGCCGAGCATCGCCACCGCGCACGCCAGGATCGATGCATTCAGCACCTCCTGGCCCATGCCTTCGAATGCGCTGGAGATCTGACCCATCGCCAGTGCGATCAGAACCGCGCCGGCGACACCCGCCGCAACGCCGGCGCCGATCCACCGCCGTGCCGCAGGCAGCGCCGAGGTCGCAGCCGCGATGATGCCAACCAGCAGCGCGGCCTCCAGGGTTTCCCGAAACACGATCAACGCAGCGCCCAGCATCTTCTTACTCCGCAATCACCACGCCCTGCGCGGTCTTCTCGTGATACTCGCCGACAAACGGATAGCGGCCGGGCTTCAGCGGGCCGATGAACACCGTGATCGTTCCGCCCGGCGGGATGATCTTCTCCCGGTTCATCGTGTGGCTTTCGAATTCCTCGGCCGTGCTGTCCTTGTTCGTGATCACCAGCTTGACCTTCGTGTTGGCCGGGACCCGCACCTCGGTCGGCTGGAAACGGTGGTCCTTGATCGTCAGCGCGAATTCGTCCGCTGCGATCGCGCCCGATGTGCCCAGCGTGATGCAGAGTGCCGCCACAATTTGCCGGCCGAAGAACCCCCGAGTACGCATCTTTGCCCCTTTCGTAACGATGCAAATGATAATCATTCTCGAAAAGGTGTCAACCCCCGGATAGGACCCGGCGATCCGAACCCGCCGGCTACTCGTCGGCGACCTGCGGATGCGGCCTCAGCTCGAGCGGGCCGACGTTGATGGACACGTAGTGACGCGCGCGTGGCGGCTCGGCGCACAGCGTGCGCACCCGCTCGCGAATGCGGTGGAACTGTGCGCCCTGCCGCTCATGCTGGCGCAGGTGCTCCAGCCAGCTCTCGATCTGGAAGGTCTCGATCGCGAGCGTGCGCCGACGGATGTCGAAGCTGCACTCCCACGCGAACGCGCCGTCGCGGCGGCGCAGGCGGCCAAGCTCGCGCATATCGGCGATGAATTCATCCCGCGCGTCGGGGCGCACGTCGTATTCGATCGTCACCAGCACCGGGCCGGCATCGTTCGGAACATCGTCGGCGAAGTGCGGCGACGGCCCTTCACCGGTTTCGCCGGCGTCGCCGCTTTCGGCCATCCCGATCAGTCCGCGCGCGAACCAGGGCGCCGCCACCAGCAGGGCAATCGCCGCAGTCGCCAGGGCAGCGGATATGGAGGAGTTCGACGCGATCGTTCCCCATAGTGCGCCGCCGACGGCGACCGCGCCGTTGAGCGTCATGAAGTAGATGGCCAGTCCACGCGCCTTGACCCACGAGGGCGCGACGTGCTGCACCGCGCTCTGCAGCCCCGACAGGGTCGTCAGCCAGGCCGCGCCCGCCAGCGGCATCACGAGCAGCATCCAGACGAACTGGCGCGTCAGCGCCGGCACGCCGAGCGCGACCGCGAACAGCACGGCCGACGCGGCGATCAGCTGGTCCTGCGTGAATCGTCCGCGCAGGCGCGGCAGCACGAGCGCCGTGGCCACCGCGCCGATGCCGATCGCCGTCAGCAGGAATGCATAGCCGTTGGCGCTTCCGTACGTCGAGCCCCTGGCGATCACGGGCAGCAGCGAAAACACCGCCGCGGCCGGCACCGAAAACACTGCACAGCGCGCGAGCAACACCCGGAAGGCTGGCTCCTCCATCGTGTAGCGCACGCCCGCGCGGATCGCGGCGGCGAATCCTTCCGGCGGCAGCCGCGGCACGGAGGGCGTGCGCTGCCATCGCAGCAGCACGATCAGCACGCCGGCGAACGAAAGCGCGTTGAGCCCGAACGCAACCGACGGATGCGATATCGACAGGATCAGGCCGCCGATCGCCGGCCCGATCGAGCGCGAAATGTTGAACGAGATCGAGCCGAGCGCGACGGCAGAAGTGAGCTGGGAGCGCGGGACGATGTCCGCCACCGTCGCACCCCAGGCAGGAATCGTCAACGACCATTGCACCCCGAGCAGGAAGGTCAGCAGCAGCAGGGTCGGCGCCGACAGCACGCCGAGCGCGGCGACGAGCGCAAGCACCCCGGCAATCAGCGTGCCGGCCAGCTGGGTGCCGATCAGGATCGTGCGCCGGTCCGCGATATCCGCCAGCGCGCCGGCGGCGATGGCGAGAAAGAAGGAGGGCAACGTGGTCGCGACCTGCACCAGCGCCACCATCAACGGCGACGTGGTGAGATTGGTCATCTCCCATCCGGCGGCGACGTTCTGCAGCCAGGTGCCGATGTTGGAACCAAGGCTGGCGATCCACAGCCAGCGGAAGACGGGCACGCCAAGCGGCGCCCACGGATTGGCTCCATGGGGTCGCAATGCGACGGGGAGGCGCGATAACGGCACGGATGAAGGATGCGGGAGCAGAACGCGGCAGCGCAAGCACGCGACGCGCGTTCGCGCAAGATACATGCCTTGACAATGATTGCCTAGGCAGTAGCATCGCCGCTCCCCTTGCCTTCCCGCGATCACGCGACCATTTTCGCCATGTGTGCCGCATCGGCCGATCACAGCCGGGCCGCGAAGACAGCGCGCCGGCGCGCCTCGACGCCGCGCCATTACCGCGGCGACGACTACCGCGCGGAGGATTCGATCGGCTATCTGCTGCGGCTCGCGCTGTCCGCGATCCGGCGCCGCCTGGATCGACAGATGACCGATCACGAAATGACGGGCGTGCAGATGCTGCCGCTGTTTGCGATCGGACGCGGCCTTTGCAGCACGGCGGCCGAACTGGCGCGGCTGAACGACATTGATCCGGGCGCCACCACCCGCATGCTCGATCGCCTCGAGTCCAAGCGGCTGCTGCGGCGCGTGCGCAGCGAGGAAGACCGTCGCATCGTGCAGCTCGAGCTGACCGCGGCGGGGCGGGCGATCGCGGCGAAGATTCCCTATGCGATCGCCGACACGCTGAACGAGGTGCTGCGCGACTTCAGCGCCGCCGAGGTCGACGCGCTGCGCGCGATGCTCCGGCGCATCGTCGCCAATGCGGAGGCGGAATGAGGCCGGGCCTGCGCATCGTCACGCTTGCGCTCGCGCTGCTCGCCGCTGGCTGCGCGAGTTTCGGCGGCGTCACGCCGACGACGACCACGCGAACCGCGGCGCAGCTCGGCGCGACCGACGCTGCGGCTGCCTGGCCGCGCGACGACTGGTGGACACGCTTCGGCGACACGCAGCTGAACGAACTGGTCACACAGGCGCTGGCGGGCAACCCGCAGCTCGACGCTGCGCGCGCCCGATTGCTGCGCGCGCAGGCCGCTGCCGCGGGCGTCGATGCGGCGGGCCGGCCCCGCGTAGATGCGCAGGCGCAATCGACCCGGCAGCGCTTCAGCGAGAACTTCCTGTACCCGCCACCGCTGGGCGGCGCGGAGGAAACCAGCAACCTGCTGCAGCTGTCCGGCAGCTGGGAGCTGGATTTCTTCGGCCGCAATCGCGCCGCACTGCGCGCGGCGCTGTCGCAGCAACGCGCGGCGGCGGCCGAGGCACAGGCCGCACGCCTCGCGATCGCGAGTTCCGTGGCATCGACCTACGTGCAGCTCGCGCGACTTGATGAAACGCGCGAAGTGCTCGCGGCCACGCTCGCGCAGCGCGAACAGATCCTGAAGCTGGTGCAGGCGCGCGTTGCCAGCGGTCTCGACACCCAGGTAGAGCTGCGCCAGGCCGAAGGCGCGGTACCCGAAATCCGGCAACAGATCGAAGCGCTCGACGAGCAGCAGCACCTCGCGCGCAACGCCCTTGCCGCCCTGCTGGGCGCTGGCCCGGCGAAGACCGACGCGCTGGCGCCGCATCTGCCGCCGGTGCAGCCGCCCGACGTGCCGCGCGCGATTCCCGCCGATCTGATCGGCCGCCGCGCGGACATCAGCGCCGCACGTTGGCGCGTGGAGGCCGCCACCGCCGGGATCGACGAGGCGAAGGCGCAGTTCTATCCGAACGTGAACCTCGCCGCTTTCGCCGGCTTCCAGAGCCTGGGATTCGCGAACTGGATCGAGGCGGGCAGCCGCACCTGGGGCGTCGGACCGGCCATCAGCCTGCCGGTCTTCGATGCCGGGCGACTGCGCGCCAATCTGCGCGTGCGGACGGCGGACCTCGATGCCGCGGTCGCCGCCTACAACGCGACGCTGATCGACGCGGTGCGCGACGTCGCCGACCAGGTCGCGTCGCTGCAATCGATCGAGCGCCAGGCCACCGAGCAGCACGCGGCGCAGGCAGCGGCCGAGGGCGCGTACGACCTTGCCACCCTGCGCTACCGCGCGGGGCTAGGTTCGTATCTGACCGTGCTGGCGGCCGAGACCAACGTGCTGGCGCAGCGACGGATCGGTGTCGACCTGAAGGGGCGCCGCGCAACCGCGACGATTCAGCTGATGCGCGCGCTCGGCGGCGGTTTCGATGCCGGTTCAATTTCCGAGGCAGTCGCCTCCGACTCAAGACAAAGATGAGCAATCCAGTCCCCACCGACAGCGCACGACCCAGGCAGCGGCGTATCGCCCTGCTCGCACTCGCCACGCTGTTCGGCCTCATTGCGATCGGCTACGGCATCTACTGGTTCGTGTTCGAAAGCCACTACGAGTCGACCGACAACGCCTACGTCGGGGGCAACCTGGTGCTGATCACGCCGCAGGTCAGCGGCACCGTGCTGTCGATCGACGCCGACGAGACCGATTTCGTGCGCGCCGGCCAGCCGCTGGTGAAACTCGATCCGGCCGACGCGCGGGTCGCCCTCGAGCAGGCCGAGGCCCAGCTCGGCCAGACGGTGCGCGAGGTGCGCACGCTGTTCGCCAACGACGCGTCGCTTGCGGCTGCGGTCGCGCTGCGCGACGCCGAAGTCGCGAAAGCGCAGAGCGACGTGGCCAAGGCGCAGGACGATCTGGCGCGGCGCCAGTCGCTGGCATCGACCGGCGCGGTGTCGGTTGAAGAGATCAAGCATGCCGCCACCGCGCTGGCGAGCGCGCGCAGCGCGCTGGCTGCGGCGCAGGCGGCCGCGAGCGCGGCGCGCGAGCAGCTTGTCGCCAACCAGGCCCTGACTGCAGGGACGACGGTGTCCAGCCATCCGAACGTGCAGCGAGCGGCGGCGCGCGTGCGCGAGGCGTATCTGGCGCTTTCCCGCGTCGAGCTGCCTGCCCCGGTGACAGGCTACGTTGCGCGACGCAGCGTCCAGGTCGGCAGCCGCGTGCAGACCGGCACGCCGCTGATGGCGATCGTGCCACTCGACCGTGTGTGGGTCGATGCGAACTTCAAGGAAGTGCAGCTGCGCAACCTCCGCATCGGCCAGCCGGTCACGCTCACCGCCGACCTGTACGGAACGCGGGTCGAATACCACGGCACGGTCGCCGGCCTCGGCGTCGGAACCGGCGCCGCATTTGCGCTGCTGCCGGCGCAGAACGCGACCGGCAACTGGATCAAGGTCGTGCAGCGCGTGCCGGTCCGCATCGCCCTTGACCAGAAGGAACTCGCTGCGCACCCGCTGCGGGTGGGGCTGTCGATGGAGGTGACGGTCGACGTGTCCGATCGCAGCGGCAAGATGCTCGCCGAAGCGCCGCGCACCCAGCCGATCGCGACGACCGACGTGTTTCCGACCTCGTCGCGCGGCGCCGACGCGGTGATCGAACGCATCATCGCGGCCAACCTCGCCGGCTCTGCCGGCAAACCGAAGCCGGCGCCCGGGGGGACGCGCGCCGCGAGCCTCGCGACCAACCCGGTCGACTGAGCGCACCCGCCGCCGATGTCCGCCGCCGCACCGACCGCGAACGGCGCCGGCCGACCGGCGCCGTCGCACGCGCACCCGCCGCTGACCGGCAGCGCGCTGGTGGTCGGCACGCTCGCGCTGTCGCTGGCGACCTTCATGAACGTGCTCGACACGTCGATCGCCAACGTGTCGATTCCCGCGATCTCCGGCGACCTCGGCGTGTCGCCGAGCCAGGGCACCTGGGTCATCACTTCGTTCGGCGTGGCCAACGCGATCTCGCTGCCGCTGACCGGATGGCTGACGCAGCGTTTCGGCCAGGTACGGCTGTTCCTCGCCAGCATCGTGCTGTTCGTGATCTCGTCCTTCCTGTGCGGGCTGGCGCCGAACCTGCAGACGCTGATCACCTTCCGCGTGCTGCAGGGTTTCGTCGCCGGTCCGATGATCCCGCTGTCGCAGACGCTGCTGCTGTCGAGTTATCCGGCCAGGAAATCCGGCACCGCGCTGGCGTTCTGGGGCATGACCACGCTGATCGCGCCGGTGGTCGGACCGCTGGCGGGCGGCTGGATCACCGACAACATCGGCT
This sequence comes from Gemmatimonadota bacterium, assembly GCA_050258235.1. GTDB lineage: Bacteria > Pseudomonadota > Gammaproteobacteria > Burkholderiales > Burkholderiaceae_F > JAKOQB01. The sequence continues at coordinate 9,002 of JBLMYK010000329.1, read as the reverse complement.
GGCCGTGGATCTTCTTCATCAACGTTCCGATCGGACTGGGCGCGGCGTTCGTAACCTGGACCCTGTACCACCGGCGCGAGACGCCGACGCGCAAGGTGCCGATCGATGGCGTCGGCCTGGCGCTGCTGGTGCTGTGGGTCGGCAGCCTGCAGATCATGCTCGACAAGGGCAAGGAACTCGACTGGTTCGCGTCGGACCAGATCGTCGCGCTCGCGATCGTCGCGGTGATCGGGTTTGCATTCTTTCTCGCGTGGGAACTGACCGATGCACATCCGGTCGTCGAGGTGCGCCTGTTCGCGCGCCGCAACTTCCTGTTCGCGACCACCTCGATTGCAGTTGCCTATGGATTGTTCTTCGGCAACCTGGTGCTGCTACCGCTGTGGCTGCAGCAGTGGATGGGCTACACCGCCACCCAGGCGGGCTGGGCGCTGGCGCCCGTCGGGGCGCTGGCGATGCTGCTGACGCCCGTCGTCGGGCGCTTCGTCAACCGCGTCGACCCGCGCCCGATCGTGACCATTTCGTTCCTGGTCTTCGCGCTGGTCATGTATTTGCGCTCGCTGTTCACCACCGAAACCGACCTGGCCACCATCATGGTGCCGACCGTGATCCAGGGCGCGGCGGTGGCCTGCTTCTTCATCCCGCTGATGGCAATCGCGCTGTCGGGCCTGACCCCGGACCGCATTGCCGGCGCGTCGGGACTGACCAATTTCGCGCGCATCACCGCGGGCTCGTTCGGCACGTCGATATCGACCACGCTGTGGGAGCAGCGCGCGTCGCTGCATCACTCGCAGCTGGTCGAACACCTGACGCGCGGCGATCTGTCGACCGACCGCTTCTTCGACACCGCGACGCACGCGGGCCTCACGCACGAACAGGCGCTGGCGCTGCTGAACCGCATCGTCGACACGCAGGCGTTCACGCTGTCCGTCGACGAGCTCTTCTACCTGTCGGCGCTGCTGTTCCTGGTGCTGGTGGGACTGGTCTGGCTGACGCGGCCGCAGCGCGGCGGACTGGGCGCGGTCGACAGCGGCGCCCACTGAGCTCACGCGCCGCTCGCGCGGTCGGCTAGGATTGGCGGCTATCGCGCCATCGCGCAGCCGCCATGCTCGACTTGATCGTTCGCAACGCCACCTTGCCCGACGGGCGAACCGGGACCGACATCGCCGTGCGCGGCGCGGAGATCATCGACGTCGCGCCGGCGATCGCTGCGCAAGCCGCCCAGACCCTCGACGCGGCGGGACAGCTGGTCACGCCGCCTTTCGTCGACGCGCACTTTCACATGGATGCGACGCTGACCTGCGGCATGCCGCGCGTGAACGCCAGCGGCACGCTGCTCGAGGGCATCGCGCTGTGGGGCGAGCTGAAGCCGCAGCTGACCCAGGACGCGATCGTCGAACGCGCGCTCGCCTACTGCGACTGGGCGGTGGCGAAAGGGCTGCTGGCGATCCGCTCGCACGTCGACACCTGCGATCCGCGCCTGCTCGCGGTCGAGGCGCTGCTGCACGTGAGGCAGAAGGTCAGGCCTTACCTCGACTTGCAGCTGGTCGCGTTTCCGCAGGACGGCGTGCTGCGCTCGCCGCACGGGATCGAGAACCTGCGCCGTGCGCTCGATATGGGGGTCGACGTCGTCGGCGGCATCCCGCACTTCGAACGCACGATGGCTGATGGCGCGGCGAGCGTGAAGCTACTGTGCGAGGAGGCGGCGCGCCGCGGCCTGCGCGTCGACATGCACTGCGACGAGACCGACGATCCGATGAGCCGCCACATCGAGACGCTCGCGTACGAGGCGCAGCGGCTGGGCCTGCAGGGCCGCGTGACCGGCTCGCACCTGACGTCGATGCACAGCATGGACAACTACTACGTGTCCAAGCTGATCCCGCTGATCAAGGAGGGCGGCGTCAGCGCGGTGGCCAATCCGCTGATCAACATCACGATCCAGGGCCGCCACGACACGTATCCGAAGCGGCGCGGCATGACGCGCGTGCCGGAACTGCTGGCCGCCGGCGTCGACGTGGCGTTCGGTCACGACTGCGTGATGGACCCCTGGTATTCGCTCGGCAGCGGCGACATGCTCGAGGTCGCCCACATGGGGCTGCACGTCGCTCAGATGACCGGCGTGGACGCGATCAGGCAGTGCTTCGCCGCGGTGACGAGCGCGCCGGCGAAGATCCTCGGGCTCGAGCGCTACGGTATCGCGCCGGGCTGCCACGCCGATTTCGTGCTGCTGCAGGCGCGCGATCCGATCGAGGCGATCCGCCTGCGCGCGCCGCGGCTCGCTGTCGTGCGCCGCGGCCGCATCGTCGCCCGTACCGCGCCGGCAACTGCGGCGCTCGACCTGCCGGGCCGGCCTGCGTCGACCGGCTTCATCCGCTGATGGCGCGGATCTTCCTCGTGCTTGCCGCCGCGAGCGGCTTCATCGCGGTGGCCGCCGGCGCGTTCGGCGCACACGCGCTGAAAGCGCGGCTGGCGCCCGACCTGCTGGCCGTGTTCGACACCGCGGTGCGCTACCAGATGTTCCATGTGGTCGGCCTGATCGCCGTGGCCTGGGTCGCGACGCGCAGTCCGAGCGGCGCCGCGGTGGCGAGCGGCTGGTGCTTCGTCGCCGGCACGATTCTCTTCAGTGGCAGCCTGTACCTGCTCGCGCTGACCGGCACGCGCTGGCTGGGCGCGATCACGCCGGTGGGCGGCGTGCTGTTCCTCGCCGGCTGGCTGTTGCTGGCGTGGGCGGCCTGGCGCGGCGGTTAGACTGCCGCGCGAACCAGGGGAACGCGATGGCAACCAGCGGCGAAATCGAAAACATGGCGGTGTTCTGCGACTTCGAAAACGTCGCGCTCGGCGTGCAGGACGCCAAGTACGAGAAATTCGACGTCAAGGCCGTGCTCGACAAGCTGCTCGTCAAGGGCAGCATCGTGGTGAAGAAAGCCTACTGCGACTGGGCGCGCTACAAGGAGTTCAAGGCGCCGATGCACGAGCAGGCGTTCGAGCTGATCGAGATCCCGCACGTGCGCCAGAGCGGCAAGAACTCGGCCGACATCCGCATGGTCGTCGACGCGCTCGACCTCTGTTACACGAAGTCGCACGTCGACACGTTCGTGATCGTCAGCGGCGATTCCGACTTCTCGCCGCTGGTGTCGAAGCTGCGCGAGAACAACAAGACGGTGATCGGCGTCGGCGTCAAGGCGTCGACCTCGGACCTGCTGATCAAGAACTGCGACGAGTTCATCTTCTACGACGACCTGGTGCGCGCCAGCGAGGCCAAGCGCAAGCAGGCGGCGAAGAAGCACGAGAAAAGGAAGGCGGAACCGAAGAGGGCCGAGCGCCGGACCGCGGAGGAGCCGGCCGCCAACGACGATGCCGCGCACCGGCGCCAGGCCGCGCTCGACCTCGTGCTGGAGACGCTGGAGGAACTGATCGAGGCGCGCGGCAGCGATGCGCGCATCTATGCGTCGATGATCAAGCAGGCGCTGAAGCGCCGCCGGCCCGAGTTCAACGAGAGCTACCACGGCTACAAGAGCTTCGGCGCGCTGATCGACGATGCCGCCGCGCGCGGCGTACTTGTGGTGGCGAAGGACGAGAAGACCGGCCAGCAGCTGGTGCGAATGCCGGCCGCGGAGCAGTGACGGCAGACCCAAACCATGCGCCAGGATCCCCGCTTCCCGAACCTCTTCATCGTCGATCACCCGCTGATCCAGCACAAGCTCACCCACATGCGCGACCGCGACACGTCGTCGCGCACCTTCCGCGACCTGCTGCGCGAGATCACGCTGCTGATGGGCTACGAGGTCACGCGCGACCTCCCGCTGACGACGATGCACATCGAGACGCCGCTGGCGCCGCTCGAGGCGCCGGTGATTGCCGGCCGCAAGCTGGCGATCGTGCCGGTGCTGCGCGCCGGGCTCGGCATGGTCGATGCGCTGCTCGAACTCGTGCCGTCGGCGCGCGTCGGCCACATCGGCTCGTACCGCGACGAGAACAAGCGGCCGAAGGAATATTTCGTGCGCCTGCCGGAGATCGAGGGGCGCCAGTTCATCGTCTGCGACCCGATGATCGGCACCGGCTACTCGTCGGTGCACGCGGTCGACGTGCTGAAGCAGCGCGGCGTGGCGGCACGCGATATCCGTTTCCTCGCGCTGGTTGCCGCGCCCGAGGGCGTGGCGGTCTATCAGCAGCACCATCCCGATGTGCCGATGTACGTGGCCGCGCTCGACGACTACCTGAACGATCACGCGTACATCGTGCCGGGGCTGGGCGACGCCGGCGACCGGCTGTTCGGCACCAAGTGACCTGCGGCGCAGCCGCAGGTCATCCCCGCGCAGGCGGGGATCCAGTCTCGTCCGTGTCTGCGCAGCCGCAGGTCATCCCCGCGTAGGCGGGGATCCAGTCTCGTCCGTGTCTGCGCAGCCGTGGGTCATCGCCGCTCAGGCGAGGACAGCCGTGTGACATCCGGCGGCGGCCGGCATCGTTTCGGTATCGTCGCGGCCCATGTCCGCCGACGGCCGTCACCGATTCACTGCCTACCTGCTGCTGACCGCGTCGATGACGCTGGTCGGCTCCTACGTCGCGCTGTCCAAGCCGCTGGTCGCGGCGATACCGGTGTTCGCGCTCGCGTTCCTGCGCTTCGGCATCGCCTCGGTGGCGATGTTGCCGTGGACGTTGCCGCGGCCGCACGAGGTGCCGCTGACGCGGCGCGAGCACGGGCTGTTCTTCCTGATGTCCTTTCTCGGCAATTTCCTGTTCTCGATCTGCATGCTGAGCGGCGTGGCGCTCACGACCGCCACCGCGGCCGGCGTGATCATGGCGACGATTCCCGCCGTGGTGGCAATCGGCTCGCGGCTGTTCCTGCGCGAACGCCTGACCGGGCGCGCGATCGCCGCGATCGCGCTGGCGATCGGCGGCATCGCGCTGTTGCAGTTCGCCCGCGGCGCGCAGGCATCGCGCGAAGCGACCCTGCTCGGCAACGCCCTGATATTCGGCGCGGTGGTGTGCGAGGCGAGCTACGTGATCATCGGCAAGCGGCTGGCCGCCACGCGCACGCCGCTGCGCGTGTCTGCGCTGATCAACCTGTGGGGGCTCGCGCTGATGGCGCCATTCGGGCTGTGGCAGCTGGCGCGTTTTCCGCTTGCATCGGTATCCGGCGCGATCTGGGCCTTGCTGGTGTTCTATTCGTTGGCAGCGAGCCTGTTCGCCGTATGGCTGTGGATGGCGGGGCTCAAGCACGTGCCCGCCAATCACGCCGGCGTCTTCACGGTCGCGCTGCCGATCGCCGCAACCGCGGTCGGCGTTGCTTTCCTTGGCGAACAGTTCACGCCGCTGCACGCCGGTGCGCTGCTGCTGGCGGCGGGCGGGGCGGTGCTGATCACCACGGCACCGCGCGCCGCCTGAGGCGCCGCTTGTGATGCGGGTCGTCGCGCGGTGCATCGAATACACTCGCGGCCCCTTTACAACAGCGACGCACGACATCCGCGAATGAGGCGATTTCTGTTCGGTTTCACATCGGTCGGCCTTGCATTCGGGTGCGCATCGATCGGACCGGCGCAGGTGAGCTTGCCCGCCGGCCTGGAGGCGCGCACCCGACTCACCACGATCGAGGGTCTCGGCGGCGGCACCCGCGGCAGTTTCCGGGTCGCAGACGCCGCGGGACAGTTCACGCGCGCGGCCACGCGGCTTGCGCTGTTCGACGTCGTGACGACCGACCGCGGTGCGGCAACCTTCTCTCTGGGCGGTGCCGGCTTCGCCGCACCGGTGAACGCGCGCTGCGGCTTCAAGCAGCGCACGGTCGCGATCGCCGCCGTTGAATTCACGCCGAAGCCGTTCGCCTACGAATGCGAGTTCGACGGCGCTGCCACGGGCCGATTGGCGCTCCAGGAGGCGCGGGACGGCGCGGCAACGCCGGCCGCCGAGCGGCGCGGCGAGGTGAGCGTCAATGGAGCCTCGATTGCGCTGCGCTCCTTGCACCGGGTCGTGGGCTCACCGCTGCCGCTGCCGCACGCAATCGGCTACGTGATGGAGCGCGACGGCACAGCGATCGGCGCCGTCGAATTGAACGGCCTGACCCCGCGGCTCTGGCTGCCGGAGGGCGGGACGCGCGAAGCGCGCGATGCCGTGTTGTTCGCCGCGCTGGCGCTTGCCCTGCTGTGGGATCCGGCCGCGCAGTAGCTACGACGACGCCTTCGGCGCCAGCACCTGCTCGCAGGTCGCCCGTTCCGGCACACCGGCAGGCAGCTGGCCACACACCGCGCGCAAACGTGCACGCAATCGCACCAGCACCGCTTCCCTGCTGCCGTCCCGGTTCCATTGCGTGAGCTTGGCCCCCATGCGATCGAGCGCAGTGCGATTGCGCTCATAGAACGTGTCGGGCGCGGGCTCGATGTCGCCGATCACGCTGGTCGCCGCGCGCTCGATGCGGTCGGCATCCTGTGGCGCCAGGTCGACGAGTGCGCGCACGTAGCTTGAACCCCACTGCAGCCGCGTGGCCGGGCCCTGTGCCGCGGCATAGGCCTGCTCGTGCCAGCGCAGCGCGGCCGTGCTGTCGCCGCGCTTGCGCGCGTTGGCGGCCAGCCCAAGCATCAGGTAATACGGCGTGGCCGAGCGCCTCATCTCGGACTGCAGCAGCGCGTCCGAGTCCGCCAGCAGATCGGCGTCGGTGAGCAGTTCGGCCGCCGCGGGTATGACCGCCGCGCGCTCGTAGCGATCGGTCGCATCGCGATCGGCGCGCAGCACCACGCCGCGCACCTCGGTCTGCAAGGCGATCGGCAGCGCCGCCTTCGGCGCATCGAGCCGCGCCAGTGCAACGCGCGCATCCGCTGCGGCCAGGCGGTCGAGACGCGACAGCCCGCCGTCGGCACTGAATTGCGTGAGCCGCTGGTCCCAGTCGCGTTGCAGCCGGGCACGCGCCGGCGTTCCTGTTGCGGTCAGATAGCCGACGACGTCCTGCGCGCCATAGGTGAGCTCGACGAAGCTGGCACGCGCGAGCCGCGGATCGACGAGCACCCTTTCGATGCGCGCCAGCGCCACGCGCTTGTCGATGCCGGAGTCATCCCGTTCCTTGGCATCGGCAGCCGCCGCGACCGCCTTCAGCGTGAAGCGCGTCGCCGCGTCCGGCGCGCTGGCGCTCGCCAGTGCGAGCCGCCACAGGGTCGGTGCGAGTTGCCCCTTCGGTACCAGCGCCTGGTGATCGGTCTCCCACGAGTAAAAGGCGAGCTGGCGCCACTCGTCGGCAGTCAGCCGCGGCGCCCGCTTCAGCGCGGCGGCCAGCAGCGACCTGACCGGGCGCGCCGCGTTCATGCCGAGCGCCAGCACCTGCATGTAGCGCTGCCCGTCGACTTCGCCCGGCAGCCGCGTGATTTCGGCGCCGTCGGGACGGAACAGGATCATCGTCGGATACGCGCTGACCTTGAAACGGCTCGCGATTCGCTGTGCGTTCGGCGCATCGCCGTCCAGATAGACCGGGACGAACAGGCGCGAACGCGCGATGAAATCCTGCCGTGGAAAGATCGTCGCCTTGACCTGATTGCACGGCGGACACCAGACTGCGCCCCAGTAGAGGAACAGCGGCTTACCCTCGCGCTTCGCCTGCGCGAACGCGGAATCGACGTCGCCGGTATGCCAGTCGATCGCGCCGGTCGTCGCGGCGCTCGCCGGCGGCGCAATCAGAGCGAGCAGCAGCAGAAAGACGAATCTCATGGGGAACGGAGTCTAGAACCTGTCTCGGAGTCCGCGCCGACCGCGGCAAGCGCCGCCTCGATCAGCGGCAGCGCAAGGGCACGCGCATCCACGCGCGCGCGGATCCGCGCGAGCAGCAGGAACGAGCCGACCAGCTTGCGGTGCAGGAACATCGTCTCCGGCGGCGGCGCGCGCAGCAGGCCGCGCCGGAGTGCCAGATCGAAGCCGAGCGACCGCGCCCGCGCCGGCAGGTCGGAGCCGGCGAAGTCGTACGGCCCGCGATGGCGCAACGGCTCGCACACGAGCCGGATCACCTCGACCGCCGCCCGCACGCGCTCGGGCGGATCGTCGGCCGCGACGTAGCCGATCTCGCCCGCGTAGCGGGCGACCGTGTCGAGGTCGTCGTCGATCACGGCGCGCGTGATGCGCGCGTAATTGGCGACGAACTGCGCGCTGAAGGTCCGCGTGGCGCCGAAGTCGAGCAGCACCACGCGGCCGCCCGGCTGCACCAGATAGTTGGCGAAGTTCGGGTCGGTCTGCATCACGTGGAACTCGAACAGCTCGCGGAACATCAGCCGCTCGAGCAGCGCGCCGACCGCATTGCGCCGCGCCTGCGGCACATCGTCGGCGCCGAGAGCCTCGACCGGCACGCCGTCGGCGTAATCCATCGCCATCACGCGCGTGGTCGTGAATTCACGATGCACGCGCGGAACAATCAACAGCGGCTCGTCGGCGACGAGCTTCGCGTAATGCTCGAGAAATCCCGCCTCCGCGCGGTAATCGGCCTCCTGCAGCAGCTGCCGCTTCGCCTCGGCGACGATCCCGCTGACATCGATGCCGAGCGGCAGCACGTTGAACAGCTTCAGCAGCGCGGCGACATTGTCGACATCGCTGGCGATCGAGCGCGCCACGCCCGGATACTGGATCTTCAGCGCCAGGTCGCGGCCGTCGCGCGTCTGCGCGCGGTGCACCTGGCCGATCGACGCGGCTGCGATCGGATCCCAGTCGAAGCGCGCGAAGCGCCGCTCCCAGCCCTTGCCGTATTCGCGCCCCAGCACGCGCCTCACCTGCTCGAGCGGCATCGGGGCGGCCTGCGCGCGCAGCTGGGCGAGCGCGCGCGCAAACTCGGGCGGCAGCATGTCCTCGCCCTGCAGCGACAGCATCTGCCCGAGCTTCATCGCCGCCCCGCGCAGCCGCGCCAGTCGTTCGGCGAGGCGCTGCGCGTTGGCGGCCGTCAGCATCACCGGTCCGACAGCCGGGTGCTGCTGCGCGAGGCGACGCAATCCTTCCAGCGCGCCGCCGACCGCCAGTTCGCCCGCGGCCAGCCCGAGCCGTGCGAG
>JBLMYK010000328.1:0-12465 GCA_050258235.1 Gemmatimonadota bacterium | reverse complement strand
TCCAGGTCGCGTGGCGCGCGCTCCAGCATGTCGTCGTCCGGCAATCACGCCGCATCGTCTTCGGCGGTGAATCGCGCGATGTTGTAGGCGGCCTCCACCGCCTGCGCGATCGCGGCCGGCGCGAAGTCCGAAGTCGAGGCATTGCCGCGGCGCTGACCGATGTAGACCGTCACGCCCAGCCCCTTGTCGCGCGTGTGCTCGATCGTCTCGACCCGCATCTTGCGGGTCGACACCGACAGGCCGGTGGCCTCGGTGACTTCGCACGACGCGTCGGTGGCGCCAAGTTCACGCGCGCGGGCGAGCGCGCTCGCCGCCAGCTCGCGCAGGCGATCGTCGGACCATGCGAACAGGGAACTCATGGCGGGGATCTGCAAGAGGGGTCGCTATCATAGCCGCCGATGAAACGTCCCCTGACCGAGCGCGAAGCCGACGAGCACGCACGCGACCCGACCGGCCCGGCGGCCGGCGAGCGTCCGAGCAAGTCGCAACGCAAGCGGGAAATGTCCGCGCTGCAGGACCTCGGCGAGTCGCTGGTCCGCCTGGGTGCGGACCAGCTGGCACGCATCGATCTGCCCGACGGCTTGCGCGAGGCGATCGTCGAGGCACGCGGGATCAGCGCTCACGAAGGACGACGGCGGCAGCTGCAGTACGTCGGCCGCCTGATGCGCGGCATCGACCCCGACCCGATCCGTCGCGCGCTGGCGGCCATCAGCGGCAACTCGCGCGAGGCGATCGAGCTGATGCACCGATGCGAGCGCTGGCGCGACCGGCTGATCGACGATGACGCGGCGCTGACCGACCTGCTGCAAACCCATCCGGGCATCGATACCCAGCCATTGCGGGCGACGATACGGGCAGCGCGCCGCGAGCGTGCTGCCGGCGCCGCACCCAGGCACGCGCGCGAGCTGTATCGCTGGCTGCACCAGACTCTGAGCACGGACAACCCATGACGACACGCCGCCATCCAGATGAATTGATCGTCGGACTCGTGTCCGTTTCGGACCGCGCGTCCTCCGGCGTTTACGAGGACAAGGGGATTCCGGGCTTGCGCGACTGGCTCGGCCGCGCTTTACGGTCGCCGTGGCAGGCACACGAACGACTGATCGCGGACGAACGGGCTGCCATCGAGGCGGCCCTGAAGGAACTGGTCGACGTGGTTGGCTGTGACCTCGTGCTGACGACGGGCGGCACCGGGCCGGCCCGACGCGACGTGACTCCCGAAGCCACGCTCGCGGTGGCGACGCGCGAAATGCCGGGGTTCGGCGAGCAGATGCGGCGCGTCTCGCTTGAATTCGTGCCGACGGCGATCCTGTCGCGCCAGGTGGCCGTGATCCGGGAAACGCCCACCCACGCGGCGCTGATCATCAATCTGCCCGGGCAGCCGAAGGCAATCGCCGAAACGCTCGAGGGCCTGCGCGACGACAGCGGAAAGACGAAGGTCCTGGGTATCTTCGCCGCCGTGCCCTACTGCCTGGACCTGATCGGCGGACCGTACATCGAGACTCACGACGACGTGGTCCGCGCATTCCGGCCGAAGTCGGCGATCCGCAAGCCCGGATGAGCGACGCGCTGCAATTCGTCGAACTGCAGACCAGCGAGCGTCCGGACGCCTGCGTGATCTGGCTGCACGGACTGGGGGCGGACGGCTACGACTTCGTTCCGGTCGTGCGCGAGCTCGAGGCGCTCGGCGCCCCGTCGCTGCGCTACGTCTTTCCGCACGCGCCGATGATGCCGGTCACGATCAATGGCGGCTACGTGATGCGCGCGTGGTACGACATCCTCGGCACCGATCCGGTCCGGCGCGAAGACGAATCGAGCATCCGGGGTTCGCAGCGCGCCGTCGAGCGGTTGATCGCGCGTGAGGTCGCACGAGGCGTGGCGCGTACGCGCATCGTGCTGGCCGGGTTTTCGCAGGGAGCGGCCATCACGTTGCAGACCGGCCTGCGCCAGGCCGATCCGCTGGCCGGATTGCTCGCATTGTCGGGCTACCTGCCGCTGGCCGATGCGCTGGCGGTCGAACGCGCGCCGCAGAGCGCCGGGGTGCCGATCTTGATGGCGCACGGGCAAAGCGATCCGGTGATCCCGATCGAACGCGCCCGCGCATCGCGCGACCGGCTGCAGGCGCTGGGCTACGCGGTGCAGTGGCACGAGTACCCGATGCAGCACTCGGTAAGCGCAGAAGAGCTCGGTCATATCGCCGCATTTCTCGCCGCCGTGCTGGGCCGGCCGTAATCGGCTCGCGCCAGGTCACCGGCTCTGTCGGACAAATTCCGACAGACGTGCGCGCGCTGATGGGCGAACCCCTCGGTTTTCGCGCCTTCACTTTGGCGGCCGATCCCCAGAATATGCGTCATCGGTCACGCCATCGCGGGCGGCCGTACTGACGGATGGTGAACCATGAACGCGACGATGATCGCCACTGAATCGCAGCGCAAGTATGCGCAGCTTCCGCGCGGCTTTCGCTGGTTCTCCGAGCATTGCGTGCTGCGTCAGATCGACGAGGCCGACGCCGGGCGCATCTGGCAGGCAGCGACCCACCCGGCATTCGTGCACTGCTGGACGACGCGCCTGCCGAGATCGCACGGCGACGTCGTCGACTTCGTGCGCTGCTCGCAGAGCGACTGGCTGCGCGGGATCGGCTACACGATGGCCGTGATCCGCAAGCAGACGCAGGACTTCGTCGGCTGGGTCGAACTGAGTGCCCACGCCGCCGAGCGCGGCGCGTGGATGCTCGACTGGTTCGTGCATCCTCGGTACCTCGCGGACGAAGTCGCCCGAGGGGTCCTGGCGGCGGCGGCTGACCTGATGTTCCTGGCGCTGCACACCGAGCGGCTGTACGCGAACTGCCCGCCGAAGCATGCGCTGTTCGAACAGTTGCTGGACGACGCCGGCTTCAGCGAGCTGATCCCGGCAGGCAGTCTCGATCACACCACGGGGCAGCCGCGCCTGCACACCCTGTTCAGCCTGACCCGAGTCGACTGGTCCGCCACGACCGGCAAGACGGAACTGGCGCCGGCGCTGCCGCGCAGCTTTTCGTCGACCTGGACCGCAGGAACGCTGAGCCACGAACTGGCGCTGATCTGATCCCGGCGCTGCTGATTCAGCCGTGCCCCCCTGCGGCGGCACCTACGGCAGGTCGAACAGCAGCACTTCTGCGGCACGACCGTTGCCGAGGCGCAGTTCGGGTTCGTCGCGCAGCGTCGCGCCATCGCCGGCCGACAACGCCACGCCGTTCAGATCGATCGCGCCGCGCGCCACCTGCAGATAGGCGCCGCGGCCCGGCGCCAGACGGTGCACGACGGTCTCTGCGCCATCGATAAGCGCCGCGTATATCCGCGCGTCCTGCTGCAGCGTGACCGACCCGTCCTTGCCGTCCGGCGACGCGATCAGTCGCAGACGCCCGCGCTTGTCGGTGTCGTCGAAATGCGTCTGTTCATAGCCAGGTGCGCCGCCCCGCACCGCCGGTTCGATCCAGATCTGCAGGAAATGGGTCGTGCGATCCGGCGCATGATTGAACTCCGAGTGCATCACGCCGCGGCCCGCGCTCATGCGCTGCACGTCCCCCGGCCGAATCACCGACCCGTTGCCCATGCTGTCCTTGTGCGCGAGCTCGCCATCGAGCACGTAACTGACGATCTCCATGTCGCGATGGCCATGCGTGCCGAAGCCGCTGCCCGGTGCGATGCGGTCCTCGTTGATCACGCGCAGCCAGGAGAATCCCATGTGACGGGGGTCGTAGTAATCGGCAAATGAAAAGCTGTGGTACGTGCGGAGCCAGCCGTGATCGGCATAGCCCCGCTCCTCCGATTTGCGGACGGTGATCATCGTCTGAATCCTCTCATGCGCGCCGGCGAACGCATCAATGGTGCCACTGCCTCGACACAGCGCAGTTCGCCGGCCTTTGCCGCTCAGTGGGACGCGGCAGCGCGCGGCCCCTCATGCGCCGCGTCGACCGGGAATTCGTAGCGATTCTTGCCCCGCAGCTTGGCGTGGTACATCGCCGCGTCAGCGACCTGCAGCAGGCGCTCCAGGTCGATCCCCTGCTGGGGTGCCAGCGCGATGCCGATGCTGGCCGAGACCCAGCCCTCGCGGCCGCCGGTCAGGATCAGCGGCTGCCCGACCGCGTGCAGCAGGCGCGACGCCACGCGCTCGGCATCGATCCGCGACCCGACGTCGGGCAGCAGCACCGCGAACTCGTCGCCACCACGGCGTGCCACGGTGTCCTGCGGACGCACCGCCCGCTGCAGGCGGTGCGCGATCTCGCGCAGCACGACGTCGCCCATCCGGTGGCCGTAACGGTCGTTGATTGCCTTGAAACCGTCGAGGTCGAGCGCCAGCACCGCGCAGACAGCGCGTCCGCCGGCCGCGGCGGCCAGCGCGGGCTGTGCGCGTGTGGCAAGCATGCGCCGGTTGGGCAGCCCGGTCAGCTCGTCGTGATGCGCAACGTGCAGCGCGTCCGTTTCACGGCGGCGGATCTGGTCGATGTCCACCAGCACGATCACGACTTCGTCGGGGGCGACCATGCGCGCGGTGACCTGGCACCACATCGATTCGGTGTCCTTGCGCGCACCGCGGCGGATCTGCACTTCCTTCACCGTGGCCCGGTCTTCGCCGCGTGCGAGTTCCGCCGCGCCGGCGATCTCGTTCCAGTCCTCCTCGCGCTCGAAGTACTCGGCCAGGCTGGCACGCGCAAGGTGTGCGGGCTCGGCCTTCAGCAGGCGCATGAACGCGTCGTTACACCGCAGTACCCTGCCGCCCTTGACCACGGCGATCGCCTCGCCCGCTGCATCGAGCACGGTCCGCTCGACCTGCAGCGCCTCGGCCAGCCGCGATTCGCGCTGCTTGACGATCGTGAGATCGGTCACCGTCCCGACCGCACCCTGAAACGCACCGTCGCGGGTGCGCAGGGGTGCCGCTGTCAGCGCGACGACGACTCGGGTGCCGTCGAGCGCCCCGTGGACCATCTCCACGTCGCGCAGGGACTCGCCTGCGCGCAGGCCGGCCAGTGCGCGCAACGCGGCGCCCTGATCCGCGCCTTCGGCCAGCAGCTTCGAAACCGGCCGGCCCACCAGATGGTGCGGCTCGCAGCGATAGATCTCGCGCGTCGCGCGGCGGCTGGCGAAGGTGATGCGGAAGTGTTCGTCGCACGCCCAGATCAGGCTCGCCGAGGCATCGACCAGCGACTTGTAATGTGCGCGGCTTCGGCGCAGTTGTTCGACTTCGATCAACTCGTGCGGCGCTGCGATCGTGTCCAGCACCAGCGCGGACGCGTTCGATTGGCCCACTGCATCGGACGGCTCGGACGAGAAAGGCACGAAATGGCTGCGCAGCGCGACCAACGCGCCCAGCCTCGTGCGGCGCCGGTTCAGCACGTCGAACGTCGACTGACCGGCGATGGCGCGCGCCACGGCCCGCTCCACACTGGCACGGCTTTCCTCGTCGAAGCCGAACGCCTCGGCCCAGTGTGGCCGTTCGTACGGGCCGATGCGCAGGCCCCAGCGCCACGGTGCATCGCCCCGCACTTCGGTCACATGTCCGTGCGCATCGACGTTCCACACCAGTCCCGGCAGCCGCGCATACAGCTCGGCGGCGCGATCGGGCGCGGCATCCGGAGGTGCGGCCGGTTCGGGCTCCGCCGGGGCTGCGGCAGTCACCGTCTCCGGCAGTGGCATGTCGGCAGCGCTCGGTGCGCGCGCCGACCACCAGACCGCGAGCAACCAGAGCGGGAATCCGATGATGAAGATCGGGGCGACCGTGACGTTCCACATGACCAGGACGGCGGAAACTGCCCAGCCCGCCATCGCCAGACTGCACAGGCGGCCCACGTACCGCAAGGCGATGCTCGCCAGCAGCGCCGCCGCAGCGGCTCCCGCGGCGCCGATGCCGTTGGAGCCCACCGCGGGCGGAGCCCACAGCAGCAAAGCGGTCCAGGCACCGACGTCGATCAGGTGCAGACCGGTCACTGCCCGGGCGGCGCCGGCCGCGCTGCGGGGCTCGCTCCAGCGCGCCACCAGCCAGCGCAGCGCCGCGGATCCCATGGTGACCGTGGTCCACAGGCCGATCCAGCTTGCCGCGCCCAGCAGCGCCACGCTGACCGTGCCGAGCAGCAGCAGGGTTGCCGGCAACGCGTGCCGCTCCGCGTCCAGCAGCGACTGTGGCGAAACCGGTGGCGCGGGCCCGGCAGCGCTCAAGACGGTGTGCTCCGTGCCCAGGCCGGGAGATCCGTGCTGCCTGCCGCAGGCATAGGCCGAACGGCTGCAGGACTGCGCGCGTACCCCATCATCTTGTGGTTCGACTCCCCGGATCGACCAAGGATGGTACTTGCGCGAAGCGCGACAGGCAACGAATTTGCGATCTGTCGCATCAGTGCAATGCCGTGGCGGAGTCCGGCGGTGCCGACGCGAAACGGTACTGGTTCTTGCCCGCCGCCTTGGCCGCATACATCGCAGCGTCGGCACGCACCATCAGGCTGTCGAAGTCCTGCCCGTCGACGGGGAACAGCGCGATGCCGACGCTGGCGCGGATGCGCACCGATCTTCCGGTGTCCTCGATGTTGTCGGCCGCAGCGGCGATCAGTTTCTCCGCCACATAATTGGCGACCTGCACCTCGTCGATCTCGGGCAGCAGAACCACGAATTCGTCGCCACCGGTGCGCGCGACGAGGTCGTACTCACGCAACACGCTCGACAGCCGCAGCGCCACCCGCCGTAGCAGCGCGTCGCCATGCGCATGCCCGAACACGTCGTTCACGTCCTTGAAACCGTCCAGGTCGAGCAACATCAGTGCCGCCAGCCGCTTGCGGCGCATCGCCACCGACAACAGCCTGCGCGCGTTCTCCACCAGCAGGCGGCGATTCGGCAGCCCGGTCAGCTCGTCGTGGTTGGCCTGATGCCAGGCGAGTTCCTCGCGCCGTTTCAGCGTCGTGATGTCGGTCAGCACGAGAATCATCTTGGCGGTCGACTCGGTGTCGCCGTCCTCGCCCACCACGCGCGAGGTCAGCTGGCACCAGACGCTGCGGCCGCCGCTGTCGGTATCGGGCGCGCGCATCATCACCTCATGGTTGGCGGCTTCGCCCTGCTGGCCGGCGGCGCTCGTGACGCGCCGGATCTCCTCCCAGTCGCCAGGACGCGCAAGGATTTCCCGCACGGGCCGGGCGATCAGCCATTCGCGCGCCACGCCGAGCATCTTGGCCAGCGCCCCGTTGGCGCTCTCGATCACGCCCTCGCGCACGAAGGCGATGCCCTCGCCGGCGGCATCGAAGATCACCTGCTGGTTGCGCAGCGCCACGCGCAATTCGCGTTCGCGCCCCTTAAGCGCCGTGATGTCGGTGCAGATTCCCAGCACGGATTCGACCTTGCCGTCGGCATCGACGGTGGGCAGCGCGCTGACCGTCACGTGGATCGGCTTGCCGGTCCGCGACACGTGGGTCGCCTCGATGTCGTACACCGGCAGACCGTGAAACACCGGCAGAAAGCGGCGCAGGAACTCGCGCCGGCTGAACTCCGGCGCGTTGAATGCCATCACATGCCGGCCCAGCATGTTGCGCGGTTCGTAACCGTACAGTCCCCGGCTGCCGCGCGTCGACACGAAGTTGAGCCTGCCGTCGCGATCGCACATCCAGATCAGCGACGGGGACGCCTCGACCAGGGCGCGGTAGCGCCGTTCGCTGGCGATCAGCCGGCTCTCCGCGTCGCGCCGCGCAGTGACGTCGACGATCGACATCACGAAGCGCGTGGCACGCCCGTCGGCGCCGCGGGTGGACTCGCCTCTCGCCTGCACCCAGATGTAATCTCCCCCGGCCGTGCGCAGGCGGAACTCCTCGCGGAACGGGACGCCTTCCTCGATATGGCGGCGGCGCGCTTCGAGGACGCGCGCGCGGTCGTCGTCGTGCAGCGCCTCGGAGAAGCGGTGCGCCCGCATGAATTCGGCGCGATCCTCGTAGCCGAGGATTTCGGCGTAACGCGCGGAGAAGAACCGTTCCCCCGTCACGACGTTGGTATCCGCGATCCCCGCATCGATCGCCTCCAGCGCCAGGCGCAGCTGGTCGCGTCCGTGATTCAGCTCGAGCAGGGTCTGCTCCTTCTGTGCGACCGCCTCTTGTGCCTGGAAGCGCACGCGCAGGTTGTCGACGATGCCGCGCTGCATCCACCGCGCCGCAAAGACCGCGATGCCGAGGCAAAGCGCCCAGGCGAAGGCCACCGGAAGCACCATCGGCATGTCGCGAGTCAGCAGGATCGCGAGCTGCGCGAATCCGATCGGCACCAGATTGGCGAGCCACGCGCGCGGCAAGGCGCCGTAGGGAAGCAGCGCGCCGACCGCCGCGGCGAGCGACAACCCGAATTGCAGCAGCATCCCGATCGGCGTCTGCGCAGGCAGTGCCACCAGTCCGGCGGCCCACAGCACCCCCTCGGCCGCGGCGAACAGTGCAAAGTTGCGGTGGGCCGTTTCCGAAGGTACCTGCGATCGCGCCAGCTCGCGCATGCAATACGTGCCTCGCGCGAGCAGCACCAGGCCCAGCACGACCCACCAGCCAACGGCCGCCAGCGTGAGCGGGCCGCCCCACATCGCCATCACGAGGAGCAGCGCCAAGCCCAGATTGCCGGCCCAGGTCAGCCGGCCGAACCCCATCGCCAGTCGCAACAGCCGACCGGCCACGTCGGGCTCGGGTGGCAGCGTCAGGAAAACGGTGGCTGGGCGGGGATTCATCGGCAGGCCGGCACTGGGCGCTATTGTCCCTGCAAAGCCTTTGGAAAACGAGCCCTGACCACAATGACCGCAGCCGACAGCGCGCGCTCCGAGTACCGGGGCCGTTTCGCGCCCTCGCCGACCGGTGCGCTGCACGCCGGGTCGCTGGTGGCGGCGCTCGCCAGCTGGCTCGACGCGCGCGCGCACGGCGGTCGCTGGCTGATCCGCATCGAAGACCTGGACCCGCCACGCGAGGTCGCCGGCGCAGCCGCCGACATCATCGAAACGCTCGCCGCACTCGGCATGACAAGCGACGAGCCGATCGTGTTTCAGCGCGACCGCGGCGCGCTGTACGAAGGTGCCCTGGAACGCCTGCGGTCGCGCGGGCTGATCTACGGTTGCGCGTGTTCGCGTCGGGACATCGAGGAGATGGCCGCGCGGTCCGGCACCCCGGCCGGGGTCTACCCCGGCACCTGTCGCGCCGGCACCCTGGGAAGGCTGCCGCGCGCGCTGCGGGTGCGCGTGCCGGCGGAAATGATCGAGTTCGAAGACCGTGCCTGCGGGCGATTTGGCCAGCAGCTCGAGCGCGAGGTAGGCGACTTCGTCTTACGCCGCGCCGACGGGCTGTGGGCGTATCAGCTCGCCGTGGTGGTCGACGACGCCGCGCAGGGCGTCACCGACGTGGTGCGCGGCGCAGACCTGCTCGACAACACGCCGCGCCAGATCTATCTGCAGCGCGTGCTTGGCCTGCCGACACCGCGCTACCTGCACGTGCCGATCGTCACCAACACCGCCGGCGAAAAGCTGTCGAAGCAGACCGGTGCGCAGCCGCTCGATCGATCCGATGCGTTGGGCGAGCTGGAGCGCGCCTGGCAGCATCTGGGCTTCCCGCGCCTGGGTGCCGATTCGAGGGACGGATTTCTGCGGCGCGCGACAGAACTGTGGCGCACAAGCTGGGCCACTAGAATCCGGTCCACGCCCGCAAGCTGACACCATGGCCGACGACTCTGACGTTCCCAAGCTGCGCAGAATCCTGCACGACAACCGCCGCATCGCCGTGGTCGGAATCAGCGCCGAGTGGCACCGGCCGAGCTTCTTCGTCGGCAAGTATCTGCTGGAGCACGGCTACACGATGATTCCGGTCAACCCGAAATACACCGAGGTGCTCGGCCAGCGCTGCTATCCGGATCTCAGGACGGCCGCGCAACACGCCGGGCCGATCGACCTCGTCGATTGCTTCCGCAGGCCCGACGACATCGGTCCGCTGGCGGACGATGCGATCGCGATCGGGGCCAGGTGCCTGTGGATGCAGCTCGGAGTCGTCAACCAGGCTGCCGCGGAGAAGGCGCGCGCCGCGGGCCTGGACGTGGTGATGGACCGCTGCGTCAAGATCGAGCATGGCCGCCTGTTCGGCGGACTGAACTGGGCGGGTGTGAATACACGCGTGATCTCGGCGAAGCGGCCGAGGCAGCTGCCCTATTAGTTGCTCGTTGCTCGTTGCTCGTTGCCGGTTGTCCGTTTACCTTGGACGTCGTGACGACCGCACGGAGAACGAGCAACGGACAACGAGCATCGGACAACCATGGACAGAAACTTCGGCATCGAAACCCTCTGCCTGCACGCAGGCCAGTTGCCTGACCCGGTCACCGGCAGCCGGGCGCAACCGATCTACCAGACGACGTCGTACGTCTTCGATTCGGCTGATCACGCCGCGAGCCTGTTCAACCTGCAGACGTTCGGCAACGTCTACTCCCGCATCAGCAACCCGACCGTCGCGGTGTTCGAGGAGCGGGTCGCGGCGCTGGAAAATGGTCGTGCGGCGCTGGCGACGGCGAGCGGCATGGCCGCGCAACTGACCGCGATCCTCGCAATCGTGCAGCCCGGCGAGCACATCGTCGCCTCCTCGCTGCTGTACGGCGGCACCTATTCGCAGTTCGCCGTCACGCTGCCCAAAATGGGAATCGAGACGACGTTCGTCGACCCCGATGAGCCGGAGAACTTCCGCCGCTCGCTGAAGCCGAACACGCGGCTCGTCTACGGCGAAACACTGGGCAACCCGAAGATCAACGTGCTGGACATCGAGCGCGTCGCCGCGATCGCGCGCGCGGCGCAGATCCCGCTGATGGTCGACAACACGATGCCTTCGCCGTACCTGTGCCGTCCGCTGGACTGGGGCGCGGACATCGTCGTGCATTCGGCCACGAAATACATGGGCGGCCACGGCACCACGATCGGCGGCGTGCTGGTCGAGGCGGGCCGCTTCGACTGGGGCAACGGCAAGTTCCCCGACATGGTTCTGCCGTCGAAGGGCTACCACGGCGTGAAGTTCTGGGAGACCTTCGGCGATTTCGCCTACACGATGAAGGCGCGCTTCGAAGTGCTGCGCGTACATGGCTCCTCGCTTGCGCCGCTGTCGGCCTGGCTGCTGCTGCAGGGCCTGGAGACACTGCACGTGCGGATGGAAAGGCACGTGCAGAACGCGCGGCGCGTGGCCGAATTTCTCGAAGCGCATCCACGCGTGCAGTGGGTCAACTGGCCGGGGCTGAAGTCGAGCCCGTATTACGAACTGGCCAGAAAGTACCTGCGCGCCGTCGACGGCGAACCGGGCGCGTCGAGTGTGATGACGTTCGGCATCAAGGGCGGCGCCGCGGCGGGCGAGAAGTTCATCGACAGCCTGCAGTTCCTGTCGCACCTGGCAAACATCGGCGATGCGAAGTCGCTCGTCATTCACCCTGCGTCGACCACGCACCGGCAGCTTTCCGAGGCAGAGCAGCGCGCGGCCGGAGTGCTGCCCGAGATGGTACGGCTGTCGATCGGCATCGAATCGATCGACGACATCCTGTGGGACCTGGAGCAGGCGCTCGCGAAGAGCGCCTGAGAAAAATCACCGCTTGCCGCCGCCGAGCAGCGCGGCGACACGCGCGGCTTTCTTGCCACGCTCACGGGGCGCGGTCGCGTCTTCGTCGAGTGATTTCGCCTCGTCTTCGGGCGACGGCTCGTAGGGCCGGCTGAAGAAGTCGTCGGCCGGCGGCGGCGCCGGCGCATGGGCGTGCGCGGCCGTCCGTTCGCTTCGCTCGCGCCGCGGCGCGCGCTCGCGTCGCTCGCCGCGCGCATGCTCGGCCGCGATGGATTCCACGTCGAATTTCTGCTTGGTCAGTCTTTCGATCGCCTGCACGCCGCGCTCGTCGGCGCCCGTCATCAGCATGATCGCCAGGCCCGACGCGCCGGCGCGGCCGGTGCGGCCGATCCGGTGCACGTAATCCTCGGGATTGAACGGGACGTCGTAGTTGATGACAGCGGGCAGCTCGACAATGTCCAACCCGCGCGCCGCCACGTCGGTGGCAACCAGCACCTCGATTTCGCCCTTCTTGAAGCCGTCGAGCGCCTTCATGCGCTCTTCCTGCGATTTGTCGCCGTGGATCGCATCCGCGTTCACGCCCGCCCGCTGCAGCTGGCGCGCCAGGCGGCGGCATTCGATCTTGGCGTTCACGAACACCAGCACCTGCGTCATTCGACCGGCATCGGCGCCGCGCGTACGCAGCAACTTCAGCAGCGCGTCTGTCTTCTCGGACTCATGCACCCGCACGACTTCCTGCTTGATCAGCTCGGCCGTCGCGTTGCGGCGCGCGACCTCGATCAGCAGCGGGTCGCGCAGGAAATTTGCGGCGAGCTTCTTGATCTCCTCCGAAAAAGTCGCCGAGAACATCAGGCTCTGCCGCTCCCTGGGCAACAGGTTCAGGATGCGCGAGATGTCCGGCAGAAAGCCCATGTCGAGCATCC
>JBLMYK010000327.1:0-43264 GCA_050258235.1 Gemmatimonadota bacterium | reverse complement strand
CGTCGCGCAGGCGAAGGCAGTCATGCACGGCCTGGGCTTCGCGGAGCGCGTCACGGCCCGGCGCGTCGCCGAGTTTTCCGGCGGATGGCGCAACCGTCTTGCGCTCGCGCGCGCGCTGCTGCGCCCGGCCGATCTGCTGCTGCTCGACGAGCCGACCAACCATCTCGATCTGGACTCGGTGGTGTGGCTGGAGGCGTGGCTGAGGCGGCAGGACGCCACCGTGCTCGTGATATCGCACGACCGCGAATTCCTGGACCGGGTGACCACGACGACCTGGCATGTCGCCGACGCAACGATCCGGCGCTATGCCGGCAACTACAGCGCATTCGAACTCGCCGCACTGGAGCAGCAGAAGCAGCAGGACGCCGCGGCCCGCGCCTACGAGCGCACGGCCGCCCATCTGCAAAGCTATGTCGACCGCTTTCGCGCCAAGGCCACCAAGGCGAGGCAGGCTCAGAGCCGGCTGAAGATGCTCGAACGCCTGCAGGCGGTCGAGCCGGTGCGCGCGCGCCACGAGTGGCGCTTCGAGTTCCTGCCTCCGGCGCGCACGCCCGAGCGGCTGGTCGACGCGGAGGGCCTGCAGCTCGGCTACGGTGACCGGGTGGTGCTCGATGAGGTGAAGTTCCTGGTCCGCGCCGGCGACCGCATCGGCATCCTCGGCGTCAACGGCGCCGGCAAGTCGACTCTGGTCAAGGCAATCGCGGGAGAACTCGCGCCCGGCGCGGGCGAACTGCGGCGCGGGCAGGGACTGGCGATCGGCTACTTCGCGCAGCACCAGCTCGACCAGTTGCGCGCGGACGAGTCGCCCCTGGCGCATCTGCGCCGTCTCGCCCCCGACGCGCGCGAACAGGAGCTGCGCAACTTCCTGGGCCAGTACCGGTTTTCGGGCGACATGGCGAGCGCGCTGATCGGGCCGATGTCGGGCGGCGAAAAGGCCCGCTGTGCGCTGGCGCTGATCGCATGGCAACGCCCCAACCTGCTCGTGCTCGACGAGCCGACCAACCACCTCGACATGGAGACACGCGAGGCCTTGACGATCGCGCTGTCGACGTTCGACGGCGCGCTGCTGCTCGTGTCGCACGACCGGCACCTGCTGCGTGCCGCGACCGATCAGCTGTGGCTGGTCCATGACGGGCGCCTGGCCGCGTTCGACGGCGATCTGGATGATTACGCGGCGCTCGCTTTCGCCAGCCGACGCCCGGCGACCGAGGCACGCGGCGAAGAGGAGGCGCCTTCCCGCCGCGAGATGCGGCGGGCCGAGGCGCAGGAGCGCCAGCGGCTCGCCAGCGCGCGCAAGCCGATCCAGGACCGGCTGCAGAAGATCGAAACCGAGCTGGCGGTGACGAGCGATCAGTTGCGCGAACTCGATGCGCGGCTTGCTCAGCCCGACTTCTATCATGGCGGCGACGCTTCGGAAGTCGCGGCGGTGCTGAAGCAGCGCGGCGAGCTCGCGCAGCGCGTCGATCAGCTCGAGTCGCGCTGGCTCGAGCTGCAGGCGGAACTGGAGGCGATTGCATGACTGCTGCGACAAACTCCGCGACGGCCCCGCTCGAAGGACTGCGCATTCTCGACCTGACGCGCCTGCTGCCCGGGCCGGCAGCGACGATGCACCTGGCCGACTTCGGCGCCGATGTGATCAAGGTCGAGGACACCGGCGAGGGCGACTACATGCGGTCGATTCCACCAGCCGCCCGCAGCGCCGAAGGGCGCGAGGTGAACGCTGCTTTCGAGGCGATCAACCGCGGCAAGCGTTCGATCCGCATCGACCTGAAGTCGCCGGCCGGAAGCGAGGTTCTGTGGAAGCTGATCGACACCGCGGACGCGCTGATCGAGCAGTTTCGCCCGGGCGTGCTCGAGCGACTCGGATTCGGCTGGGATGCCGTGCACGCGCGCAACCCGCGCCTGGTGCTGTGTTCGCTGTCAGGCTACGGCCAGAGCGGCCCCTGGGCGCAGGCGGCCGGGCACGACATCAATTACGCGGCTCGCACCGGCGTGCTCGACCAGAACCGCGCCGGCGGACGCCCGGCGGTCCCGAACCTGCAGATTGGCGACCTGCTTGGCGGCACGCTAACGATGCTTTCCGCCCTGCTGATCGCATTGCTCGCGGCACGCCGCACCGGGGTCGGCGCGCGCGTGGACGCGGCGATGACCGACGGACTGCTGGTGCACCATCTGTTCCCGGTCGCCGATCTCGACGCGGGCAACACGCCGATCGCCGAGCGCACGCTGCTGACCGGCGGCGCCGCCTGTTACGGCGTGTACGAGACTGCCGACCGGCAGCATCTCGCGGTAGGCGCGCTGGAGCTGAAATTCTGGCAGGCGTTCTGCGATGCCGCCGGATTGCCCGAGTTGAAATCCCGGCACTGGTCGCTCGGCGAGGCGCCGGGCAGCGCGGCAGCGCTCGTCACGCGCGAGAATGTGGCCGCGCGCCTGCGGCAGCGCTCGCGTGCGGAATGGGAAGCCGCGTTCGCCAGCGTCGACTGCTGCGTGACGCCGATCCTGTCCCCGGCCGAGGCGCTCGCGCAACCGCATCATCATGCGCGCGGACTCGTGCACAAGCGCGGCGGCGTCACCGCGATCGGGCCGCTGGCGCAGATTTCCGGGCACGCCTTCGAAGTACGACCGGCACCGTCCGCAGGTGAGCACACCGCGGCACTGCTGCGCGGGCTGGGCTACGACGACGCCGCGATCGAGAACCTGTTGGCGACCGGCGCCGTCAAGGACCGATGATCGAGCGCCGCCGACTGCTGCTGATGCGCCATGGCTCGGTCGATTACTTCGACGCCGACGGCCGCCCTTACCCGCCCGACGATGTGCCGCTGACGCCGCATGGCGTCGCGCAGGCGCGCGCGATGGGCGAGGCGCTCGCGGCGGGCGGTGCGACGATCGACCGCGTGGTGACGAGCGGATTGCGCCGCACCCGCGAAACGGCGCGCCACGTGCTGGAGGCCGCGCACCTGGCGCCGCCGGTGGAGCATTGGGAGGGATTCCGCGAAATTCGCGGCGGTCGCCTGTCGGAGATTCGCGACGACGAGTTGCGGGATGCGTTTCTCTGCGCCTTCGAAGGGCCGGTGCCGCGCGATACGAAGTTCCTGGGTGGCGAAACGATCGGACAATTGCTCGATCGCGTGCTGCCGCAGGTGGAGCGTCTGCGTGCCGACCCAGCCTGGGACACCGCGCTGCTCGTCGCGCACGGCGGCGTCAACCGCGCGGTGCTGTCGTGGTTCCTGACCGGCCAGCACCAGTTTCTCGGCGGGCTGGCGCAGGATGCCGGCTGCCTGAACGTGATCGATATCGGCCCTACGCCGGCGACCAGCGTGGTGCGCGTCGTCAACTTCTGCGCGATCGATAGCCTGCGCACCGGCACGCGCCTATCGACGATGGAAGAACTGCTGCAGAAATACCTGAAGCTGCGCGGACGCGGCGGAACGGAAGACCAATGAGCCAACTGAACGAAGTCACCGAGCGCCACCGCTTCGACATCGAGCGGCTTGCAGCGCATCTTGCGCTGCACCTGCCGCAGTTCAGGGGACCGCTCGCCGTAAAGCAGTTCCAGGGCGGCCAGTCCAATCCCACCTATCTGCTGACCACGCCATCCGCGCGCTACGTAATGCGCAGCAAGCCCGGGCCGGTTGCGAAGCTTCTGCCGTCCGCGCATGCGATCGAGCGCGAGTTCCGCGTGATGCGCGCGCTGCGCAGCGAAGGAATTCCGGTGCCCGACACGCTGCTGCTGTGCGAGGACGAGACGGTCGTCGGCCGCGCGTTCTACCTGATGCAGCACGTCGAAGGCCGCATCTTCTGGGAGCAATCTCTGCCCGGCGCGTCGAATGCCGAGCGCTCCGCGATCTACGATGAGATGAACCGCGTGCTCGCGGCGCTGCATTCGGTCGACATCGAGCGCGCCGGATTGGCCGACTTCGGCCGCGCCGGCAACTACTTCGCGCGCCAGATCGGCCGCTGGAGCAAGCAGTACCGCGCCAGCGAGACCGAGACGGTCGACGCGATGGACCGTTTGATCGACTGGCTGCCGCAGCACATCCCGCCCGAGGCGGAAGGAGATGCGGAGACCACGGTGGTTCACGGCGACTACCGGATGGACAACCTGATCTTCCATCCGACCGAGCCCAGGATCATCGCGATCCTCGACTGGGAACTGTCGACGCTCGGCCATCCGCTGGCCGATTTCAGCTACCACTGCATGAGCTGGCATATCCCGCCGGGGGCGTTTCGCGGCATCGCGGGGCTCGATCACAAGGCGCTCGGGATTCCGACCGAGGCCGAGTACATCGCGCGCTACTGCGAGCGCACCCGGCGTGAGTCGATCGGGCACTGGAATTTCTATCTGGCCTACAACCTGTTCCGCATCGCCGCGATCCTGCAGGGCGTGTACAAGCGTGCGACCGAGGGCATCGCATCGTCGGACAACGCAATCAAGGCCGGCGCAAACGCGAAGACACTCGGGGCATTGGGCTGGGAAATGGCGCAGCGAAGCTGACGCGGTTCGCCCGGCAGGCGCCTTGCGCGGCCCGGCCAGAAACCGTCTGCGCCAATGTGTCGGGCGCCGCCTCACTTGTGCCGGCGTCGGCGCATCTGATTGGACTAATACGTAAGACTACTTACGTATTTCAGCGTTCGGACTAGCCTCGAAGCGTCGATGTCGTAATCCAGATCCATACGGGGCGAGGCTTCAGATGCTGCACTCCACACTTCTTCCGGTAGAGATTTCCCCCGCGTTGGCGGCGTACACGTTGACCTCCAGAGATGCGGTGACCCCGCTGATGTATGAACTGCGCAGCGAGCAGGTGCCGCTGAGCTGCTTCATCGAGGGTGGTTTCATCTCCGCCGAAGCCATGATCGATCAGGTCCTGCCTGACGATGGAGCGCTGGTGCTGGTGACCGCAAGCGAGGTCGAACAGGATCTCCTCGCCGCGTCGAAGGCGATCACGGCGGTGGGATTCACCCATGGTGCGAAGATCCAGTTCAACAGCGTGACGAAAGGCAAACGCGACACCCCGCGCGGCAATGGCATCTGCGTGTCGATGCCGAACGAGACGCTGCGGCTGCAGCGGCGTCGTGCCGACCGGGTCAAGCCTTCGCGCGTCGCTCCGCTGGAATGCATGGTGCGCGGGAAAGCCAACCTTCCCACGCTGCATCGGCTGCCGGTGCTCGACATCAGCACGGGCGGCGTCGCGCTGTTGAGCCGGTCCGCGGGCCAGGCCTACGAAATCGGGCAGAGGCTGCTCAACTGCAGCTTCGACCTCGACACGGAGGGCGAATTTCTCTCCGACCTGATCGTGCGCACTGTCGAAACCCTTGATGCCTCGGGCCGTCGGCGGTACGGCTGCGCTTTCGTCGACAGCGCCGTCGACGCCCGTGAAGCCCTGAGTCGTTACATCGAGCGCCTGCGCGCGGAGCGGAAGGCCGCCAACTGAGTTCCCGGCGCAACCGGGCCAGCGCGTTCGCACCCGCGGCGCTACAGAAGGCGCCGTCGGCTCGACCCGGGCGTTCTTTCCGGCGCTTTACCCCGGAGCGGAGGCGATCTTGCGCCGACGCAGGACTTGCATCGCGATCGCCAATGCAGCGCAGCCGAACCCGACGATGTCGCTGTTGGTGCCGGGCAGCACGAGCGCGAATCCGGCGAAGATGAACAGCCAGCGCTCGATCAGGGTGGTCCGCGACAGCGCCCAGCCCTGGAACCCGGCCGCGATCGCCGCAATGCCGGCAGCGGCTATCAGCGTGATGCCCGCAATCGACAGCCAGTCCGCACTGGCGAGGTTCCTGATCGAGCCCGTCAGCAGCAGTCCGGTGCCACTCGGATCGAGCACGAACATGAACGGCAGCAGGAATGCCGGCACCGTGTACTTCCAGCATTGCAGCGTCGTCTTGTAGGGATCGCCACCGGTGATGGCCGCGGCCGCGAACGGCGACAGCGCGGTCGGCGGCGACACCTCGGACAGCACCGCGTAATAGAAGATGAACATGTGCGCGGCGAAGTCCGGTACGCCCAGCTTGATCAGCGCCGGTGCTGCGATCACCGCGCAGATGATGTACGACGCGGTCACCGGCACCGCGAGCCCGACGATCCACACCACGAGTGCAGTGAAGATCGCCGTGAGCAGCAGTGATCCCCCCGCGTAGTCGATCACGATACCGCTGAACTTCAGGCCAAGCCCGGTCAGCGTGACCACGCCGACGATGATGCCCGCGCCGGCGCAGGTCGCGGCGACGTTGATCACGCCGACCGATCCGCCCTGCAGCGCCTTCGCCAGCCCCGATTCGTACAATCCGCGCCAGAAAGGCGCGCGCCCGCGCAACACGTCATACGGAACGATCGCGCAGTCGCGATGCAGGAAGCTGGTGAGCGCGGTGACGACGGTGGCCCAGAACACCGACAGCACAGGGGAGTAGCCGAGCATCATGAAGGCGATGATCGATACCAGCGACAGGAAGTGGAATCCGTACTTCTTCGTCAGGTTCCACGCCGAATCGACCATCGCGAACGCCGCTGCGTGCATGCCGTACTTGCGCGCGTCGATCTCGACCATCAGAAACAGAGCGAAGTAATAGAGCACCGTCGGGATCGTCGCCATCAACAGCACGTCGAGGTACGAGATCTTCAGGAATTCGGCGATCAGGAACGCGGCAGCGCCGAGCACCGGCGGCGAGATGATCGCGCCAAGCCCCCCCGCGGCTAGCAGCCCGCCGGCCGCGTTCTTTTCGTAGCCAGCCTTCGCCAGCATCGGATACGCGACCGAGCCGATCGTCACCGTGGTCGCCACTCCGGAACCGGACGGCCCGCCGAGCAGGAACGACGACAGCACGACGGTACGGCCGACGCCGGTCGGCTTGCCTCCCATCGCGGCGAACGAGAAATCGATGAAGAACTTGCCCGCGCCCGTGAACTGCAGGAACGCACCGAAGATCGTGAACAGGATGATCAGCGATGACGACACGTCGACCGCCACGCCGTAGATGCCCTCGAGCGTCATGTACATGTGGCCGACAAGGCGTCCGACCTCGTAGCCCTTGTGCGTCCACGGCGCCGGCAGGATCGGACCGACCAGCGCGTACAGGATGAACGCGGACGTGATGATCGGCATCACCCAGCCGGTCGTGCGCCGCATCGTTTCCATCACCAGCACGATCAGGACGACGCCAAAGGCGATGTCCCAGCCGTTGGGCAGCGTGTTGCGATCGGTGAAATCGTCGCCGCCCTGGATCAGATAGGCGACGACCGCAACCGCGAGCAGCACCGCCGCCCAGTCCCACCACATGATGCGGTGGCGGAATCGCTTTGCGATCGGGAAGGACAGGAAGCACAGCGCCTGGATCAGCGCCACGTGCAGCGGCCGCAGCGTCTGCGTCGGCACGATCGCGTACGCCGTGTACAGGTGGAACACCGAGATCGCCACCGCGACAAGGGTGACGAAAACGCCAAGTGCCCCGGAGAGCCGGTGTGCCCGGCCCTCCTCCTCCTCGACGTATTCCTCGGCTCGCGCGAGCGCCGCCTCGCTGATTTCGCCGACGTCCGGCGGCGGGCCGGCTGCGGGCGAGGTCACTAGTTGACCTTGATGCCCTTCTCAGCGAAATACTTCAACGCGCCGGGATGAAACGGCACCGGCGAGGCGGCGGCCTTCTGGGACTCGAGCTTGAAGTTGGCAGCTTCCTTGTGCACGGCGATCAGGTCGTCGCGCCGCTCGAAGATCGTCTTCACGATGTTGTACGCGGTCCTGTCGTCCATGCTTTCGTGCGCGACCAGGATGTTCATCACCGTCGCCTGCTTGTTGTCGGCGTCCATTCCGCGATAGGTTTCCTTGGGAATGGCGTCCTGCACGTAGAGGTTGCCGTACTTCGCGTTCATCGCCGGCACGAGTTCTGCGTGGTCGATCAGCCTGATCTTCGTGCCGGGTGTATTGGCAAGGTCGGTCACGGCTGCCGTCGGCAGGCCACCGACCCAGAAGAAGGCATCGATCTTCCGATCCTTCATCGCGTTGACGGACTCGGCCACGCCGAGCCGCTCGCGCTTCATGTCGCGGTCCTTGTCGAGGCCGGCCGCCTCGATCAGCCGGAACGCCATCACCTCGGTCGCGCTGCCCGGAGAGCCGGTCGAGACCCGCTTGCCCTTCAGGTCCGCTATCTTCGTAATCCCGCTGCCGTCGACCGTGGCCACGTGCATCCGATTCGGATACAGGATCATCAGCGTGCGCAGCGGCACCTTGTTGCCCTTGAACTTGTCCTCGCCGTTGAAGGCCTCCTGCGCGGCGTCGGTCATCGTGAATCCGATGTAGGGCTTGCCGGTGCCGATCAGCTTCAGGTTGTCGACCGATCCGCCGGTGACCTCGGCGGTTGCCTGCATGCCGGGCACGTACTTCGACAGCACCGCCGCCATGCCACCCCCCATCGGGTAATACACGCCCCCGGTGCCGCCGGTGCCGATCGAGATGTTCTGCGCCTGCGCTGCGAGCGCGATTCCGCCGATCAGAATCGCGCAGGCGCGACCCAAGGTACTTCCCCTCATTTCCCCTCCTCGGTTCAGTGGACTCAAGTGCACGCGTGCCGACCGCGGCCAGGCGGCTGCACGCGATGACGGATGCTGATCCGGTCCGGCAGGCGCGGTCAAGTCAGGCAAAACGCACGGCGTAGATCGGTGGCAGGTGATTGCTGATGGTCCGCCATGTCTCGCCGCCGCTGGGGGAGACCCACAGCGACCCGGTCGTCGAACCCATCGCAAGCAGGCTGCCGTCGTTCGCAATGTCGAGCGCGTGGCGGTAGACGAGGTCGAAGGCATCGCGATGCGGCAGCCCCGCGCGCAGCACCTCAAACGATTCGCCGCCGTCCCGGGTATGCGAAACGACCAGTTCGCCGTCGACCGGAACGCGTTTCTCGTCCTTGATCGCCGGCACGAACCAGGCCATCGCGGGATTGTGCGGATGCACTGCGACCGCAAATCCGAAGTTGCTCGGGACCGCCGCCGTGACCTCATGCCAGGTCGCACCCCGATCGCTGGATTTCCAGATGCCGCAGTGGTGCTGGGTCCACAGCACATTCGGATCGGACGCGCATTGCACGATCCGGTGCGGATCCTGGATCACCGGATCCTCGCGCCGCTCGGGCGGCATGAAGTCCGCGCACATGCCGCGGCCCACGCGCCAGCTCCGGCCGCCGTCCTCGGTCCGCCATGCGCCGCCGCAGGAAACGCCGACGACGATGTCGTCCGGATCGGTCGGATGCACGCAGACCGAGTGGATGCCCGGAAGGTCGTAGCCGCCGCCGAACCATCGCCGGCGCTCAGGCATGTTCCACAGGCTTTCGATCAGGGTCCATGTCCGGCCGCCGTCGTCGGAGCGGAACAGGCCGCCCGGGTTCGTTCCGGCCCAGACGCGCTCCGGCGTCATCGGGTCGAAGCCTTCGAGGATCCAGACCTGGTCCAGCGTCCAGGCGTGCGGGTCTTCGGCCTCCCCCTGCTTTGCCGGCGGTTTCGGCGGATACGCGGGCGCGGCGACCTCCTGCCACGTGGCACCCGCGTCATCGGATAGCCGCAGCTTCACGCCGAAATGCCCGAGCTTCAGCGCGGCCAGCCAGCGCTGCCCGGTGGCATCGACCAGCACCGAGGTCACCGGCTCACCGAGAAAGTGCGTGCTGCGCAGCTCCCACTCGTCGCCCTCCGCTTCGTACACCAGCAGGCCCTTGTGGGTTGAGATGAACAGGTCCGGCATTTGCACCTCCCCTTGCAATTTTGCGCGGCGGCGAGTGTGACCCGGAGTCAGCCGCCGGACAAGGCCTGCGCAACGTAGACCCGATCGCCCGGCGCCAGCGCGCGTTCGAGCAGGACGCGGTCGTGCAGCAGTTCACCGTTGATGAATACCGCCACATGCTTGCGCACCGCGCCCTGGTCGTCGAGCACATAAGCGCGCAGCCCGGGTGCGGCGGCGAACGCGATGTCGAGGGCGCCGCGCAGCGAGCGCGCGTCGACCGTCTGCGGCGGGCACGGCACGTGGCGCTGCAGCTGCGGTGCGAATTCGACGTGGGGCATCGCAGCCGCCTTGCTATTTCTTCCGATCCGACTGCTGCTGGAACTGGCGCAGCTGCTCGATCCACTCGGTCCAGTCGACCGGTCCCGACTCGAAGCGTTTCCTCAGATTGCCCAGCACGTTGTTCCACGCGCGGTCGAAGTATGTGTACGCCTTGTCCCACTCGCCGCCCTCGCCCCATCCGGTGTGATGCAGCGAAACGCGCGTCTGCCGCTCGGCCACGGGCTCGAAGCGGACGATCACGAACGTGCGCTGCGCGCGCACCTGCGGCAGGCTCGGCGGTGCGTTCCAGTCGAACGAGATCATCCTTTTCGGCTGCAGCGCCATGAAGCGCATCTCGTCCGCGCCTCTCATGCCGGTCTCTGCGAGGGGATTGATATAGATGTGGAACGCGCCGCCCGCGCGCGGATCGATCTCCGCGTCGGGGGCGAAGAAGCTCGTGATTCCCGCGCGCGTGGTCCACGCATCCCACGCCTGGTCGAGCGTCGCGTCGATCAGCACCTGCTTGTCGATCGCGCGTTCCGCCGCCGGCGCGATCGACGCCAGCGCCAGCAACCACAGCAGTGCAACGATTCGCTTCACGCTGCCTCCCCGGCGCAGACCACGAACTGCGCCAGCACCCGGTTCAAGCTTCACTCGCAACGCCCTGCCCACCGCGGCGATCGCCCCGGCCCTCATCGTCGGCTCCGTGCCACGCGCTTGGCGGCGCGGTTGTTCGCGACCAGCGCGTAGCGCGCGAGCGCCTGTTCCCACATCCGGTTCAGCTCGTCGCGCAGGGCCTGCAACGCGGCCGGCTCCACCGCGTACACGTTGCGGGTCGCGAACGAGCGGAACGTCACCAGCCCCGCATTCTCGAGCTGGCGCAGGTGCTTGGACACTGCGGGCCGGCTGACCGGCACGCGCTCGGCGATCTCGCCCACCGATCTTTCCCCCTGCAGCAGCAGGCGCACGATCTTCTCGCGCGTCGGGTCTGCAAGCGCAGCCAGCGCCGCATTGCTCGATTTCGCCATCATGGATCAGGCTGCCCGGATGGCGCCATCGGTAACCATGCGGAAACGGTAACCCGTTGGTTACGAAGAAACAAGCCGCATACCGTGCGCCGGCTATCCGGGCCGCAGCACCAGCTTGCCGATCGCGCGTCGCTGCAGCAGATCCTCGAGCGCGCGCGGGGCATCGGCGAGCGCGAAAATCTTCGGCGCGCGCGGGTTCAGCCTGCCCTGCGCCAGCCACGTCATCAGCTCGCCGAGCAGATGCTTGTTGTCCTGCGGCTGCCGCTGCGCGAATTCGCCCCAGTACACCCCGACCGCGGACGCCTCCTTCAGCAGCAGCAGATTGGCCGGGATCCTCGGTATCTCTCCGCCGGCAAATCCGATCACCAGCAGCCGACCGCGCCACGCAATCGACCTAAGCGCGGTTTCCGTATAGGCGCCGCCGACCGGGTCATAGATCACGTCCACGCCCTTTCCGCCGGTCGTGGCCTTTATCGCATCGCGCAGGTCGGCGGACGCATAGTTGATCAGTTCGTCGGCACCCGCTGCGCGGCAGGCCGCAAGCTTCTCGTCGGTGCCGGCGGCCGCGATCACGCGCGCACCCGCGAGTTTCCCGAGTTCCACCGCCGCCAGGCCGACGCCGCCGCCAGCACCGAGAACCAGCAGCGTCTCGCCCTCCTTCAGCTGCGCGCGATCCGCCAGCGCGTGCTGCGACGTGGCGTAGGTCAGCGTGAACCCGGCCGCAACCTCGTCGCTGACGCCGGCTGGCAGCGGGATCGTGCGCCGCGCATCGGCGCAGACCATGTCCGCGAAGCCGCCGAGTGCGACGAAGGCGACGACGCGCTGGCCAATCGCGCGGTCGGTCACGCCGGCACCGATCGCGTCGATCGTGCCGGCAACCTCGGCGCCCGGAATGAACGGAAGCGGCGGCTGAACCTGGTATTTCTTCTGCACGATCAGCGCGTCGGGGTAGTTGACGCCGGCAGCGCCGACGCGCACACGCACCTCGCCCGGCTTCGGCTGCGGGTCGGCCAGCTCGGCCAGCCGCAGGCGATCGGGCGGGCCCCATTCCACGCACTGCATCGCCTTCATCACAAGCTCCTGTTTGATCTGCGTCAGCGCCGCGACCACGGCCACCTGCGCTATTCTGCCCCGCGCGAGGGCGAGCCCGATGAACTTCGACTACACGGCCAGGGTGAACGATCTGCGCGCGCGCGTGGACCGCTTCATGCACGAGCACGTCTTTCCCAACGAAAGACGCTTCCTCGACGAGGTGGAGGCCAACACGCGCGCCGGGCAGCGCTGGACGCCGACACGGCTGATCGAGGAGCTGAAGCCCAAGGCGCGCACGGCCGGCCTGTGGAACCTGTTTCTGCCGGATTCGAACCAGGGCGCCGGCCTGACCAACCTCGAATACGCGCCGCTCGCCGAGCTGATGGGCCGGGTTCCGTGGGCGAGCGAAGTCTTCAACTGCAGTGCCCCGGACACGGGCAACATGGAGACGATCGAGCGCTACGGCACGCCGGAACAGAAAGGACAGTGGCTGGAGCCGCTGCTGCGGGGGGAGATCCGTTCCGCGTTCGCGATGACCGAACCCGCGGTGGCATCGTCCGACGCGACCAACATCCAGATGTCGATGCGTCGCGACGGAGATCAGTACGTGATCAATGGCCGCAAGTGGTGGACCTCGGGCGCCGGCGATCCACGCTGCCGCATCTACATCGTGATGGGCAAGACGAACCCCGACGCGCCGAAGCACCTGCAGCAGTCGATGATCCTGGTGCCCGCCGGAACGCCCGGCCTGCAGGTGCTGCGCCCGCTGAACGTGTTTGGCTACGACGACGCGCCGCACGGCCACATGGAAGTCGATTTCGCGGAGGTGCGCGTTCCGGCGGCCAACATCCTGCTCGGCGAGGGGCGCGGCTTCGAAATTGCGCAGGGGCGGCTGGGTCCGGGGCGGATCCACCACTGCATGCGCTGCATCGGCGTGGCCGAGCGCGCTCTCGAGCTGATGTGCAAGCGCCTGGCCACGCGGATCGCGTTCGGCGCGCCGGTGGCACGCCAGACCGTCTGGCAGGAGCGGATCGCCGACGCACGCTGCATGATCGACCAGGCCCGCCTGCTGACGCTGAAGGCGGCGCACATGATGGACACCATCGGCAACAAGGCGGCCAGATCCGAGATCGCGATGATCAAGGTGGTCGCACCCAATGTCGCCTGCACGGTGCTCGACTGGGCGATCCAGGCGCACGGCGGCGCCGGGGTGTGCGACGACTTCCCGCTCGCTTACGCGTACGCGCACACCCGCACGCTGCGCCTCGCCGACGGCCCGGACGAAGTCCACCGCAATGCGATTGCGAAGCTGGAAATCGCCCGGCATGCGCCGCTGCCGCCCCGGGAGGGACCGCGCCCGTGATCGACCTGTACACCTGGCCAACGCCGAACGGCCACAAGATCCACATCATGCTCGAGGAGTGCGGCCTGCCGTACAGCGTGCACGCGGTCGACATCGGCGCCGGCGACCAGTTCGAGCCCGACTTCCTGCGGATCAGCCCCAACAACAAGATCCCGGCGCTGGTCGACAGCGACGGCCCCGACAGCCAGCCGATCGCGCTGTTCGAGTCCGGCGCGATCCTGGTCTACCTGGCCGGCAAGACCGGGAGATTCCTGCCGGCCCACGTGCGCGGCAGGTACGTCGCATTGCAGTGGCTGATGTTCCAGATGGGAAGCATCGGGCCGATGCTCGGCCAGGCGCACCACTTCCGTCTCTATGCACCCGAGAAGATCGAGTACGCGATCAGTCGCTATACCAACGAGGCGAGGCGCCTGTACGGTGTGATGGACCGGCACCTGGCGCAGGCTCCGTATTTCGCCGGCGAGTACTCGATCGCCGACATGGCGATCTTTCCGTGGACGCGCTCGCACAAAAACCAGGGCGTCGAGCTCGCCGAGTTTCCCCACTTCGCGCGCTGGTTCGACGTCGTGGCGGCGCGGCCCGCGGTGCAGCGCGGGCTCCAGGTTCTGGCCGACCGGCGCCGGCCGATCACGGACGAGCAGGCGCGCCGCAATCTCTTCGGCGACAAGCAGTACGAGCGGCGCTGACCAACATGCCGAACACATTGATCTCGGTGCGCAAACGCTGGCCCGCGGAAAGGCGGCGCGCAATCATCGAAGCCGTGCATCAGGCGCTGGTCGACGGCGTGCTGATTCCGCAGACCGATCGCACGCTGCGCCTGCAGCAGTTCGACGCGGAGGATTTCGCGATATCGCGCGGCAGGACCGAGAACTTCACGCTGATCGAAATCGACCTGGTGGCGGGCCGTTCGCTGGCAGCGAAGCGCCGGCTCTACAAGTGCATCGTGGACAACCTGGCCGCGCTCGGCATCCGCCGCAAGGACGTGATGGTCGTCGTACGCGACGTGCCGCGCGAGAACTGGGGCATCAGCGGCGGCGTCCCCGATTCCGACGTCGACCTGGGATTCAAGGTGAACGCCTAGCGGCGCGTCACTGCAGCGGATTCTTCAGCAGTTCGGCAAACGGCAGCGGCAGCACGTTGATGCCCTCATCCTCGAGCGCCGCCGCCTCTTCCTTGCTCGTGACGCCGCGGATGCCGCGCTCCTCGGTTTCCTTGTAGTGAATGCGCCGCGCCTCTTCCGCGAAGCGCGTGCCGACGTCTTCGGTGTTCGCGGCGATCTCGCGCGCCATGCGGATGAACAGCGCCTGCATCTGCGCCGGCGTCGGCAGCGCCGCCTGCTGCGTCTCGCGCGCAGGCTCCGCAGCGCGACTGGCAACGTACGGCGCCGATAGCGCCTTGCTCACCGTATTCGAACCGCACACGGGGCACGACAGCTGTCCGTTCGCGTGCTGCGACTCGTAGTCCGCCGACGAGCCGAACCAGCCCTCGAAGGCGTGTCCGTTATCGCAGAGCAGGTTGAATACCTTCAATGCCATGGCTTTCGCTGGTGCCGCGGGCCGGACTCGAACCGGCATGCTTGCTTGCGCTTGCGGCGGATTTTAAGTCCGCTGTGTCTACCGATTTCACCACCGCGGCTCCGCCCGTCGTGCGCCCCGCTGCGCCGATGCGTCGCAGGGCCTGCGGGAATCGATTGGAGGCGGGGGTCGGAATCGAACCGGCGTACACGGATTTGCAGTCCGCTGCATGGCCACTCTGCCACCCCGCCGCCTCAGGCATTGTAGCGGCGCCCGATCGGTCGACCGGAAAAAAATCGGGGAAGCACGTTGCTTCCCCGGACGATCCTGGAGCGGGAAACGAGTCTCGAACTCGCGACCTCAACCTTGGCAAGGTTGCGCTCTACCAACTGAGCTATTCCCGCAAAGCGGACGCGAATTATAGCCGCGCACCTACCCCTGTCAAAGAAGTCCGCCTCATTTTTCCATGTGCGGCCATGCCATCCGCAGGTAGTAGATCATCGAGTACACCGTCAAGGCAGCAGCCACGTAGATCATCGCGGTCCCGAGCAGGCTGACATCGATCAATCCGAACAGCGGGTCGTGATACAGCAGCAGCGGAATCGCGACCATCTGCATGATCGTCTTCGTCTTGCCGAGCCAGTTGACCGCGACGCTGGCCGACGCGCCGACGTACGCCATCCACTCGCGCAGAGCCGAAACCGCGATCTCGCGCCCGATGATGATCAGCGCGACGAACGCGTCCACGCGCGCGAGCGCAAGCAGCACGATCAGCGCGGCGCAGACCATCAGTTTGTCGGCCACCGGATCGAGAAACGCGCCCAGCCGCGTCATCATCGCGTACCTGCGCGCGTACCAGCCATCGAACGCGTCGGTCAGCGCGGCGACGGTGAACAGCGCGCAGGCAAGCACGTTCTTCCAGTGGCTGCCGATCCATGCATCCGGCAGGTAGAACACGCCGACCACGAGGGGAATCATCGCGATGCGTGCCCAGGTGAGCCACATCGCGACATTGATCGAGATCGGGGCGGCTCGCACGTGCGCGTGGATTTCAGGTGGGTTGGCCGTGGAGTTGTCCATAGATGCGTGCGGCGAGCTTACGCGAAACGCCGTCCACCTGCGCGATGTCGTCGATCGATGCCGCCATCAGCCCGCGCATCCCGCCGAAGCGCGCCAGCAGCCTCTGGCGGCGCTTCGGTCCGATCCCCTCCAGGTCCTCCAGGTGCGAGGTCTGGCGAGACTTGGCGCGCCGCGCACGCATCCCGGTGATCGCGAACCGATGCGCTTCATCGCGGACCTGGGCGATCAGCATCAGCGCCTGCGATTCCCGCCCCAGCCTGAGCGGCGCCCGGCCGTCCGCAAAGACCAGCTCTTCGCGTCCGGTCTTGCGTTCCTCGCCCTTGGCAACTCCGACGATGACCGATGCATCGAGCCCGAGTTCCTCGAACGCCTGTACCGCAACTGCGACCTGCCCGGCGCCGCCATCGACCAGCACGAGGTGCGGCAACGCTGACTCGCCGCGCGCAACCGGGGCGTAGCGGCGCGTCAGGGTCTGGCGCATCGCGGCGTAGTCGTCGCCGGGCTCGATGCCCGCGATGTTGAAGCGGCGATACTCGGCCGGCTGCATCGCATGGTCGTGATAGACGACGCAGGCCGACTGGGTCGCCTCGCCCATGGTGTGACTGACGTCGAAACACTCGATCCGCAGCGTGGCCGGATCGGAATCCTGCAGTTCGATGCCGAGCGTGTCGATCAGAGCCCGTGTGCGAGCGTGCTGCGAGCCTTCCTCCGCCAGCCGGCGCGCAAGTGCCAGTCGGGCGTTGGCTTCGGCCATCTCGAGCCAGCGGCGGCGCTGCGCCCGCAGCCCGCCATCTGCGCCGCTGAGGATCTGCACCCGGTTGTCGGCGGTCGACAGCATCTGCGCCAGTTCCGCGAAATCGAGCTCCGCATTGACGATCAGCACCGGCGGCACGGCCTGGCCGACGTAGTGCTGCGAGATGAACGCTTCCAGCACTTCCGCTTTCTCGGCCGCACCGTCGACGCGCGCCGGGAAATAGGCGTGATCGCCAAGGTGGCGACTGCCGCGAACCATCGCCAGGTTGACGCAGGCCTGGCCGGCTTCGCTGACGACCGCCAGGATGTCGGCGTCGGCGTCGCCGCCCGTGGTTTCGATCGCCTGCTGGTGCAGCACGCGCGACAACGCACCGAGCTGGTCGCGCACCGCCGCCGCGCGTTCGAACTGCAGTTCGGCCGCGAGAGCCTGCATCCTTGCCTCGAGCTCGGCAATCACCTCGTCGGTCTGCCCGCGCAGGAAGCGCGCGGCGCGGTCGACATCCTGCGCGTAGGCGGCCGCGTCGATCAGGCCGACGCACGGCGCGCTGCAGCGCTGGATCTGGTGCAGCAGGCAGGGACGCGAGCGGTGGCTGAACACGGTGTCCTCGCAGGTGCGCAGGCGGAATACCTTCTGCAGGATCTGGATCGAATCCTTGACCGCCCAGGCGTTCGGAAACGGGCCGAAGTAGCGCGCGCGCTTGTCGACCGCGCCGCGGTAGTAGGCGATGCGCGGGAACTCGTGGTCGGTCAGCTTCAGATAAGGGTAGGACTTGTCGTCGCGGAACAGGATGTTGAACTTCGGCGCCAGCGACTTGATCAGGTTGTTCTCGAGCAGCAGCGCCTCGGCTTCGGAGCGCGTCACCGTCGTTTCGATGTTCGCGACCCGCGCCAGCATCAGTTCGGTGCGTGGTCCCACCCCACGAGTGAAATACGTCGCGACGCGCTTCTTCAGGTCGCGCGCCTTGCCCACGTACAGCACCGCTCCCGCGGCGTCCAGCATCCGGTAGACGCCCGGCAGGTGCGGC
Organism: Gemmatimonadota bacterium; assembly: GCA_050258235.1. Lineage (GTDB taxonomy): Bacteria > Pseudomonadota > Gammaproteobacteria > Burkholderiales > Burkholderiaceae_F > JAKOQB01. The sequence goes on along the minus strand of JBLMYK010000327.1, from coordinate 25,456 downwards.
AAGCGCTCGATCGCGGCTTTGGGGTCGAACTCGACGGGGGATTCGGACATGTCAGGAAGCCGGGCGGAAGTGCGCGCGCCTCTATAATGGCGGGCTTTCCTTCACGCGGCGCAAATTCTACGGGCCGCTCGCTGACCCACCATGGCAAAGATCCTCGCGACCGAAATCCGTGCCGGCAACCTGATCGAATGGGACAAGCGCCTGTGGCGCGTCCTGAAGCAGTACCACGTGCACGTCGGCGGCCGCGGCGGCGCGTACATGCAGGTCGAGATGAAGGACATCGAGACCGGGCAGAAGCGCAACGAGCGGCTGGCGACCGATGAGAAGGTCGAGCGCCCGTACATTGACAAGCGCAGGATGACGTACTCGTACCAGGACGGCTCGAGCTACGTGTTCATGGACAACGAGACCTACGAGCAGCTTTCGCTGAGCGCGGAATTCCTCGAGGGCCAGAGCGGCTACCTGCTGCCGAACATGGAGGTTGAAATCAACTTCCACAACGGCCGCGCGCTCGGCGTGCAGTTGCCCACCAACGTGGTGCTGGAAGTCGTCGAAACCGAACCCGCGATCAAGAACGCGACCGCCACCACGACTTTCAAGCCGGCCCGGATGGAAACCGGCATCACGGTCCAGGTCCCGCCGTTCGTGAACGGGGGCGACAAGATCCGCGTGAATACGGACGACGGCAGCTACATTGAACGCGCCTGAACGCGTGGTCCTGCCGGTCCCGTCCTAAGTCTGCAGCGATTCGACGTCGGCCAGCGCGGCGCGGTAAGTCGCGGCCGCCTGCAGTTGGTCGACCGTGAGGGCCGGCCCGCGCGGCGCAAGGCGTGTCAGCCGCTCGTCGAAGGCCGCGCTGCGCTTCCAGCGCACTGCCTCCAGCACCTGTTCCGCTCCAGCGGCGTCGTTGCAGACGATCACGAAGTCACAGCCGGCGTCGAGCGCTGCCTGGGCGCGTGCGGCATAGCTGCCGGCGACCCGGGCTCCTTCCATCGACAGGTCGTCACTGAACACGGCGCCGTTGAAGCCGAGCTGCTGCCGCAGGATCTGCTGCAGCCAGCGGCGCGAAAACCCGGCCGGCATCGAGTCGATCTGCGGATAGACGACGTGTGCGGGCATCACGCTCGCCAGTGACGTGCCGAGCCAGCGATACGGCGCGGCATCCGCGTCGAGGATCGCCTGCAGCGCGCGTTCGTCGACCGGGACGTCCACGTGCGAATCCGCGCGCGGCCAGCCGTGCCCGGGGAAATGCTTGCCACAGTTCGCCATCCCGGCGAGCGCCAGGCCATGGCACAGGTGATTGGCGAGCATCGCCACCACGCGCGCGTCGCCGTGCAACGCGCGATCGCCGATCACGGAACTGCGGCTCCAGTCGAGGTCGAGCACCGGCGCGAAGGTCAGGTCGACTCCGTGCGCGCGCAGTTCCGCGCCCATCACGAATCCGGTCGACACCGCGACCCGGCAAGCCAGCATCACGTCGCGGTCCCAAAGCCGGCCAAGCGCCTCCATGGCCGGAACGGCCGTGAACGGCGCGCGGCGGAACCGCTGTACCCGCCCGCCCTCGTGATCGACCGCGATCAGCAGCGGCGGCGTCCGCAGCGCATGGATCTCGTCGCAGAGCGCGCGCAGCTGCTCCGACGACGCGTAGTTGCGCGCGAACAGGATCACCATGCCGACGCGCGGATGGGTGAGCCGCGTCCGCTCGGCCGGCGTCAGCTCGGGTCCGGCGAGATCGACGACGACGGGTCCGTTCATCTAGCCGCCCTACTGCGCAGACTCCGCGACCGCATAGGCGGCCGCCATCGCCCGCTCATCGGTGACGGAAACCAGCAGACGCAACCCGCGTGAACGAATGAAATCCGCCAGCGCACCGTTCGCCACCGCCTCGGGCTTGCCCGACGGTCCATTGACGATCTGCACCGCGCGCCAGCTCATCGGTTGCCGCATGCCGAGCCCGAGCGCTTTCGACACCGCCTCCTTGGCCGCAAAGCGGGTCGCCAGAAAGGCAAGGCCGCGCGCCTCGGAGCGTCGGCGGCGCGCTTCGTACCGCTGCAATTCCTCGGGGCCGAGGATCCTTTGCACGAAGCGGTCGCCGTGCCTCGTGCGCGCCTGCGCAATGCGGTCGATCTCGATCAGATCGATGCCGATGCCGTAGATCACCGGGACTGCCGCAATGCGTGCGGAAGTGCAGCGCCGGCCCGGCGAATCTCGGCCAGGTACTTGCGCACCGTTTCGCCCAGGCCAAATTCGAGCGCGTCCGCGATCAGCGCATGACCGATCGAAACTTCGAGCACGCCGGGAACCGCGATCAGGAACGCGGCGAGGTTGTCGCGGTTCAGGTCGTGGCCCGCGTTCACACCGAGCCCCGCGCGCTGCGCGGCCTCGGCCGCCTGCCGGAACCGCTCCAGCTGCCCGGCCTGCGCCGGGGTGCCGAAGGCGTGCGCAAAGGGTTCCGTATAGAGCTCGACGCGATCCGCGCCAAGTTCGCGCGCCACAGGCATGGCCTCCGGGTTCGCGTCCATGAACAGGCTGACGCGCACGCCAAGCCGGCGGGTTTCCTCGATGACCGGGCGCAGGCGGTCGCTGTCGCGCGGCAGATCCCAGCCGTGATCCGACGTGAATGCCCCGGTTTCGTCGGGCACGAACGTGCACTGGTGCGGCCGCACTTCGCGCACGTACTCGAGCAACTGGTGAAACGGGTTGCCCTCGATGTTGAACTCGCACGCGGGCCACTGCTTCAGCAGCGCCGCCAGCTGGCGCACGTCGTCGCCGCGGACATGGCGGCCGTCAGGGCGCGGGTGCACCGTGATGCCGTCGGCGCCGGCTTCGAGCGCGAGCGTGGCGGCGCGCAGCACGCTCGGGATGCCGAGCGCGCGCGTGTTGCGCACCAGCGCGACCTTGTTCAAATTGACGCTCAGTGCGGTCACAGTTCCTTCAGATCCTGCAGGATGCGGCGCGTGTTCAGGGGGCGGCCGTCGAGATGGTAACGAATCAGCTGGCGCAGCGCCGCCTTGCTCTCGCCAGCGACGCGCGCGTCGCCGAACTCGCCACGTACCATCGCCATGGCGGTGGCACCGTGAATGCACAGCTCGTCGTCGCCATCCTCGGTGCGGATCAGGCCGCGCGTGGACTCGATCCGGTAGCGCGCCGCCGGTTCGACGGGCGCTCCGTCGATGCAATGATCCAGAGCGGGCAGGAACCCGGTCTCGCGCAGCAGCGCCACCTCGAACGCGCGCAGCGACGGCGCCGGCGGCGCGCCGCGCGCGAGCTCCGCGAGTGTCGCGCCATAAGCGGCGAACAGGGTTTCGTGCGCGTCGCCGCGTGCGAGCAGGCGCACCAGCAGTTCGTTCAGATAGAAGCCGGCGATCAGCCCCTCGCCGCGCAGCGGTGCCAGCCCGCCGCACCATTCGATCCGTACCAGTGTCTTGACTTCGTTGCGCCCGCTCCAGCCGATCAGCAGCGGACAGAACTGGGTCAGCACGCCGCGGAAATGCGAGGTCGGCCGCTTCGCACCGCGCGCGACCAGCGCCATCCGCCCGTGGTCGCGCGTGAACACCTCGACGATCAGGCTCGTTTCGCGCCACGGATATCCGTGCAGCAGGTAGCCCGGCTGATGATCGACGCGGCTGTCGGAGCCGCGCCGCGCCGGAGCGCGGCTATTCATAGCCGAGTCCCCTGAGCGCGCGGGCATCCTCGGTCCAGCCGCGCTTCACGCGCACCCAGGTCTGCAGATGGACCGGCTTGCCGAGCATGCGCTCGATTTCGGCACGCGCGAGACGGCCGATTTCGCGCAGCTTTGCGCCGCCCTCGCCGATCACGATGCCCTTGTGCGACTCCCGCGCCACCCACAGTGACGCGGCGATATCGGCCCGCGCGGCATCCTCGTTCCACTGGTCGATCGTGACCGCGACGCCATACGGAAGCTCGTCGCCGAGCAGGCGAAACGCCTTCTCGCGGATGAATTCTGCCGTCAGGAAGCGTGCGCTGCGGTCGGTGAACTGGTCTGCCTCGAACAGCGGTTCGCCCTCCGGCAACAGCCGTTCGATCTCGCGCAGCAGATCGTCAAGCTGGCGCCCGCGCTCGGCGCTGACCGGCACCAGCGCGGCGAACGGGAAACGCTGCGCCGACTCGGCCAGCAGCGGCAGCAGCGTGTTGCGGTCCGCCAGCGCGTCGGTCTTGTTGATTGCCAGCACCACGTTGCGCCGCTCGGACGGAATGAGCTGCAGCAGGCGCTCATCGTCGGCCGTCCAGCCGCGCGCCTCGATCACCAGAACGATGGCATCCACATCGGCGAGCGCCGCCACGATTTCCTCGTTCATCCGCCGCGTCAGCAGCGACTTGCGGTGCGGCTGGAACCCGGGCGTGTCGACGAAGACGAATTGCGTGACCGCCGGCGCATCTCCGCGTGTCAGCACGCCGACAATCCGCTGTCGCGTGGTCTGCGGCTTGCGCGAGGTGATCGAAACGCGCTCGCCGACCAGGGCGTTGAGCAAGGTCGACTTGCCGACGTTCGGCCGGCCGATGATTGCGACGAATCCGGTGCGCGCACGCGCGGGCGCGGGCGCATCAGCCATGACTAGTGCTCCGCGGTGACTTTCGTCGGAGGGGTCCGGTCGGCGTCACCCGTGGCCGGATCCGTCAGCGGAAGCGACGGCTGCGCGGGTTCGGGTTCCGGTGCGGGCGCTTCGGCACCACGCCGCTTGGCGCGCCGCGCCGCCTGCACGACCGCGTGCGCGTGGTCAAGCGCCTGCTTGGCCGCCGATTGCTCGGCCGCGCGGCGGCTGCGCCCCGTGCCGCGCACGCTGATCTCAAGCTTCGGGATCGAACACTCGACCTCGAACTCCTGGTTGTGCGCAGCGCCGCGTGTCTCGACCACGTTGTACACGGGCAGCGGCAGCCGCTTGCCCTGCACGTATTCCTGCAGCAGGGTCTTGCTGTCCTTGCCGAGGGTCTTCGGATCGACCGATTTCAGGACCGGCTCGAAGAGCCGGGAAATCGTGTCGCGTGCCGCCTCGAAGCCGCCGTCGACGAGCACCGCGCCGTAGATCGCCTCCATCGTGTCGGCGAGGATCGACGGGCGGCGGAACCCGCCGCTCTTCATTTCCCCCTCGCCGAGACGCAGGAAATCGCTCAGTCCGAGCCGTTCCGCGATGTCGGCCAGCGACTGCTGCTTGACGAGGTTGGCACGCAGCCGCGACAGGTCGCCCTCGTTCAGGCGCGCGTACTTCTGGTACAGCAGCTGCGCGATCGTGCAGTTGAGCACGGCGTCGCCGAGGAACTCGAGCCGCTCGTTGTGAACCGCGCCGTGACTGCGGTGCGTTACCGCCTGCTCCAGCAGCGCCGGATTCTGAAAGCGGTATCCCAGGCGCTGCTCAAGCGCCGCCAGAGTCATGCCACCGATCCTCGCGCGCCACGATCAGGGGATCGGTTTGCGGGTTCGGGTGGAACCCGAGAAATCGATCACCAGACGAACGTTGTCCATGATCGGGATCGCGTATGAGTATGCATACGAGATCACGATGCGGTCGTTTTCCTTCGTGATGTCCAGGTCCTTGCCGGAGATCGATTTGATGTCGTCGATGATCACGTAGTTCTCGAACTCGCGCCGGATCTGCGGCACGGTCGCCCCGTCTTTGTCGATCTTGTGAATCGCCTTCTCGATCGCGATGTACTCGGTCACCGCGGGCACGATCTTGAACCCGATCAGGAGCAGAAAGACGACGATCAGCCCGATGAACAGCAGCGCGATCAGGCTGAGCCCCCGCTGCCGACGCAAAGCTGTGCGCTTGTCCATGTGTCGTCCGTCCCTGTCCCGGTTCAGTTGAAGCCGCCGATGCGGCTGATATTGCCAAAATTCATCCAGATGAAAAAGGCGCGGCCGACGATGTTCTCGTCGGGCACGAAGCCCCAGTAGCGGCTATCCTCGCTGTTGTCGCGATTGTCCCCCATCACGAAGTAGCGGTTCTTCGGCACTACGCAGGTGACCCCTCGGCCGTCCGGCTGATAGCGGCATGCCTCCGGGTTCGTGTGCGGGCCGGAGGGCACGATCGGCACGCCCAGCGGGCTCTCGCTGAGAATGATCCGGTGGTTGACGTGGCCGAGTTTCTCGCTGAACTCTTCGTAGTACTGTACCCGCCCCTCGTCGAAGTACCGCCCCAGCGGCGTGGTTTCGACCGGCTTGCCGTTGATGATCAGGCGCCGGTCGATGTATTCCACCCGGTCCCCCGGCAGCCCCACCACGCGCTTGATGTAGTCCTGCTGCGGGTTGAGCGGGAAGCGGAACACCATCACGTCTCCGCGCTGCGGCGAGCCGATGTCGATGATCTTCTTGTTGATCACCGGTAGCCGGACGCCGTAGGTGTACTTGTTCACCAGGATGAGGTCGCCGATCTGCAGCGTCGGGATCATCGACCCGGACGGAATGCGGAACGGCTCGAAGAAGAACGAGCGCAGCACGAACACCAGCAGGATCACCGGGAAGAAGCTGGCCGTGTACTCCAGATACCACGGGCGGCGGGTGATCCGGTCCTCGAGCGCGGATCGGTCCGCTGCCAGCACCGCGGGGCTGACCCCGGTGCCGGCGGCATGGCGCGAGTCGAAGTCAGCCAGCGCAACGCTGGCCGCCGCCAGGCGCGACTTCTTCAGCCAGAGAACGTCCAGCAGCCACATCACGCCGCTGATGACCAGGAGGACGAAAAGGATCAACGCGAAGTTCATTTTTCCTCAACTTGCAGGATCGCGAGGAACGCCTCCTGCGGAATTTCGACTGTGCCGACTTGCTTCATCCGCTTCTTGCCGGCCTTCTGCTTTTCGAGCAGCTTCTTCTTGCGCGTGATGTCGCCGCCGTAGCACTTGGCGAGCACGTTCTTGCGCAACGCCTTGACGTTCTCGCGCGCGATGATGTTGGCGCCGATGGCAGCCTGGATCGCCACGTCGTACATCTGGCGCGGGATCAACGAGCGCATCTTGGCCGCGATCTCGCGCCCGCGGTGCTGCGCGCCGGTCCGGTGCACGATCACCGATAACGCATCGACACGGTCGCCGTTGATCAGCATGTCGAGCTTCACTACGTCGGCGGCGCGATGTTCGAGGAACTCGTAGTCCATCGACGCATAGCCGCGCGACATTGATTTGAGCTTGTCGAAGAAATCGAGCACGATCTCCGCCAGCGGCAGTTCGTACGTCAGATGCACGTGCCGGCTGTGATATGCGAGGTCCCTCTGCACCCCCCGCTTGCCGGTGCACAGCGTCATCACCGGACCAACGTACTCCTGCGGCACAAAGATCGTCACCGAGACGATCGGTTCCCGGATCTCGTCGATCTTCGCCGGGTCAGGCAGCTTGGAAGGGTTTTCGACCTGGACCACGGAACCGTCGCGGAGCAGAACCTCGTACACCACCGACGGGGCGGTGGTGATCAGGTCCATGTCGTATTCCCGTTCGAGGCGTTCCTGCACGATATCCATGTGCAGCAACCCGAGGAACCCGCAGCGGAACCCGAACCCGAGCGCTTGTGAGACCTCCGGCTCGAAGTGCAGCGACGCGTCGTTCAGCTGCAGTTTGGTAAGAGCGTCGCGCAGCGCCTCGTACTGATTCGCCTCGACCGGATACAGCCCGGCGAATACCTGGGGCTTGATCTCCTTGAAGCCCGGCAAGGGCGATGCGGCCGGTCTTGCGGCGTGAGTGATCGTGTCGCCGACGCGTGCGTCGCGCAGTTCCTTGATCCCGGAGATGACGAACCCGACCTCCCCCGCTGTCAGCTCATCGCGCTGCCGCGATTTCGGCGTGAACACGCCGACCTGTTCGACCAGATGGGCGGCCCCGGTGGCCATCAGCAGGATCTTGTCCTTCGGCCGTATCGCGCCGTTGACCACCCGCACCAGGGTTACGACGCCGACATAGTTGTCGAACCAGGAGTCGATGATCAGCGCCTGCAGCGGCGCGGCCGGATCACCCCTTGGCGCCGGCACCCGCGCGATGACCCGCTCCAGGATCTCGTCCACGCCCATGCCGGTCTTGGCGCTCGCCAGCACGGCGTCGTGCGCGTCGATGCCGATGACGTCCTCGATCTCTGCGCGCGCTTCTTCCGGGTTGGCCTGCGGCAGGTCCATCTTGTTGAGGACCGCAAGGACCTCGACCCCGAGCTCGATGGCCGTGTAGCAGTTGGCGACCGTCTGTGCCTCGACCCCTTGCGAGGCGTCGACCACCAGCAGCGCTCCCTCGCACGCCGACAGCGAGCGGCTCACCTCGTACGAGAAATCCACATGTCCCGGCGTGTCGATCAGGTTGAGCTCATAGGTCTGGCCGTCGGCGGCCCGGTACTCGAGCGAAGCGGTCTGCGCCTTGATTGTGATGCCGCGCTCGCGCTCGAGCGCCATCGAATCGAGCACCTGCTCCTCCATCTCCCGGTCGGACAGGCCGCCGCAGCGCTGGATCAGGCGATCCGCAAGCGTTGACTTGCCATGGTCGATATGGGCAATGATTGAGAAATTGCGTATCTGCTGCATTGCGCTTGCGACAGAGCGCTCGAAGGGCCGTGCGGAATGCCGGCTTCAGGCCCCCAAGGCGGTTCCCGCTACGGCTGGACGGCGATAAAAAGGGGTGATCCGTTCGATCACCCCTTGGCTTGGCCGCGGATTCTAGCGCTCGCCTGCCATCCGGACCCTCCACCAGCCGGCTACCGATTGTTGGGTCGGATGATCAGGAACTGCGTCTGGTCACCTCGGCGGACCAGGACTGCAATGTTACGTTTTAGATCAAGTTTCGATGCTATTTCATTGAATTGTTTTGCATTATAGACATCGACGTTGTTGACGGAAAGAATCAGATCGCCGACCCGGATTCCCGCGGCGGCCGCGGCTCCATCCGCCACGTCGACCTGGACTGCATTGTGCAGGCGCAACTCCTTGAGTCGATCCGGCGGCACGTCCGAAACGGCCAGGCCGAGGGGGTTCGTCGCCGGTGGCGCCTTGGGCGACTGGTCATTGCGCCGAGCCTGCCGCACGTCCGACTGCAGTTCAGCGACGGTCACCTGCAACTCGACCGCCTTGCCCTTCCGCCACACCGTCATTCCGACCTTGGTGCCGGGCCTGGTTCCGCCGACGACGCGCGGCAATTCGGATGAGCGCTCGATCGCCTTGCCGTCGAAGCGCAGGATCACGTCGCCCGGTTCGACTCCTGCCTTGTCGGCCGGCCCGTCGCGTTCGACATTCGACACCAAGGCCCCCTGCGGCTTGGCCAGACCGATCCCTTCCGCGACGTCGCGGCTGACCTCCCCGATGGTGACACCGATGCGTCCACGGATCACCCGCCCCTGGGTGCGCAACTGGTCCTGCACCCGCATCGCCTCATCGATCGGAATCGCGAACGAGATCCCCGCATACGAACCCGAGGTCGTGAAGATCTGGGAGTTGATCCCGACGACTTCTCCACGCATGTTGATCAACGGGCCGCCCGAGTTTCCGGGGTTGACCGCGGCATCGGTCTGTATGAACGGCAGGAAATCCCCGGTTTCGCGCGCCTTGGCGCTGACAATGCCAGCGGTCACGGTGCTGTCGAGGCCGAACGGCGATCCGATCGCGATCACCCATTCGCCGACCTTCAGCTTCGAGGAGTCGCCGATCTTGACGGTTGGCAGCCCGGTCGCATCGATCTTCACGAGCGCCACGTCGGTGCGCTGATCAGAGCCGATCAGCTTGCCGCGGAACTCGCGCCGGTCGGGCAATGTGACGATGATCTCATCGGCTCCGTCGACCACGTGATGGTTCGTCATCAGGTAGCCGTCGGAGGAAATGATGAAACCGGAACCGAGACCGCGCGGAACCTCGCGGTCGCCACGCGGCGTGCGCGGCTGCGGACCCTGCCTGGGCTGAGGCTGTGGCTGCGGCTGCGGGAAGAAACGCCGGAAGAACTCGTAGAAGGGATCGCCCTCCTCGAGGCCCGGAATCTGCGGCATTGCCTGTCCGGCGGAGATGCGCGCTGTCGTGCGGATATTGACCACCGCCGGACTTGCCCGCTCGACGAGATCGGTGAAGTCGGGCAGTTGCGCCGATTGCGCGCGCGCCTGAATTGCGACCGCGGAGAGGAAAAGAATCAGCAGGAGACGTGCCAGGGTTTTCATGATTTCTCGTATCCGGGTTATCTGTGTGCTTCAGCGCGGAGGTCGGAACTCGATCGACTTCGCCACCGACTTGACTGTTGACATCGGCACCTCCCCAACCACCGTTACGCGCGCGTTCGCCATGCGTCGCGCGTAGACGCTGGTCGGTCCCTTCGACTGTGCCGCATCAGCCATGGAATCGGTCGGTGACGGCTCGATGAATACCGAAACGCTGGCGAGGCCGTCGGTGAAGACCGCCTGCATGACCTTGCGCTCGGCGGTCGACCCCCACAGCGACCGCGCGACCTCATGCAGCTTGTGGAATCCCGCCGGCGGCGTCACGTGCCATCCCTGCTGCGCCAGGTCGATCGCCGATTGTTGCGTGCGTTCGACGCGCCAGCCGTCGGTCGACCATGACGGCTTCAGCTGCGCCCGATCGACCTTCGCCCCGGTCTGGACCTCGGCGAACGCCATCTGCTCCAGCACCTCGTTACGGTCATTCAGGGTGATCGCGCGCAGGAGCAGGCCGCTTGACCGGTCGACCCAGAGCCGGTAGCCGTAGCGCATCCGGTCTTTCGGTTCGATATTTATCACCTGGCATTCGACCCCGGCGACGCGCTCGGTCCCGCCGAGGCGAACCGTGTAGTGCTGCAGGATCTCTGCCGGATCGGCCGATGTGATCGCGGGGAACGCATCCTGAGCCAGGCGACGTTCGATGACGACCTGGCGCGACTCGGGCATCAGGCATTGGACCTCATCGGCCCGCCGGATGAACTCGCGCAACTGGCCATCGAGCGGCTGCAGCCGCTCGCGCGACTCATGGCCGTCGAAAACATGGACGAGGCGAGACGCCCTGACTTCCTCGCCCTGCTGGTAGATGATCGTGCCCGAGTAATTCAGCCGCTCAGCCGCGGCCTGGATCGCCTGCAGCCACTGCAGCTCGGTGCGCGGCGGATCCTGCCGCGGGTCTGCCTTTCTTCCCTGGGCCGGATGTGACTGCGCCTGCGCAAAGCCCGCGCAGGCGAGAAGGATGAGCAGCAGGGCACGAAGTACGCCGCGTGCAACCATCGCTTCGTATCGGTCGGTCGGGGCGGCTGCCCGGCCGAACTGCATCTAGCGCGCCTCCAGCGGCAGGTTGTTCGAGGTCCTTAGGTAAGGCGTCGCCTGCGGCATCACCAGCCCGCTCGCTAGTTCCCGATGGGCGCGCAGATAGCGCTCCAGTTCGGGCACGCGGGCCATTTCGACCGGCTGGGGCTCGGACGCGGGCGAAACTGTCGGAGTCGCCGCGATCTGGGGCGCCTCGCTGTCCCCGCGCAGCTGCGGGATCGCCACCACGGCGAGCAACGCTGCCGCGGCAGCGACGGCCGCGCCCGGAATCAGCACGCGCTGCAGGCGCCGCCTGGATGCGCCCGGCGCCACTATCGTCGGCTCACGCGCCAGTGCTACGGATATCCGGTCGGCAAACCGGTCCGAGTGCAGCGATCCAACCTCGCTGGAGCGCATCGCGTCGCCGACCGCATGGATCATGACCCATAGCTCGCGAACCTGCGGATCGGCGCAGGCCCGGTCGAGGATCCCGGCGCACTCGCCGTCACTCAGTTCACCGTCGACCAGGCTCGAAAGCTTCTCGCGACAGTCTTCGCCGGGCGTCGCGCTCGACGCCTCATTCAGCTTGCCCCGCATGACAACCTCACCAGCGCTTGTCCTTCGATGTTTCCAGAAGCGGCCTCAGTTCCTCGGCGATTGCCTCCCGCGCGCGGAAGATGCGCGAGCGTACCGTACCGATGGGACAGTTCATCGTGGCCGCGATTTCCTCGTAACTCAGACCCTCCAGTTCGCGCAGCACGATCGCCGTACGAAGGTCCTCCGGCAGGCGGGCAATGGCCCGGTTCACTGCGTCTCCAACCTGCTTCGACATCAGCATCGAATCCGGGGTGTCCACGTCGCGCAGCAGCGTCGCGTCTTCGAAGTTCTCCGCGTCCTCCACCTCGTTTTCGGTGGTGGTCGGTGGACGCCGCCCCTGCGAAACGAGAAAGTTCTTGGCAGTGTTGATCGCGATGCGGTACAGCCATGTGTAAAACGCGCTTTCGCCACGAAAGTTGGGCAGCGCCCTATATGCCTTGATGAATGCTTCCTGCGCAACGTCCTCGATTTCGGACTGGTCCCGGATCAGGCGGGAAAGCAGACGGAAGATCTTGCGCTGATACTTGGATACCAGCAGTTCGAACGCCCGTTTGTCGCCGCGCTGGACTCGCTCGACGAGCAGTTGGTCGACGTCGCGCTCGCTCACCAACCAGCTCCGCCTGCCCGAGAGCAGATCGCGTGCCGATGTGACCCGTCCGCCGCGAAATAGTTCGGCGCGCGGTCTCGGTTCATCGATTGTTTGACGAGGATCACGTTTGTTCGGACTGACGTCGCCATCGGCTTGCGACCGTCAGGCGCCGGTACTCGGCTTGCCCGAGAGCGTCGGGCCAGACCGGCAGCGCCGCGCGCCCGTCGGCAAGCACGACGAGCCAGGGCGCGACGAAAAGGACGTGCATCGGCCGTGGCTCCGCCCCGGATTCGCGCCGCGTCAGGATTTCGGCCTCGGGGGTGACGCGCACCTGCCACGCCGGCCCGGAACGCATCCGGAGGGCCATGATGACGCCGAGCAGCACAAAGATCGCGCCTGCCGCCGCTGCGCCCCGGCCCGCCGTCGGCGCCATGAACGCCGCCACGGAAGCCATCAGTGCCGAAAGGACCGTTGCGGACAACCCGAGGACCGCGAGCCGGTGCGCACGCGCCGACCGCTGCAGTGTCACCCAGGAGAACGCGAGATCAGACACGCTTGAAGACGAGCGTGCCGTTGGTGCCGCCAAAGCCGAACGAGTTCTTCAATGCGATGCCGACCTTCATGTCGCGCGCCGTATTGGCGGCGTAGTCGAGGTCGCACTCGGGATCCTGGTTGAAGATATTGATGGTGGGCGGCGACACCTGATGATGAACGACGAGCGCGGTCACGACCGATTCCAGTCCGCCCGCGCCCCCGAGCAAATGCCCGGTCATCGACTTCGTCGAGTTGATGACCACCTTGCGCGCTGCGTCGCCGAGCGCCAGCTTGATCGCGTTGGATTCGTTGACGTCACCCAATGGCGTCGAAGTGCCATGCGCGTTCAGGTAGTCGACCTCGTCGGCGTTGACTCTCGCGCGGCGCAATGCGCTCAGCATTGCGCGGCGGGGTCCGTCCACGTCCGGCGCGGTCATGTGATAGGCATCCGCGCTCATTCCCATTCCTGCGACCTCGCAGTAGATGCGCGCGCCGCGCTGTCGCGCGTGCTCGTATTCCTCGAGCACCATGACGCCCGCACCCTCACCGAGCACGAACCCATCGCGATCGCGGTCCCAGGGGCGGCTGGCGGTCGCCGGATCATCGTTGCGCACCGAAAGCGCCTGCATCGACGCGAATCCGCCAATCCCGAGCGGGCAGACGGTCGCCTCTGCTCCGCCCGCGACCATGATGTCCGCATCCCCATATTCGATGAGCCGGCCCGCCTCCCCGATGCAGTGCAGTCCGGTCGTGCACGCGGTGACGATGGCGAGATTCGGCCCCTTCAACCCATAGAGGATCGACAGGTTGCCCGAGATCATGTTGATGATCGCGCCGGGAATCAGGAACGGCGAGATGCGCCGCGCGCCCCGGGTGCTGAACTCCTGATAGTTCTCTTCGATCAGAGGCAGGCCGCCGATGCCCGACCCGACCATGCATCCGATGCGCTCGCGGTTGCCGTCGGTGATTTCCAGGCCGGAATCCTTGATCGCCTGGATCGATGCGGCCAACCCGAAGTGGATGAAGGTGTCCATGCGGCGCGCCTCCTTGGCGGGGATGTACGCACCGATATCGAAATCCCTGACCTCGCCGGCGATCTGCGTGCGAAAGGTGGCAGCGTCGAACCGGGTGATCCGGGTTATCCCCGATCTGCCGGCCACCAGATTGCTCCATGCGGAGGCAACGTCGTTGCCGACCGGAGAAATGACTCCCAGGCCGGTTACGACTACGCGACGGCGTCCATCCATCCGAAGTTGGGCGGGTCTTTCGGGAAAGTGTCCAGTCGGCCGCTGATCAGGCCTTCTTGGCGTGGCTGTTGATGTAGTCGATCGCTTGTTGAACCGTGCGGATCTTTTCGGCCTCCTCGTCCGGAATCTCCGTTTCGAACTCGTCTTCGAGCGCCATCACGAGTTCAACGGTATCCAGCGAGTCCGCTCCCAGGTCTTCCACGAACGCGGACTCGTTCTTGATATCGGCCTCGTTCACGCCGAGTTGCTCGGCGACGATCTTTTTCACTCGTTGTTCAACGTTTTCCATGGACTCCTCCTACGGTTTCTGTTTGCGGCTCGATCCCGCAACCGTACCTGCGAAGTCGGCCAAAAAAGGCGGGCGCGATTCTAACAGCCCACTCGATGGTTTCCCCTCGTAATCAATTCATGTACATCCCGCCATTGACATGCAGGGTAGCGCCGGTGACGTAGCCACCGGCGCGTGATGCAAGGAAGACGGCCGCCGCCGCGACATCCTCGACATGGCCGAGCCGGCCGAGGGGTATCTGCGCCAGCAGGGCCTGCGTCTGTTGTTCCGACAGCGCCCGCGTCATGTCGGTGTCGATGAAGCCCGGGGCGATGCAGTTGATGGTAATCCCGCGGCTGCCGACCTCGCGCGCCAGGGCGCGGGTCATGCCTTCCACCCCGGCCTTGGCAGCAGCATAGTTCGCCTGGCCCGGGTTGCCGGCGCTGCCGACGACCGAAGTGATGTTGATGATTCGGCCATGCTTGGCCTTCATCATTCCCCGCAGCACGGCTCGAGAAAGCCTGAAGACGGCATCGAGATTCGTGTCGATCACCGCTGCCCAGTCTTCGTCCTTCATGCGCATCGCCAGCGTATCGCGGGTGATCCCGGCGTTGTTGACCAGCACCGACAGGCGCCCGAACTCCCTGGCGACCGATTCGACGATTGCGTCGCTTTCCGGCGCATTTCGCACGTCGAGCACTGCGCCGCGGCCCATCGCGCCGAGCTGGGCCAGATGTTGGTCGACCGCGGCGGCACCGGCCTCGGTGGTCGCCGTCCCGACGACCGTTGCACCGGCGCGCGCAAGCGCGTCCAGAATCGCGCGCCCGATGCCGCGCGAAGCGCCCGTGACGAGCACGACCTCTCCGCTCAGGGCCGTTGGCGCGAAGACGTTGTTCTCGCTCATGTCAGTCGCGGATCCGGTTCAGGGCGTCCTGCAGGCTTGCCGGGTCCGTGATCGCCAGGCTCTCGACGCCTGATGCGGCACGCTTAGTCAGCCCGGCGAGCACCTTGCCTGGGCCGCATTCGATCACATGCGTGATTCCGTCGGCCGCCATGCGCATCAGTGTTTCGGACCACCGCACCGGGCCGGCGGCCTGGCGCGCCAGCGCATCGCGGATGCGGGCAGGATCGGTCTCGATCGCCACGTCGATGTTGTTGATCACGGCGACGCGTGGCGGCGCAAGGTCGACCGTTCCCAGGTGCTGGCGCAGATAGTCGCGGGCGGGTGCCAGCAGCGACGAATGAAACGGCGCTGACACCGGCAACGGCACCGCGCGTTTGGCGCCGAGCCGCTTTGCGATCTCACAAGCCCGTTCGACGGCGGCTTTGTGTCCTGCAATCACCACCTGCGACGGCGCATTGAAGTTGGCTGCCTCGACCACCTCACCTTGTGCAGCCTCCTGGCAGGCCTGGCGGACAAGTTCGTCGGACAGCCCCAGAATCGCGGCCATACCGCCCGTTCCAACCGGGACCGCCTCCTGCATCACTCGTGCGCGCACCCGAACCAGCCTGACCGCATCTTCGAACTTCAGCGCCCCCGCGGCGGTCAGCGCGGTGTATTCGCCAAGGCTGTGCCCGGCCACCATGGCGGGCATCGGCCCATCGGCGGCGCGCCAGGCCGAGAACAACGCATAGCCCGCGGTCAGCATGCAGGGCTGCGTGTTGACCGTCAGGGCGAGCGCCTCCGCCGGGCCTTCCGCCATCAGCCTTCCGATGTCTTCGCCAAGCGCCACCGAGGCCCGCCGCACCACATCATCGACGGTCCGATCCCCGGCAAACGCAGACAGCATGCCGACGGACTGCGACCCTTGCCCGGGAAAGACGAAGGCAAATTTCATCTGTTCTTTCTTCTCTTCTTTTAATAGCGGAGCAGTACCGAGCCCCACGTGAACCCGCCACCCACCCCTTGCAGCATGACCATTTGATCGCGCCGGACACGCCCGTCCCGAACCGCCTCATCCAGTGCAAGCGGCACCGAAGCGGCGGAGGTATTGCCGTGGCGATCGACGGTCACGACGACCCGGTCCTCGGTGATCCCCAGCTTGCGCGCGGTGGCCGACATGATGCGCACGTTGGCCTGATGCGGAATCAGCCAATCGACCTGCGACGTCGACATCCCGGCGTCGGCCAGCACCTCGCGCGCCGAGGCGTCGAGCACGTTCACCGCGAGCTTGAAGACCGCCTGGCCGTCCATCCGCAGAAACGGGTCTCCGACCACCGCGCCCTCCGCAATGCGCCCGGCGGTGCACAGGATCGATGCCTGCGAACCGTCGGCGTGGAGCCGGCTGGCGAGAATGCCGGGCCGGTCCGCCGCCTCGAGCACGACCGCGCCGGCGCCGTCGCCGAAGAGGACGCAGGTCGTCCGGTCCTTCCAGTCCAGGATGCGTGAAAACATCTCAGCGCCGATCACCAGCGCGCGACGGTAGTTTCCGGTGCGAATCAGGGCCTCAGCGATGGTCATGCCATAGACGAAGCCGCTGCACACTGCTTGCACGTCGAACGCAGCCGCCCCCTTCGCACCCAGTTCGGCCTGGATCAGACACGCGGTGCTCGGGAATACCAGGTCGGGGGTGGATGTCGCGACGACGATCAGGTCGATCGCCGCCGCATTGCATCCGGCTGCCGTCAGCGCCGCCCGCGCTGCCCGCACCCCGAGTTCCGCAGTCGTCGCCCCGGGCTCGGCGAGATAGCGTTGCCGGATCCCGGTGCGCGCAACGATCCATTCGTCCGATGTCTCCACGCCGCTTGCCGCCAGCCGCTGTGCGAGTTCCTCGTTGCTGACCGCGCGCCCGGGCAGCGCGCTGCCGGTGCCGGCAATCCGCGTGAAGATGGACCGTTGTTCGCTCATGAGGAAGCCTCGATCGCAGCCGGTTGCGCAGCAACTTTCAACTGCGCCAGCAAAGGCTGCATCGCGATCTCGGTGCGCTCCAGCAGACGATGGTGGGCCTCCTCGAAGCCGCGTGCAATTGCGCGTTCGAACGCATACGCGTCGGCAGCGCCGTGGCTCTTCACCACGATGCCACGCAGACCGAGCAGGCTGGCACCGTTGTAGTTCCGGGGATCGACGCGCTTGCGAAAATGCCGCAGCACCGGGTATGCGATCAGCGCCTGCAGGCGGGTGAGCGGGTTGCGCGTGAACTCTTCCCTGACCATGCCGCCGAGCAACCGGGCCAGTCCCTCGGACGCCTTGAGCGCAACGTTGCCGACGAACCCGTCGCAGACCACGACGTCGGTGGTCCCCTTGTAGATGTCGTCGCCCTCGATGTTGCCGTAGAAGTTCAGCGGGCTCGCACGCAGCAGGTCTGCGGCTCGCTTCACCGCCTCGTTGCCCTTGATCAACTCTTCGCCGATGTTCAGCAGTCCGACCGTGGGCCGCTCCTTCTCGTCGACGGCCGCGACGAGGGCGGAACCGAGCACGGCGAACTGAAGCAGGTGCTCGGGCGTGCAGTCGACGTTCGCGCCGAGATCGAGAATCGTGGTGACGCCGCCTTTCTGATTCGGCAGCACGGAAGCGATCGCGGGCCGGTCGATGCCATCCAGGGTCTTGAGGACGAAACGCGAAATCGCCATCAGCGCGCCGGTATTCCCGGCGCTGACGCAGGCGTCCGCATGTCCCTCCTTGATCAGGTTGACGGCGACGCGCATTGAAGAATTGCGCTTGCCGCGCAGCGCCTGCGCCGGCGGCTCATCCATCGCCACGACTTCGTCCGCGTGCACGATCTGCAGCCGTGCGCGCTCTTCCTCTGCGTCCTTAAGGTGCGCTTCGATCTGCTCTCTGCGTCCGACGAGCAGCAGTTCCGCCGCGGGCTGCCCGCGCGCAAACGCGACTGCGGCCGGAACCGTCACCGGCGCGCCGTGGTCTCCACCCATGCAATCGATGGAAAGCCTGACCTTCATCGTCCCGCCGGTGGCAGACGTTGCACGCTGCGAGGTCGCTGGGCGCGGTCCGGTACCGCGCAGACGAACTTCTTACTCGTCGCTCTTGGTCTGAATGACCTTCTTGCCGCGGTAGTAGCCGCTTGGGCTCACGTGGTGCCGACGATGAACCTCGCCGGTGCTGGGTTCAATTGCTGTCGGCGGTTGGGCCAGGAAATCGTGCGCGCGATGCATGCCGCGCTTCGATGCCGACTTCTTGTTTTGCTGGACTGCCATGGCATTCCTCGGTTGCAAAATAGCCCGGAAGTTTAGCGCAGCGCGCCTACCCGAAGCAAAAAGTGCATTAGTGGCGAGACCTTAGCGTCGCCAGCGCGGCCAGCGGGCGATTCCGGTCCGACTCGTCAGCCGGCTTCTCCGCGATCGCGCAATGCGCGTGGCGCGGCGAAATCGGGATCGCAAGGATCAGCTCGTCCTCGACCAGCTGAGTAACCGAAAACTCGCGACTTCCCAGCAGTGGTTCCGTCTCGCTGACGTCGATCGGCAGCGCGTTCAGCGCCTCTTCGGTCTCGACAAACCAGTAATGCGATTCGGATTGAATGGGATGGTCGAAATTCCGGCCGCACCTGTCGCAGCGGACGATCACCGCGCCGCGCAGAGCGAGCGATGCCGCCGGTCTGCCGCGTTGATCGATTTCGCCACGCATCTCCCACGCCATCTCACCGTCTGTCGAAGCGAGCAAGGGCGCCAGGCGCGCGAAGCGCGCATTCGCAATGCAGCCCCTGATGCGGCCACCGGCTTTTGCCAGCGCAAATACATCGATGGTCGGCACCGAAGGGGCAGCAGTCTTCGTCATGTCGAAATAGTTCCGGACGCGTGCGGACTAAACTCGCTCCATGCTCCCGCCGATCGTACTCGCTTCGACCTCTCCCTATCGGCGTGCCCTGCTGGCGCGCCTGCGCATTCCATTCGAAGTCGCCGCGCCGGCGATCGACGAAGCCGCCCTGGGCAACGAAACTCCGGACGCGACCGCACGCCGGCTGGCACTCACGAAGGCCAGGACGATCGCGGCCCGCCATGCCGACGCCATCGTGATCGGGTCGGACCAGGTGGCAGATGTCGACGGTGAAGCGCTGTCCAAGCCCGGCGGTCACGACGCTGCGCTCGCACAGCTGGAACGCATGCAGGGCCGGTCGATCATCTTCCACACCGCGCTGGCGGTAGTACATCGTCGGCAGTCGATCAGCGAGATCGATTCCATCCCGACCACGGTGAAGTTCCGGCAGCTGCCGCGGGCCGCGCTGGAAGCCTATCTGAATGCGGAGCAGCCGTATGACTGCGCCGGCGCGGCCAAGATCGAGGCGCTGGGCATCGTGCTGGTGGAATCCGTCGCGTCGGACGATCCGACGGCACTGATCGGTCTGCCGCTGATTCGTCTGACGTCGATGCTCGCGCAGTGCGGCGTGCCGCTGCCGCCGCGATGAGCACGCACCGGGGCGATCTCTACCTTCTTCCGGCGCTGCTCGGGAATTCGCCCGCCGATGCGGTACTGCCCACTGCGACGCTCGACGCCGCGCGCCGGATCGACTATGTGCTGGCCGAAAGTGCGCGCAGCGCGCGTGCGCTGCTGAAGGCGATCGGCCATCCAAAGCCGATCGCGCAGTTGAGGATCGTGGAAATCGGCCATCAACCCGATCCAGCCCAGCTCGACGGCTGGCTGGAGCCGCTGGTCCGGGACGGCGTAGATGCGGCGATCGTGTCCGAGGCCGGATGCCCAGGGGTGGCCGACCCGGGTGCGACCATCATCGCTCGCGCACACGAGCTGGGAATCGTGGTCCGGCCTCTGGTCGGGCCATCGTCGATCCTCCTGGCCCTGATGGCAAGCGGCATGAACGGCCAGCAATTCCGCTTCGTCGGCTACCTGCCACGCGAGGCGGCGCCGCTGGCGAAGCGACTGCGCGAGCTTGAACGCGACTCCTTGGGCGGGGAAACCCAGATCTTCATGGAAACGCCGTATCGCAACGAGCGCCTGCTCGCGGCGATCTTCGCCGCCTGCGCTCCGACGACCCGACTGAGCATCGCGGTCGATCTGACGACTGCGACCGAGCACGTCGCGACCCGCTCGATTCAAGACTGGATGCGTCTGGGGTCGAACCGCGTGTCGCTCGACGATCGACCGGCCGTGTTCTGCCTCCAGGCCGCGCCCGCGTATCCCGGCCGTCAGCCGGGCGCGCGCGCGAAAGAATCGGGCCGCCAGTAGATCCGACCGTCGCGTTCGAATACGTCCAGACGGTACAGACCACCTCCGCCGGCGCAAGGGCCCCCCGCGCATGCCCCGGTCGCGGGTTCGTACAGCGCGCCATGCGTCGCGCAGATCAGCATTTCACGATCGAAGTCGAAGAACTCGCCGGGCTGCCAGTCCAGTTCCATCGCGACATGGGCGCAGCGGTTCAGGTAACCATGCACGTGCCCGCGATACCGAACCGCAAATCCAGTTGCCGGCTGCCCGCCCGCCATCAGTTCGAATCTGACACCGGTGCCGCCGTCGCGCAGAGTGCCGGCGGCACACAGGTCGATCACTTCGGCGGCAGCAGCCATGCGTGCAGTTCGATCAGCGAATCGAACAGTGCCAGTGGCGCCAGAGCGCGCAGTTGCTCGACGGGATGGGCGCCGTGGGTGACGCCCACCGCATGCGTGCGGGCGGCTGCCGCCATCTGCAGGTCATGCGTGGTATCGCCGACCATCAACGTGCGCTCCGGCGCGACCATGAGCTCGTCGGTCAGTTCGAGCAGCATCGCCGGATGCGGTTTCGGATGGGTCTGATCCGCGCAGCGCGTCGCCGCGAACACACCCTGAAGTCTTGCGGCGTCGAGCGCCCGTGCAAGTCCCGCGCGGCTCTTGCCGGTCGCGATTGCCAGCTGCGTTCCCCGCGTGCCGAGCGCAGCAATCAACTCGCGCGCGCCGTCGAAAAGATCGAACTGATCTTCCGCCGCCAGATAGTGGACGCGATAACGCTCCGAAAAGGCGGCCGCGTGTGCAGGCTCCAGGTCTGGCACCGCCAACGCCAACGCATCGCGCAAGCCGAGTCCGATCACGTGGCTGGCGCGCTCGAAATCAGGCACCGGCAGCCCGAGGTCGGCAGCGGCTGCCTGGATGCTGCGGGCGATCGTCGCCGTCGAATCGATCAGCGTCCCGTCCCAGTCGAAGACGACCAGATCGAATCGTTCAAGCATGTCGCAAGGCTCGCAACAGATCCTCGCACTCCGCGGGCAGTCTTGCTTCGAGCGCCAGGGCTTCCCCACGGACGGGATGGGTCAGCACGGTTCGATATGCATGCAGAAACATGCGCCCGAACCTGACCCCGAACTCGCCTTTTGCCAGGCGACGGTTCAGATCGAAATCGCCGTACTTGTCGTCTCCGGCGATCGGAAAGCCAAGATGCGCGAGGTGCACCCGAATCTGGTGCGTCCGTCCACTCTTCAACTCCGCCTCGAGTAGCGAGAAGGAGCCAAGCCGCTCGCGCAAGGTGAAGATCGTATGCGAAGGCGATCCCTCGGGGTCGACCGAGACGCGGCGCTCGCCTGCCTTGGTCACGTACTTCGTCAGCGGCGCCCGGACATGCTGTCGGTCGTTGACCCAGTCGCCGACGACGAGGGTCAAATAGCGCTTCTGCACCTGGCCTTCGCGCAACTGCTCGTGCAGCCCCACCAACGCGCGGCGCGACTTGGCAAGCAGCAGTACGCCGGAGGTTTCCCGATCCAGGCGATGCGCCAGTTCGAGGAACGGCAGTTGCGGCCGAGCGGCGCGTAACCGTTCGATCAGTCCGAACGCGATCCCGCTTCCCCCATGCGCGGCCAGCCCGGCCGGCTTGTCCACCACGAGCAGATGTTCGTCCTCGAACAGGACCGGCGGGAGTTCGGCCATTGGAACCGGCCGCGGAGCGGCGGAGACGGCAGTTCGCATCGGAGGGATGCGAACCACGTCGCCTGCCGCCAGCCGCTGGCTGATGGTCGCCCGCGCCTTGTTGACCCGCACCTCTCCCCCGCGCACGATGCGGTAGATGTGGCTCTTCGGCACGCCCTTGGCGAGCTTCAGTAGATAGTTGTCGAGCCGCTGACCGGCACCATCCTCCCCTACCGTGATCAGCGCGACGCGCTCGCCGGACAATGCGGCTGAAGCCGCGCGACCGACCGATCGATGGGTGCCCTCGGCCGACGGAGCCGATCGGTCAGCGCGTGTTTTGCCGGGAGAGTCCATGTTGCATATACTTGGGTGCGCGTTGAGGTTAGGCAGCGCACTTCAAGTGATGGCTCAGGAATCGAACCCTGCGATGCAGGGCGCCGTGGCCGAGCCGGCTGCCGCAAGTTCGACGTGCGACGATTCTAACGGCCCAACGCGCCGGCATCGCGTCGGATGAGTGGGCTGAGAATCGAAGCAGGTCCACCGGCCACGAGTGCAGACCGGTGCATGAACGTAACGGCGACCGGGCGGTCGTCGCAGCAGGTAACCCGCGGGCAGCGAGCCATCGTCGATTGGCGGTGTGCCGGCCCGGTTGAATCGAATCGAGCTTAGCCCGCCTGCGTGTGCGGGCGGAACGCAGAACGACAGCATGAATTCGGCACGAGCAGGCCTGAAGCGAGCGAAGGACGCTTCGTCAGGCATTGATGCGGCGTGGTCGGCAGGGCGAAGACCCTCGCGACCGGTCGCTCATCGCCTCGACTGATCTGCAGTCCGCCGCCGCCCGCGGCGCGTTTCAGCCCGACTCGATTCAGCACCGAAGCGCCCGAGGCAAAGGCGCAGGAGAGCTGAATGAAACGGATGCTGTTCAATGCCACGCATGCCGAAGAGCTGCGCGTGGCGATCGTCGACGGCCAGAAGCTGATCGACATCGATATCGAAACGGCCGGGCGCGAGCAGCGCAAGTCGAACATCTACATGGGCATCGTCACCCGGGTCGAGCCTAGCCTGGAGGCCTGCTTCGTCGACTACGGCGAGGAGCGCCACGGCTTCCTGCCGTTCAAGGAGATCTCGCGCAGCTATTTCAAGCCGGGGGTCGACGTCGGCCGCGCGCGCATCACCGAAGCGATCAATGAAGGCCAGGAGATGATCGTCCAGGTCGAGAAGGAGGAGCGCGGGAACAAGGGAGCAGCGCTGACGACCTTCATCTCGCTGGCCGGCCGGTACCTGGTGCTGATGCCGAACAACCCGCGCGGCGGCGGCGTGTCTCGCCGTGTCGAGGGTGAAGACCGGCAGGAACTGCGCGATGCGATCGACAAGCTCGAGCTGCCGTCGGGGATGAGTGTCATCGCGCGCACTGCCGGCATCGGCCGCGCAGTCGAGGAACTGCAGTGGGATCTCAACTACCTGCTGCAGCTGTGGCGGGCGATCGAGGATGCGTCCGGCGCGCTGTATCGGGACGCCGCCGGCAACACGATCAAGGAAGCGGAAACGCAAGGGCAGAAGAACAAGCGGCTGAATCCGGCGCCGTTCCTGATCTTCGAGGAGTCCAGTCTCGTGATCCGCGCGATCCGCGACTACTTCTACCCGCAGATCGGGGAGATCCTGGTCGACACCGACGACATCGCCGAGCAGGCGCGCCAGTTCATGGCGCACGTGATGCCGGATATGGTCAGCCGGGTGAAGCGCTACAAGGACGACATCCCGCTGTTCTCGCGCTTCCAGATCGAGCACCAGATCGAAACGGCGCACTCGCGCACCGTCCCCCTGCCCTCGGGCGGCGCGATCGTGATCGACCACACCGAGGCGCTGGTTTCGATCGACGTCAACTCCGCACGCGCTACGAGGGGCGCCGATATCGAGGAAACCGCGACCAAGACCAACCTCGAGGCGGCTGACGAGGCTGCACGGCAGCTGCGGCTGCGCGACCTCGGCGGACTGATCGTGATCGACTTCATCGATATGGAGGACGCGAAGAACCAGCGCGCAGTCGAGAACCGCTTGAAGGATTCGCTGCACTACGACCGCGCGCGCGTGCAGATGGGCAAGATTTCGCGCTTCGGCCTGATGGAGCTGTCGCGCCAGCGGTTGCGCCCGGCGCTGTCCGAGGGCAGCCACGTCACCTGCCCGCGCTGCAATGGAGTCGGCGTAATCCGCGACACCGACAGTTCGGCGCTGCATATCCTGCGCATCCTGCAGGAAGAGGCAATGAAGGAGAGCACCGCCGCAATCCACGCGCAGGTGCCGGTCGACGTCGCCACCTTCCTGCTGAATGAGAAGCGCACCGACATCGCCAAGCTCGAGGCGCGCCATCGCATTTCGATCGTGCTGATCCCGAACAAGTACCTGGAGACGCCGCACTACAAGGTCGAGCGGCTGAAGCACGACGACGAGCGACTCGACCAGGCGAGAGCCAGCTATGACCGCGCCGAAGCGCCCTCCCTCGAGACGGTCTACGGCGGCCCGAAAGTGGCGGAAGCCGAACGCGCACGTCCGAAGCAGGAGGCGGTCGTCCGTGGCATCGTGCCGGAGACGCCCGCCCCGGTGGTGGCACCTGCGCCGGTCGCCGCCGCGCCTGCGCCTGCAGCCGCGCCGGTCCTCGCGCAGGTCGCAGCCGCAGCGCCGACACCGTCACTGTGGAATCGAATCAAGCGCTTCTTTGCCGGTGAACCCGAAGTCGTCGCGCCGGTGGCCGCCGAACCGGTACGCGCGGAGCGCGCTGCCGCCGGACCCGGCCGTGAGCGAGGTGAGCGTGACCGCGATCGGGCGGGCGGACGGCGTGAAGAGCGCCGTGGCCGCGAGGGTCAGCGCGGCCCGCGCAGCGAGAGCCAGAAGCGGGAACAACGCCAGGCCCGGCCGGAGCGCGTGGACGAGCGGGAGCGCAAACCAACCGCGGACGAGCGCGGCCAGACGGAAGGACGGAATCGCAGACCGCCGCGCGGTGAGCGCGGCCCCGGCCGCGGCACGCCGGCCGAGGCGCCCCGATCCGAGTCGACGAGCGTGCAGGCATCGCCGGCAGAAACGCCGGTGGCGGCAACGCCCACGATTGCAGCCGTGACAGCGCCGGTCGCCGCGCTCGAGGCGCCGCTGGCGCCGTCGCCTCGAGCGGGGGAAGGCGAAGGCGAAGAGCGCCGCGGACGCCGCCGGCGTCGTCGCCGTGGACGCGGCGGCGAGCGCGGCGAGGAGAGCGCTGGCACGCAGACGGT
>JBLMYK010000326.1:0-18736 GCA_050258235.1 Gemmatimonadota bacterium | reverse complement strand
GCCACGCATCGTTGACTGTCTTGGCGCGGAAGAAGACCCAGGTGACGAGAATCAGGTGGAAAGTCAGCAGCACGCGCAGCACGAGCAGCACGGTGCTGTCGCGCACGCGCGGCAGCCGTTCACCAAGGCGGCGCCAAAGCGGCCGCGACGCGACGCCACCCCATTGATAGGCGCCGTTCAGCGCGCCCCAGATGAGGAAGGTCCAGCCGACGCCGAAGCCGAGCCCCGCGTGCCAGAGCCCGCTGACTAGGAACACCAGCATCAGGTTCAGGTACAGGCGCAGCGCACCGGCGCGACTGCCGCCGAGCGGAATGAACAGGTAGTCGCGGAACCAGCGGCCGAGCGAGATGTGCCAGCGGTCGCTCCAGAACTCGGCCGTGCTGCGCGCCAGATACGGCCGGCGGAAGTTCTCCATCAGCTGAAGTCCGAACAGCAGCGAGATGCCGATCGCGATGTCGGCGTAGCCGGAGAAATCGCAATAGATCTGGAACGCGAAGAAGTAGATCGCGATCAGCAGGTCGATCGGCGAGGCAAACGCGGCGATGTTGAAGCTCTTGTCCACGATCGGCGCCAGGTTGTCGGCGATCACGACCTTCTTGAACAGGCCCCAGCCGATCAGCTGCAGCCCGCGCACGAAGCGCTCGGGGTCGGCGCGCAGGCCGTCGGCGAGTTGCGGCAGGAAGGTGGTAGCGCGCTCGATCGGGCCGGCGAAGATCTTCGGGAAATGCGCGACATACAGCGCCACATGGCCGCCGTGCTGCCGACCCAGGCGCCCGGCGTACGTGTCGATCAGGTAGCTCGCAGCCGAGAACGCGTAGAAGGAATATCCGGCCGGCGCATTGACCCCCAGCCGCGGCAGTGCGATCCCGGAATCCTGCCCGAGCAGTTCGCCGGCCAGTTGCTCGAGCTCGCCGGCGGCGAAGTCGTAGAACTTGAACGCGGCGAGCGAGCCCAGCACCGCGAGCAGGCCACCGGTCAGCAGCGCGAGGCGAGTCGCCCGGCGCGTGGCGCGACCCAGCGACCAGCCGCAAGCGAGCACGACCAGCGTCACGCCGCCGAGGTAGACGAGATTGAGTGGCCGGTTGAAGCCATAGAAGAAGTAGCTCGCGATCAGCAGCGCGATCCAGCATCGCTGCGCCGGCAGCAGTGCGAACACGACCAGCGTGAGCGGGAGAAAGACGAAGAACTCGAGCGAGGTGAACAGCATCTGCGCCACCTCCCGCGCCGGCGCCCGCGCGGTGGATTCTCAGTAGGTCGCGCCCCCGGCGCGCAACTCCTGCGGCACGTCGTCGATCGGGATCGCCGCATTCAGCACCAGGTAGCTCACCAGCGCCTCGCGTTGCTCCTTGTTCAGCTTGATCTGCACGTGGCTGGGCTTGTTCAAGGTTCCCAGCCAATGGTCGCGTGGGCGGTCCTGCGTAACGACGACCGTGATGATGTGGCAGCCCTGGCAGTAGTCCAGCGCCATGTCCTTGCCGTCCAACGGAAGCACCTTCTCCCAGTTGGCGCGCGCGAAGTCGGCGGGAACCTTGCCGGCCGGCAACGGCATGTTGAACGACAGGTAGTCGGCCAGTGTCAGCATCTGCTTGTCGTTGAGACGCTGCAGCCCGGGCAGCGCCTTGCCGTGCTCGCGCAGATATTTCACCCACTCGTCGCGCGAGCGCTTGCCGCTCAACAGCGCACGCACCTCGTCCACGGACGGACGGGCGGCAAGCGTCTTCGCCAGCAGCGTGCGGCCGCCGTCGGGGATGAAGGCGAAGACATCGCCGGCAGGCCGTGCGGCGCGCGGCCACAGAAGCAGCACGGCGAGCACGAGCAGTGCAAGCAGCGCGATCAGTGCGACGCGTGTCGAGGGGTGGAGAAATCTCATGGTGTGCTCTCGATCAGAAACGCAGCTCGCGCGGTACATCATCGATCTTCATCGGCATGTTCAGCGCCGAGTAGCGTGCGAACTCCTCGCGTTGCTGCGGGCTCATCTTCAGTTCGCGGTGAAACGGCGACTCGAACATGTTGCGCCAGCCCTGCGCTTCGCGTTCCTGCGTCAGGTGGCTGGTGAACAGCGAGTGGCAGAACTGGCACTGGTTCCAGGCCAGCTCCCTCCCGTCCGGGGGCAGCGCGGCGGCCACATCGTTGCGCTTGATCGCATCGTCCACCGCCGGCGCCGGCAGCGGCAGGTTGACCGACAGATACGCGGCCAGCGTGGCGAGTTGGCGCTCGGGCATCGACTTGGCGCGCGCAGCGACGAACTCGCGCCACTGGGTTTCGCTGCGCTTGGCCAGCGCGATCGTGCGGAACTCCTGCGCGTTCGGCCCCGGCCCGAGCAGTTCCAGCAGCAGCGTCTTGCCGCCCTTGGGCATGAATCCGTAGTCCTCGCCGGCGGCCTGCGCCGCGACGAGGACCAGCGCGCCGGCGAGCGCGAGCAGCCAGCGCACCTTGGACCGGACGCTGCTCATCGCTGGACCTTTTCCGCAATCCGGTCCGCGAACGAGAACACAGGCACGCGCATCTCGCCGCGCGCCTTCTCGGGCGGAAACCGTTCACCGTGCAGCAGGTCGAGCACGATCGCGGTGGTGTCATCGTAGAACCGCTCGCCGCAGGCGACGCAAACCATCGCCGGGATGTCTTCGACGACCACCAGCCGGTCGTCCTGCCAGAAGGCCGAGCGAACCTGGCGCGCCTGCAGGTCGGCGCTGCCGCAGTTCGTGCAGGTCGCGCCCGCTGCCTGGCTGGTGCCAGGCAACGGCGCTGCCGACTCTCCGACCGCCGCGTCCATCGTCAGCCGACCAGTTTCTTGGCCGCGGCCACGACGTGGTCGGCATTCGGCCGCATCCAGAGGAACATCTCCGGCGCAGCCGGCGGCGGGGCATCGGGGAAGGCGACTCGCTTGTAGCGTGCGCCATCGACGTTCTCCGCCACGCGGGCGATGACTTCGGCGCCCGGGCACAGCGTGTAGTACGACTGGTCGACCGTCAGCAGCCGCTTCGTCTTGCGTACCGAGTTCACCAGGGTTTCGGTGTCCATCGGCTTCAGGCAGCGCAGGTCGATCGTCTCTACCTTCATGCCCATCTTCTGCAGGCGCTCGGCGGCGGCCAGCACTTCGGGCATGCCGCCGCCCGAGCCGACGATCGTGATGTCTCCGCCGGTGGTGCGCACCGCCGCCTTGTCGAGCGGCGTCACGAACGGTTCATCCGGCACGTCCTCGATCAGCTCGCGCAGGCCTGCCGCGTACAGGAAGCACACCGGGTTGGGATCGCGGATCGCCGCTGTCATCATCCCCTTCGCGTCCGTCGGCGTCGACGGCACGATGGTCTTCACGCCCGGGATGTGCGCGTAGTAGGTGTCGATCTCGTAGTCGGAGTGCTGTCCGGCGAACCCCGGCGTCTGCCCGGTCATCTCGAGCAGGAACACGATCGGCATGTTCGCCGCGCCGCCGGTCATGCTGCGCAGCTTGCCGGCGTGGTTCTGGATGATCTGGAAGCACATGCAGTTGCCCTGGTACGGGATGTAGGTGACGGCCTTGCTGCCGGCCAGTCCCGCGCCGAGCGTGCACGAGGCCATCCACATCTCGTCAATGCCGGTGTTCACGACGCGCTTGCGTCCGAACTCCGTTTCGAGGTTGATCACCGGCTTGCCGGGCGTCGATGCCACCGGCGGCGTCAGCTCGAAGATCCAGACCATGTTCTTGTCCTGGCGCATCTCGTACTGGACCGCCTCCAGCATGGAATACATGAAGCTCTTGCGTGCCATGGTCGCCTCCTCAACCGAACTGGCGCGCAGCCACCGCGCCCTCGACAAAAACGTTCTTCAGGCCGTCCTCCGGCTTGCAGAAGGGTTGCTGGTCGGCCCAGGCGAAGGCATCGATCGCCTCCTGCTTGGCGGCCGCCTCGATCTGCTCGGCACGGGCGCGATCGATCACGCCCCAACTGATGAGCGCGTTGCGGGAGATCTCGACTGGATCGCGCTGCATCCATGCGCGGACTTCGCGCTCGGGCCGGAACGACGAGATGGCAAGCGGGTCGTAGCCGAACGCGCCGAGCTGCCCCGGCTTCGCGCCGGGCGCGCCCCAGTGGTTGTAGTAGCGATAGGTCTTGGCCTCGATCAGCGTGGGTCCTTCTCCGGCGCGGGCCCGGTCCACCGCAGCCTTCGCCACGTTGTAGACCTGGAACACGTCCTGGCCGTCGACAATCACGCCCGGAATGCCATAGGTCTGCGCCGCGGCCGCGATGTCCTTCATCGGGCACGACCATGAGTAGTGCGCGTACTGGTGATACAGGTTGTTCTCCAGCACGTAGATGAACGGAAGCTTCAGCAGCGCCGAGTTGTTCAGGGCCGCGTGGAAATGCGGTGTTGCATAGGTGCCATCGCCGCCGAACACCACCGAGACCTGTTTGCTGCCCTTGGCGCGGAATGCGAATGCCGAGCCGGTTGCGATCACGTGGCCCGGTCCGATCATGCCGTCGGCGCCGATGAAGCCGCACGACGGGTCGGACAGGTGCATCTCGCCGCCATACCCCTTGTTCAGCCCGGTGGCACGAAAGTCGTTCTCGGCCGCCATCTTCTTCATGTCGACGCCCTTGGCGATCGCGTGTCCGGTCGGCCGGTGCGTGCTGTAGACGAAGTCGACCTCTTCGAGCGAGCCCTTGTTGCGCAGCGCGGCGCACACGCCGACAGCGACCGCTTCCTGGCCCGCGTAGAAGTGGTTGTAGCCGCGGTACTTGGTGTCGGTCAGCATCTTGTCGACCATGGTCCGCTCATGCCAGCGGATGCGGCAGATGTCGGTGTACATCTGCACCAGCTTGTCGTTTGGCAGGTCCTTCGCCCAGAAGCCGATCTCGCCGTTGGCCCGGGCGAGGTGGCTGTGGACCAGTGAGACCGCTGCTCCCGCGCCGGCCACGGCCTTGAAGAACGCGCGCCGGCTCCAAGTCGTCGTCAAATCGCCTTGCGGCGTCTGTTGCAGAACCTCGTTCGATTCCTGCCCATCCATAGCAACCCCTCCATCGCACGCGGCAAGTCGCGTCAGTGCGCACGATGCGCCTGCCACGACAGCCGAAATTGACTGCCCGCAATTTCACGTACGGGTGAAAAGGGGATCGCCGCCGCGATGCTCGCGGCTGACGCCGGGCTGCGCCGCGCGCGTCGTGGGCGCGGCCTCGATGATTACGTCGCGATCGCGTCGGCGAGCTCGACGACCGACGCGGCGTAGAAGTAGCTGCGGTTGTAGTTCAGCAGGGCGGCGAAGTTGCGCGTGCCGATCCGGTACTCGTGACTCTGGCTGCCGTCGGCATCGATGATCGGCAGGTCGACGAGCAGCACGCGGGTGTCAGGCGCAAGCGGCGCGCTGGCCTGGACTCCGACGCTGGCGAGCAGCGACCATGGTGCGTCCGCACGGATGCCGCCGAACGGTTCCGCCAGCGGCTCGAACGATTCGATCACCGCACCGGGCTGCAGAGCGGCGGCGAGGAGGATCGGTTCATCTCTCTGCCAGCCATGGCCGGCCAGGAAATTCGCCACCGAGCCGATGCTGTCGGGAACGCTGCCCACGAGGTCGATCCGCCCGCTCGCGTCGAAATCCACGGCCCAGCGGCGGATCGAGCTCGGCATGAACTGCGGAATGCCGATGGCGCCGGCGAACGAACCGTGCACTGCGAGCGGATCGAGCCGGTTCTCGCGCGCGAGCAGCAAAAACTGCTCGAGTTCGCCGCGGAAATAGTCGGCGCGCCGCAGGTAGTCGAAGCTGAGCGTCAGCAGGACGTCGAGCGTGCGGAACGTGCCGATCATCC
The DNA here is from genome assembly GCA_050258235.1 of Gemmatimonadota bacterium. Classification (GTDB taxonomy): domain Bacteria; phylum Pseudomonadota; class Gammaproteobacteria; order Burkholderiales; family Burkholderiaceae_F; genus JAKOQB01. The sequence continues at coordinate 12,956 of JBLMYK010000326.1, read as the reverse complement.
GGCCATAGTGGGTCTCGATACCGAGGACCGCGGCAGTGATCCCGGCCGGAACGCCGTACTCGTCGGCCGCGCGCTGCAGCGTGGCGCGGTGCCGGTCGAAGAAGAGAACTCCTTCGCCGATGCGGCGCGTCTCGACGTAGCGCGCGCGGTACTCGCGCCAGTTGCGCTGCCCGAACGGGATCGGCGGCTGCATCAGCCGCTCGACCGCGGGCAGGTAGCGGCCGCGCGCAAAAGCGCGCTCGATCCAATGGCGCGACAGGTCGCCTCGCGCGCTCAGCGCATCGATGAATTCGTGCACGTCGTCGCGCTTCAGGTAGGGGACGAACGCAGCCGACTGCGCGCGCAGCGGCAGCGCCGCCAGCGCGGCGAGGCCAAACCGGAGCAGGGCGCGGCGTCGCATGGCTCGGCTCAGGCGGCCGTGGCGCGGAAACGCCGCACGGCGGCGCGCAGCGATCGGAGCTCGGTGCGCGGCACGAACGCGCTGGCGCGCGTGTATCGCCAGTGCTCGATCGCCGCGAGGATCGCCGCGGCGTCGCGTCGCGCCTCAGGCGCCAGCGCCTTCGCCAGCCGGTCCTGCAGCGCGCGTGGGCCGAGACTGAAATCGACTGCAACGCCCGCATCGAGCAGGCGCTGGCGAAAGCGATCGAAAAGCTGTGCCAGCGGGTCGCGTGGATCGCGATGGCGCAGCGAGAGATAGGCAAGCACGGACAGCATTCCGACCAGGCCGATGGCGAGCAGCAGGCCGAGCATGCGCCAGTTCGGTTCGAGGCCGAGCCCTTCGAGCAGCGCACGCTGGCGTTCGGGCGAATACGACAGCACCCACTGGTTCCACGCATTCTGCAGCGCTTCCCAGCGGAAGCGGGCCGAGCGCATCCAGCGCAGCCAGGCCGGCGCCTCGGGCCCGGAGGCCGCGCGCCCGAGATCGAGCCCGGCGCGCCGCGCGATCTCCGCCGCGCCTTCCTCGATGCGGATCGGCGCGACGACCGCGGTCGGATCGACGCGTGTCCAGCCGCGACCCGCCAGCCACACTTCGGCCCAGGCATGCGCATCGGACTGGCGCACGGTCATGAATCCGTCGACCGGATTGATCTCGCCGCCCTGGTATCCGGTCACGACTCGCGCCGGAATGTCGAGCGCGCGCATCAGCACGACGAATGCCGCTGCGTAGTGCTCGCAATATCCTTCCTTGGTGTCGAACAGGAATTCGTCGATCGAGTTGCGGCCGAGCAGCGCGGGCGCCAGCGTGTAGGTGAATCCGCCGCGGCGGAAGAAGTCGAGCACGGCGCGGATCAGGTCGGCATCGCCCACGCGCGTCTGTGCGCCCGGCGTGCGGCGCCGCAGCTCCTCGGCGAACTGCAGCGTGCGCGGGTTGAATCCGCCGGGCAGCGCGACCCAGTCGCGCAGCGACGACTCCGTTTCGTTCAGCCCCATCGCGTAGCGCGTGTACGAGCGGAGCGTGTAGCGCACGCGCTGCGTGACCAGCGTGCCGGCCAGCAGCTGTCCGTCGCTCGCCAGGCGCGGATGCAGTTCTTCGTGCGCCGGCGCGATCAGCGGCAGGTCGAGCGCGAACAGCCAGTCGCGTTGGTTGGGCTCGAGCGTGACCGTGTAATCGGTCGCCGACGCGGGGTCGGCCTGCGCGGCGAGCGGCGGCGGTGCGACGCGGTGCAAGAGCGGGCCCCAGACGCGGCCGTTGAACGAACCGAACACCGGTCCGCGCCAGTACAGCGTGTCCTTGGCCGGCGGCGCCTTGTCGAAACGCACGCGGAACGCGACCTGATCCGACTGCAGCAGGCGGCTGATCGATCCGGGGGCCATCGAATTGGACAGGCCGGTCGTGCCCGAAAAGGCATCGCGTGGCAGTCCCCAGAGCGGCTCGGAAATCCGTGGAAACAGAACGAACAGCATCGCGGTCAGCGGGATCGCCTTCAGCACGATGATCCCGACGAGCCGCAGCTTGTGCGCGGCCGGCAGGTCGTCGCCGGTCAGGTTCACGCTGACGAGCACGAAGAACAGCAGCACCACCGCGGCGAATGCCAGCAGCGCGACCGGCAGTCCCTGGTCGAACAGGAACTGCGTCAGCAGGATGAAGAACGCCAGGAAGATGACGACCAAGATGTCGCGCCGCGCGCGCAGTTCCAGCAGCTTCAGCGCGATCAGCAGCAGCAGGAATGTGACGCCGGCGTCGCGGCCGAGCAGCGTGCGGTACTCGAGCCAGACGAGCACGGCGGCCGCGAGCAGCAGCGGCAGCATGGCCAGATGCCCCGGCGCCGGCCGCTGGGCAACGGTGAGCCAGAGCCGCCAGGACCAGAGCGCGGCAAAGGTCGCGATCGCCCACCATGCGAGGTGCTCGAAGTGCGGGGAGACCACCAGCGCGATTGCCAGCAGCAGCACCAGCACATCGCGCCGCTCGCGCGCCGCGCTCGACATCTGCGGCTGGATCAGCGCCTGCGCGAGGCGTCGCAGGGCTTCCCAGGTGGTGGAGGTCAGGCGACTGGAGCGGCCGGGCACGCGCGTCCCCTTACGCGAGCGCCAGCGCGATCAGGCAACGCTCGCGATGCTCTGCGCCGACACCGGGTTCGACGGTGCGTCCGCGCAGCTTCAGACCGCACATCACGCGCGCCGCGTCGGCGACCAGCACCCAGCGGGCGAGCCGTGCCAGCCTCTCCTCATGGGACATCCGCGCCGGCAGCTCGTCGATGTCGAGGATCAGTTCGCCGCCGCTCGGCGCATCGAAAAGCTTGACCGAAAGATCGTCCGAGCGCGCGGCGAGCCGCCACGCGATCATCTTCTGCGGATCGCCGGGCTGGTACGGGCGCACGCCGGCGAAATCGTCGCCGGTCGAAGACAGACCGACTCCTTCTCCGGTGCCGCCTGCAGTCGCGGGCAGCGGTGGCGCGTCATCCTCCGGCTTCGGGAACACGAACGCCGTCAGCGGCGGCGTGTAGTACGCCCACGCCTGCCAGAGTCCGAACGGGAAGCGCGTTTCGATCCGGATGCGCGGGCAGGCGAGCCGGCCGCGCACCATGGCCGGCAGCCCGAGACGCACCAGGCGCGTGCTGCCGGCGGGAATATCGGCGGCGACCGACGTCAGCCGCTCGCGCGTCGGCGACAGCAGCGCGAAGCCCAGCGCATGACGCGGCACGACGGTCGGATTGCTGGCGACGATCTCGAATGTCGCGACATCACCGGCGAACACGTTTTCGACGCGATGGCCGCGCAACTGCACGCGCGTCAGGTTGCGGTGCGTGTGGTACATCGCGACCAGCGCGATGCTGGTCACCAGGAAGGTCAGGATGAAGCCCAGTTGCAGCGCGTAGTTGATCGACCCGATCAGCAGCACCAGCATCGCCGCGCCGAACACGATGCCGGCGCGGGTCGGGATGATGTACACGCGGCGGCGGTCGAGCAGCACGTCGCCGTGCTCGACCCCGTCGCGCCCGGCAATCCAGGCGGCGATGCGGATCGACAGCGGATGCGCAGTGAAGCTCACGGCACGGGGACCGCCTGCGCCAGGCGCGTGACCAGTTCGCGTCCGTGCAGCACGCGTCCGCCATCGCGCTGCGAGAAATGCAGGCGATGTCCGGCCACCGCGGGCAGCACGTTCTGCACATCCTCGGGGATCACGTGGTCGCGGCCGTCGAGCCAGGCCCATGCGCGCGACGCGGCGAGCAGCGCCAGCCCGGCGCGCGGACTGAGACCTTCCGCGTACTTGCCGGACGAGCGGCTGTGTGCGAGCAGCGCCTGCACGTAGTCGAGCAGCGCGTCGGACACGAAGACCTTCTTCACCGCGGCCTGTGCGGCCAGGACATCGGACGGTCGCGCCACCGCGGCCAGCGTGCGCAGCATGTCGCGGCGCGCCGCGCCGGACAGCAGTGTCCGCTCGGCGGCGCGATCCGGGTAGCCGAGGCTGATGCACATCAGGAAGCGGTCGAGCTGCGACTCGGGCAGCGGGAAGGTGCCGACCTGGTGCAGCGGGTTCTGCGTGGCGATCACGAAGAACGGCTGCGGCAGGGGGCGCGAAAGCCCATCGACCGAGACCTGGCTTTCCTCCATCGCCTCGAGCAGCGCGCTCTGCGTCTTGGGGCTGGCGCGGTTGATCTCGTCGGCAAGCAGCACCTCCGTGAATATGGGGCCGGGGTGAAAAACGAACTGGGCGTTGCTGCGGTCATAGACCGACACGCCGATCACGTCGGAAGGAAGCAGATCGCTGGTGAACTGGATGCGGCGGAACGGCAGTCCGAGCGAGATCGCGATCGCCTGCGCCAGCGTGGTCTTTCCCACACCTGGCGCGTCCTCGATCAGCAGGTGTCCGCCCGCCATCAGGCAGGTCAGGCTCTGGCGAACCTGCAGGTCCTTGCCTACGATCACACCCGAGATCTGGGCTGCGCATTTTCTGAGTTGTTCCAGCATTACACTCGTTCCGGACGGGGCAAAGGAGACAGAAGGTCGTGCATACGGGATTCATCACGCACGCCGCGTGCGCGGCGCACGAGATGGGCTCCTGGCATCCGGAGAGTCCGGAACGCCTGGCGGCAATCCAGGATCACCTGATCGCGATCGGCCTGGCGATGCACCTGGAGCACATCGATGCCCCCGCCGCGACCATCGACCAGGTCGCGCGCGCGCATGATCGGGACTACATCGAAGCATTGCGATCGAGGATACCAAAGCACGGTTATTGCCCGCTCGATCCGGATACGTCGATGAACCCCGCTACCTGGGACGCGGCGCTGCGCTCGGCGGGCGCGGTGATCGAGGCCGCCGACCAGGTGATCGGCGGCGCGCTGGACAACGCGTTCTGTGCGGTGCGCCCGCCGGGCCACCATGCGCGGCCGGCCGGCGCGATGGGTTTCTGCTTCTTCAACAACGTCGCCATCGGCGCGTTGCATGCGATCGAGCAGCACGGACTGAAGCGGGTGGCGATCATCGATTTCGACGTCCATCACGGCAACGGCACCGAGGAGATCCTCGCCGGCGACGAGCGCGTGCTGATGGCAAGCTTCTTCCAGCATCCCTTCTATCCATACACCGGGACCGAGAACGTCGCCCCGAACATGCTGAACGTGCCGCTGCCGGCCGGCACCAAGGGGGACGTGGTGCGCACGGTGGTCGACGAGACCTGGATGCCGCGCCTGCAGGAGTTCGCCCCGGAGATGATCTTCATCTCCGCCGGCTTCGACGCGCACCGCGAGGACGACCTCGGCCAGATGGGGTTGGTGGAAGCGGATTACGCCTACATCACGCGCCGGCTGATGGAACTTGCGCGCCGCCACAGCGCAGGCCGCATCGTCAGCTCGCTCGAGGGGGGCTACAACCTCAGCGCGCTCGGCCGCAGCGTGGCCGCGCACGTGAAGACGCTGGCGCAGCTCTAATACGGACTCAACCATGCCATCGACGATCTTCGACGAGGGACTGGACAGGAACGCCGCCAACTACGCGCCGCTCAGCCCGCTCACGTTTCTCGAACGCTCTGCCACCGTATTCCCGGACCGCGTTGCCGTCGTCCATGGCGCATCGTTCAGCCGTACCTGGGCCGAGTTGTACGCGCGCTGCCGCCGGCTGGCGGGCGCACTGCACGCTCGCGGGTTCGGCCGCGGCGACACCGTCGCGGTGATGTTGCCGAACACGCCGGAAATGGTCGAGGCGCACTTCGGCATCCCGATGGCCGGCTGCGTGCTCAATGCGATCAACACGCGGCTGGACGCGGCGTCGGTCGCATTCATGCTCGCGCACGGGGAGGCAAAGCTGTTCATCGTCGACCGCGAGTTCGCAGCGGTCGCGCGTGCGGCGCTGGCCCAGCTCGCGCAGCCGATCGAAGTCGTCGACGTCCTCGATCCCCTTTACGACGGGCCCGGTGAGCGGATCGGAGCACTCGACTACGAAGCGCTGCTCGCTACCGGACGCCCGGACTTCCACTGGCAGCCGCCGGCGGACGAGTGGGACGCGATCGCGCTGAACTACACGTCGGGCACGACCGGCAATCCCAAGGGTGTCGTCTATCACCATCGCGGCGCCTATTTGAACGCGGTGTCGAATATCCTGGTGTGGGCGATGCCGCAGCACCCCGTGTACCTGTGGACGCTGCCGATGTTCCACTGCAACGGGTGGTGCTTTCCCTGGACCGTCGCCGCGATGGCCGGCACGAACGTGTGCCTGCGCAAGGTCGAGGCGGCGGCGGTTTTCGACGCGATCCGCCGGCACGGCGTCACGCACTACTGCGGCGCGCCGATCGTGCACGCGCTGCTGGTCAACGCACCGCCCGAACTGAAGCAGGGCATCTCGCATCGCGTGTACGCGATGGTTGCCGGGGCTGCACCGCCGGCGGCGCTGATCGAGGGCATGGAGCGCATGGGGTTCAGTCTCACGCACGTGTACGGGCTGACCGAGGTGTACGGACCGGCGACCGTGTGTCCGCCGCAGGCCGGGTGGGAGCAGCTCGATGTCGGCCAGCGCGCGATGCTGAATGCACGCCAGGGCGTGCGCTATCCGATGGAAGAGGCGGTCGCCGTTCTCGACCCGGAGACGATGCGGCCGGTGCCGGCCGACGGCGAGACGATCGGCGAGGTGATGTTCCGCGGCAACATCACGATGCGCGGCTACCTGAAGAACGACAAGGCGACGCAGGAGGCGTTTGCCGGAGGGTGGTTCCACTCGGGCGACCTGGCGGTCACGCATCCGGACGGATACCTGAAGATCAAGGATCGCAGCAAGGACATCATCATCTCCGGCGGCGAGAACATCTCGTCGATCGAGCTGGAGGATGTGCTTTACCGGCATCCGGCGGTGATGGCGGCTGCGGTCGTGGCCCAGCCCGATCCGAAGTGGGGCGAGGTTCCGTGCGCATTCGTGGAACTCAAGCAGGGGTCGAATGCGACGCCGGAGGAACTGCTCGCGCATTGCCGCCAGCACCTGGCGGGATTCAAGGTGCCGAAGCGCGTCGTGTTCGGGGAGATTCCCAAGACCTCGACCGGCAAGATCCAGAAATTCATCCTGCGGCAGCAGGCGAAATCGGCTGCCGCGATCGACGTCTAGGAGGCCACCGTGAGTGCTGTTCCGCAACCCATCGAACCGGTGCTGCTGCGCGAGGACGCGGGCGGCATCACGACGCTGACACTGAACCGGCCGCAGCAGTTCAACCTGCTGACCGGCGAAATGATCGACGCGCTGCAGGGTGCGTTCGACGCGATCGCGAAGGACGACAGTGTCCGGGTCGTGGTGCTCGCCGGGGCGGGCAAGGGCTTTTGCGCCGGGCACGACCTGAAGGAGATTCGCGCGCTCGGCGCGCAGCCCGCGATCGAGGCGATGTTTCGCCGGTGCAGCCGGATGATGGTCTCGATCACGCGGTTGCCGCAGCCCGTGATCGCACGCGTTCACGGTGCCGCCGCGGCCGCGGGTTGCCAGCTGGTCGCCCAGTGCGACCTTGCGGTGGCGGCCGATGTTGCCAAGTTCACCACTCCCGGCGTCACATGGGGCTTCTTCTGCTCAACGCCCGGGGTCGCGCTGGCGCGCAACCTGTCGCGCAAGCGCGCGATGGAGATGCTGCTGACCGGCGACATGATCGACGCGCAGACGGCCCTGCAGTGGGGGCTGGTCAATCGCGTCGTGCCTGCCACGGAACTGGACGCCGAAGTGCAGCGGCTGGCGCAGCAGGTCGTCGCCAAGCCGCGCGTGACGGTGGCGGAGGGCAAGCGCGCGTTCTACGAGCAGCTCGACTCCGGCCTCGAACGGGCCTACGAGGTTGCGGGTCACGTGATCGCCTGCAGTTTCGCGCACGAGGAAGGGCGCGAGGGGATGGACGCCTTCATCGACAAGCGCAAGCCGCGCTGGGCGAAGTAATCGCCGCCCGGCGGATCAGCGCGGCGAGATAAGCGCGTAGGCGAGCAGCAAACCCCACGCGGTCAGGAAGATCGCCGGCAGCGCCGCCGACGGCGCCTCGTTGCGACTCGGCGGGAACATCGGCACGCGACCGAAGTCCTTCTGCAACGAAAGCTCGACCGCGCGCCGCTGCAGGCAGAGCATCGCGACCTCTTCGCGCTTGCGCCGCAAAGCGGCGTGCAGCATCACCGCCGCGGTCACGCCGAGCACTGCGAGCCCGAGCAGCAGCCAGCGCGCGAAGGTCAGCGTCGTTGAGCCGCCCAGAAGCAGCACGATCAGGAAAGCGTTCATGAACAGCGCCTGCGACAGCAGCAGCCAGTTCAGGTGCTGTCCGGCGGCCTGCTGGTCGATCTGGATCGCCTGCTGCAGGCGGTCGAGTTCGCGTTCGAGAATCGCACGCTGGTCCGCGGAGGGCTCTGCCTGATCGGAGTGCGCCGGCGTCGGCGCCCCGTTTTCAAAGCGCAGCGTCGCGCGCGACGCATCGTTCGATGCGCGCGCGGCGTCCGAGACGGAAACGATCTTCATCGACAGCCCAGCGATTCTTGTTGATTGCAGGACTGGACTATGAAGCGCGCTCAACGGGCTGTTGATCCGGTCTTCGGATGAGAAATCGACATGAGAACGGTCGATCCGCCGCACAGCGGCGGCGGGCAATTGACACGACCTGCGCGTGGCCGTCAGGCGGCGCGCAGTTCGGCCAGATCGGCTTCGATCAGCGGGACGTCGTGGCGGACCAGCGGCCGCGTCGCCAGGTCCAGGCGCAGGGTCAGGCAGTACGCCGCGCCTCCCGACCGGTTGAATGCGCCGAGCGGCACCACGTGGACCCGATAGCCGAGTTGCTGCAGCCGAGCGCGCAGCGTATCGCTGGCATGACAGAGCACGACATCGTCGCCGATGCAGACCGCGTTCACCGCCAGGCGATGGGCATCCTCGTCACCGACCTCGATCAAGCGCTCGCGTCCGATCAACTCTTCCAGCAAGTCGACCGCCCGCGGCGAGAACGCCGGCCGGTGGAACAGAACCTCACCGTGCGACAGCAGGCACAGGCAGGTATCCAGGTGATAGAAGCGCGGGTCGATCAGTTCCAGCGCAACTGCGGGTACCGCAAAGCGCTCGCCGATCACCTGCTGCATTTCAACGCTTGAACGCTGGCCGTGGCCGGTCCAGACCACGCCGCGCCATGGATCCCAGGCCGCGTCGCCGGCACCCTCGAAGAACAGTTCCGGCGGCGTTTCGACGATCGAATCGATTTCGCCGCGCGCGCGCAGCGCCTCGAAGAATGCCCGGTTCGGAAGTTCCTCGCCACGTCGCTCTCTGCAGCGGAAGCGCGCCAAGAGCGCCTTGCGATCGAGCACGAAAGCAGCATTGGCGGTGAACACCATGTCGGGCAATCCACCGGCTGCCGGCTGCACGTCGACGCGCGCGCCGAGGTGCTCGTAGGTCTGCCTCAGTTGCTGCCACTCGCGGCGTGCGTCCTGATGCAGCCGGCCCGCGGCGGGCCGCCATGCGGCCGGGTCCATCCAGGGATTGATGCGGTAGCTGACCTCGAAGCGATCCGGCGCGCTCATCATCAGGTGCGGCCGCACGGGCGTTGGGGCGGCGCGCCCGGCAGCCGGCGACGCGAGCGTCCTCGACGCGGGGCGGCGGCCCGATCCGGCAAGCCGCGCCGACAGCGGCTGGAACTCCCGCAGCACCTCGACGAAGGTGTCGATGCCCCAGTCGAGCGCTTCGCGCGTGATCGTCAACGGCGGCGCGAACCGGATCACTGTCTCGTGTGTCTCCTTCGACAGCACGCCCCGCTCTGCGAGCCGCTCGACCACCCTGCGTGCCGACACCCGCGCGGGATCCAGGTCGACGCCGACCCACAGGCCGCGCCCGCGTACCGCGCGGATCAACGGCGAGTCGATCGCGCGCAGGCGCGCAAGCAGGTGCGATCCGAGGGCCGCGCTGCGTTCGACCAGGCCTTCGTCCTCGATCACGTTCAGCGCCTCGAGCGCCACCGCGGACGCGAGCGGATTGCCGCCGAACGTCGAGCCGTGGCTGCCGGGATCGAACACGCTCATCAGTTCTTCGGTCGCCACGAAGCAGCTGACCGGCAGCAGCCCGCCGCCGAGCGCCTTGCCGAGGATCAGCCCGTCGGGGCGGATGCCCTCGTGCTGGAACGCGAACCAGCGGCCGGTACGGCCGAGGCCCGACTGGATTTCGTCCAGTATCAGGAGCACGCCGCGCTCGTCGCACAGCCGGCGCGCTGCGCGCAGGAACCCCGCGGGCGGCACGACGATCCCGGCTTCGCCCTGGATCGGTTCGATCAGAACTGCGCAGGTGTTGTCGCTGATCGCCGCTGCGAGCGAATCCACATCGCCGAAGTCGAAGTGACGGAAGCCCGGCGTAAAGGGGCCGAAGCCGTCGCGGTAGCTCGCCTCGCTGGAGAAACCGACGATCGTGGTGGTGCGGCCGTGGAAATTGCCGCGCGCGACGACGATCTCGGCGCGGTCCTCGGCAATCCCCTTCACGCGATAGCCCCAGCGCCGCGCCGCCTTGATCGCGGTTTCGACGGATTCGGCGCCGCCGTTCGCGGGCAGCGCGCGGTCCAGTCCGGTGAGGCGCACCAGCTTGTCCAGGAAGGGACCCAGCGCTTCCGTGTGATAGGCGCGCGATGTCACGGCGACCCGCCTGGCCTGCTCGGTGAGTGCGCGGACAAGGCGCGGATGCGCATGCCCGTGGCTGACCGCGGAATACGCGCTCATCATGTCCAGGTAGCGCCTGCCGTCGACGTCGGTCAGCCACTCGCCGCGGCCGCTCTGCAGCACGACGGGCAGCGGGTGATAGTTGTGGGCCGCGACCGCCGATTCGAGCGCGATCGCGCGGGTGGTTTGAGTCAGACGTGCGTCCATGATTCGCCTCATCAAGAGCTGAATGCGTCGGGCTTCGGTGCCCGCGCATCGCATGAGGAAAGTCTAGGAAGAACCGGCTCAACGGGTGGCGAAAGTGTCTCCGTAGCGCCGCATCTTCGGCGGGACCCGCGCGCGGCGGCCGCCGAATCTGCGGCGCGGCCGTTCCCGCTCAGGAAATCGGGTACCCGCGGAACGGTTTGACTGTCTGCAGTTCGGGCTTGGACGCGATGCGCTCGACCCCCAGCGTCGGGTCGTCGGTCCAGGCATTGGTCAGGTCGCGATAGTGGTCCAGGCTGCGGCAGGCCAGCCGCAGCACGTAGTCGCATGGTCCGGAGACGAGGAAGCACTCGATCACCTCGTCGCATGCGCGCATACGCGCTTCGAAGCGCGCGTGGGTGGCGGCAGACTGGTCGCGCAGCGACACCTCGACCACGATCGTCAGCAGGCCGCCCACCTTGCGCGGCTCGATCATCGCCATGTAGCCGGCGATGAAACCGGCCTTTTCGAGACGCCGCACGCGTTCCAGACAGGCGCGCGGGCTCAGCGCGACCCGTTCGGACAGCGCCTGGTTGGTGAGACGGCCGTCCTGCTGCAGGATCTCCAGGATCTGCCGATCGATGCGGTCGAGAGTCTTCATGCCGCGCGAGTATAGGTGGGCAGTGGCGCGCGGGGAGGTAGCATGCGCGGCCGATGCCGCTGTTCGATCCCGCTGCGCTGAATCCGGGCGTTACCCGCCGCGAGGTATTCGCGTGGTCGTGCTACGACTTCGCGAATTCCGGTTACACGACCGTGGTGCTCACCGCGGTGTTCAACGCGTATTTCGTCAGTGTGGTCGCCGGCGGCGCGGACTGGGGCACGCTCGCGTGGACGCTCGCGGTATCGGTTTCCTACCTGGTTGGCATGCTGCTGATGCCGCCGCTGGGCGCGTACGCCGATGTGCACGCGAAGAAGAAGCACATGCTGCTCGTCGTCACGGCTGCCTGCATTCTCGGGACCGTGGCGCTTGCATTCGTGGGGCCGGGCGATCTCGCGCTGGCGCTCGTGGCAATCGTGATCTCGAATTTCGGCTTCTCAGCGGGCGTAACGCTGAACAGTGCGTTTCTCCCGGAACTGGCGCGCCCGGAAGCGCTGGGCAAAGTGTCGGGCTGGGGATGGAGCTTCGGCTATCTGGGCGGGCTGCTTGCGCTCGGCCTGTGTCTCGGCTACGTGCAGTGGGCACAAGGTCATGGGCAGACCGCGGCTCAGTTCGTCCCGGTGACGATGGGGATCACCGCGGCCCTGTTCGCACTGGCGGCCGCGCCGATGTTCGTGATGGTGCGCGAGCGTGCGGTCCCGCGCACCGACGTCACGGTGCGGAACTTCGTCGCCGAGTCGACGCAGCGCCTGCTGCACACGCTGAAGCACATCGCCGTGTTTCGCGACTTCGGCTGGCTGATGGTGTGCGGCTTCTTCTACCAGGCCGGAATCGCGGTCGTGATCGCGCTCGCCGCGATCTACGCGCAGCAGGCGATGCACTTTACCGTCGTGCAGACGATGATCATGATCCTGGCGGTGAACGTCACCGCGGCCATCGGCGCATTCCTGTTCGGCTATGTGCAGGATGCGATAGGGCATCGCGCGACGCTGGCGATCACGCTGGCGGGGTGGATCGCGATGGTGCTGGTCGCCGCGGCGTCGACCGGGGCACCCGGCTTCTGGATCGCGGCCAACCTTGCCGGCATCTGCATGGGGTCGAGCCAGTCGGCCGGACGTGCAATGGTCGGGGTGTTTGCGCCGGCTGCGCGGCTGGCCGAGTTCTACTCGCTCTGGAACGCGGCGGTCTGGATGTCCGGCGTGGTCGGCCCGGTCACCTATGGCCTGGTGACGTGGCTGACCGCGAACAATCACCGGCTCGCGATCCTCGTGACCGGATTGTTCTTCGTGATCGGACTGCTCGTGCTCGCGCTCGTCGATGTCGAGCGCGGCCGGCGGGCGGCGCTCGCGGACTGATTCAGGCGCCGAGCGCCGTTATGCCGGCCTTCGCGATCTGCGCGTCTTCGCTTGACTGCACGCCCGACACGCCGACGGCGCCGATCACCTGGCCGTCGACGATGATCGGTACACCGCCCTCGAGCATGCCCTGCAGGGGCGCCGACAGGAAAGCGCTGCGGCCCTGATTGATCATGTCTTCGTAGCGCTTGGTCTCGC
>JBLMYK010000325.1:0-9829 GCA_050258235.1 Gemmatimonadota bacterium | reverse complement strand
ATGAGGAGGCATTCGCCGGTCGTCTCGACGCGACCTTGGCGCGCCACTTCCGCGTCCGCGCCGCGCGCGCACTCGAGCCGCAGGCTCAGCTGGTGCTGCAACTGTGGCGCACGCGCCGCGGGGACAGCAGCGCCGCTCACGCGCTGCGCGAGCTCGATGCGCGGGCGAATGCGGCATCCACTCCGCTCGTCTATGCGGTCGCCGACGCGCTGCAACCCTGGGAGCATGCGTTCCTGCAGCGCTACGCGCAGCGGGCCCCGCTGCTTCTGCTTGCTGCCGATACGGCCGCCGCGTTGCGCGCGCGACCCGTCCTTGCCGCGGCATGGCCCGAACTGTGCGGAAGCGAGCAAGCCGTGCCGCTGGCGGAGCGCGCCGCGCATATTGACCGCGCCGCGACGCCGCTCACCATCGTGCGTGCGCGTTCGCTCGAGGAGGAGGCAACCGCGGTTGCGCGTCAGGTCCTCGACTGGCGGCGCGCGGGCGTCGGATCGATCGCGCTGATCGCACTCGATCGGCTCTGCGCGCGTCGTGCGCGTGCGCTGCTCGAACGCGCGGCAGTGAATGTGCAGGACGAAACCGGCTGGAAACTGTCGACGACCAGCGCTGCGGCAGCGGTGATGCGCTGGTTCGACCTGGTCAGCGACGACCTCTACTGGCGCGATCTGCTCGACTGGCTGAAATCGCCGTTCACGCTGGCGGATCGCGCTGGCAAGGAGCAGGAGGTCACGCTGATCGAGCGCGCAATCCGCGCCAGCGGCACGCTGCAGGGCGCTCGAATGATCCGGCGCGCGCTGGCGCAGCTGGCGGCCCGCGAAGGCGTCGACGGCACGCAGGCGGACGAGCTGATCCAGTTGATCGATGCGCAAGCGCAGATCGCGCAGCGCCCCGGCACGTCGCTGGCTCGGCATGCACGCGCGCTGGGCGCCGCGCTGACGACGCTCGGAATGCGCGAAGGATTGAATCGGGATTCCGTCGGCCGCGAGGTACTGCGTGAACTCGACTCGCTCGAGGGCGAACTGGCGTCCGTCGCGGGCAGCGCGAGCCTGGCGGACTTTCGCGCACTGCTGGCCGAGCGCTTCGAGGAGGTTTCGTATGTCGACCGACAGATCGACTCGCCGGTGGTCATGGTGTCGATGGCTGCGGCGCATCTGCGCCCGTTCGACGCAGCGCTGCTGATCGGCGCCGACGCACGGCACCTGCCGACGTTGCCCGACGAGACCCTCTTCATGTCGAATGCGGTGCGCGCCGCGGTGGGTTTGCCCACCGCGGATGCTGAACTGCGTCGGCAGGGTGTGCAGCTGGCAGCGCTGCTCGCGACGGTGCCGCGTGTCGCGGCGACCTGGCGCACGCAGTGCGGCGACGAACCGAACCCGTTGTCGGCTCTCCTCGAGCGCCTGCAGTTCGTTGCCGCGCGCGCCGGCGCAGACGATCTGCTGCGCGATGCGGCGACGGAGGAATTCGCCGTCGATACCGGCGCGCAGGTCCGGCCGGCGCCTGCCGCGCCGACGCTGCTGCCGACATCCCTCACGGCCAGCAGCGCGCAGAGCCTGGTGCAGTGCGCGTACCAGTTCTACGCGCGCCGGCTCCTGAAACTGGCCGAGCTCGACGAAGTGCTCGAGCTGCCGGACAAGCGCGACTTCGGCGAGGCCCTGCATGAAGTGCTGCGCCGATTCCACGTCGAGTGGGGCGCGGTGGACTTCCGCGCGCTCGATGCCGGCACGCTCACAGCGAATCTCAGGGCGCATGCTCGCGCGGTGTTCGAGCCCCAGCTCGAGCGCACGCCCGCGCTGCTGGCGTTCCAGCGCCGCTTCGACGGTCTGATCGATGGCTACATCGAGTGGCTGCAGCAGTGCGCAGGTGAAGGATGGCGCTGGCAGGCCGCGGAACAGACGCATGCTCGGCAATTGCCGCTGCCCGATGGCCGCGAAGTCGAACTCGTCGGTCGAATCGATCGCATCGACGTACACGTCGATGGCGGCGTGCGCGTCCTCGATTACAAGGCGCGCGGACGCGACGTGCTGGTGCGCGGGCTGAAAGAGGCGGGCGAGGACGTGCAGCTGCCCTTCTACGGCCTGCTGCTTGCGCGTCCCGACGCGACGGCCGCGTATGTCAGTTTCGATCGCGCGAAGGAGGCGGATGGCGGCGTACGCGACGTTCCGCCGCCGCAGCCATTCGCGGGTCTGGTTGAGCGCGTCGCGCAGCGGCTGCACGAGGACGTGCGACGCATCGCCGCGGGCGCCTCGCTGCCCGCGCTCGGCGTCGACGCGGTGTGCGAGCGCTGCGAAATGCGCGGCCTGTGCCGGCGCGACTTCTGGTCCGACGAACCGGGCGATAAGCAATGAGCGACTACCTCGCCGACGACCAGCCGATCGATTCGCAGACGTTTGCGCGCCGCGCCTGCGATCCGTACGCGAGCGTGGTGGTCGAAGCATGCGCGGGCAGCGGCAAGACCTGGCTGCTCGTCGGCCGCATCGTGCGGCTGCTGCTGGCGGGAGCCGAACCCGGCGAAATCCTGGCGATCACCTTCACGCGGCGCGCTGCCCAGGAAATGCGCACGCGGCTGCTCGAGGACCTGCGGTACCTGGCGCAGTGCAGTGACGCGGAGGCGGTCGATTTCCTTCACGAGCGTGGGCTCGATGCGGAAGACGCGCGTGCCGCGCTCGGGTCCGCGCGCAACCTGTTCGAGCGGGTCCTGACCGCGCGCGTGCCGCTGACGATCGAAACGTTCCACGGCTGGTTCTGGCAGCTGATCGCGCGCGCGCCGCTCGGTGCCGGCGTGCCTTATTCGCCGGCACTGCTGGAGGCGTCCGACCGCGTGCAAGCCGATGCCTGGCTGCATTTCAGCGCGCAACTGGTGCGGCCGAAATACGCGGCAGAGCGAGCCGCCTGGGAGGCGATGATCGACGCCGTCGGGGAAGTCGCGGCGCGCCGCTTGGTCGAACAGTTGCTGCACAAGCGCGCGGAGTGGTGGTGTTTTGCCGGCAAGGACGAGGACGCGGCGGTGACACGCGCGCTGGCGCCGCTGGGGGCGGCGGAGGACGATGATCCGCGCAAGCAGGTCCGGGCGGCCGATTTCGTGCAGGAAGTGCAGACGCTGGTGGATCTGTGGCGGGCGGCCGGGCCGCTGAAGACGATCGGTCAGGCAATCGAGCGTGCGCAGAAATGGCTGGTTCTGGCGACGTCCGACGTCGGAAGGGATTTTCGCCGCGCCTGTCTTCTAGTGCTGACGAAGGCCGAACTGACGCCGGTTGCGCAACTGTCGGCGGAGCGCATCGGCCCGAAGCTCGCGAGCGATGCACTGGCGCAGCGCTATGCGGACACGCACGCGTTCGTTGCCGGAACACTGATGCAGGTGCTTGGCGCGCACCGCACCTGGCGCGCGCTGAAACTGAACGAGGCGGCGTTCGCCTGCGGGCGCCTGCTGATCGCCGCATACCAGCGGCTGAAGGACCAGCAGCAGGCGGTTGATTTCACCGACCTCGAGTGGCACGCGCACCGGCTGCTGGGCGACCCGGACCACGCCGCCTATATGCAGGCCCGGCTCGATGCGCGCTATCGGCACATCCTGCTCGACGAGTTCCAGGACACGAACCCACTGCAGTGGCAGGTGCTTCAGTCGTGGCTCGCCGCCTACGACGAAACCGGCGGAAGGCCGACCGTGTTCGTCGTAGGCGACCCCAAGCAGTCGATCTATCGCTTCCGTCGCGCCGAGCCGCGCGTATTCGATGCGGCAGTCGGGCTGCTGCGACGCGATTACGGGGCCGCGCATCTGCGCACCAACGTCACGCGGCGCAATGCGCGGGCGTTGATCGACGTCTTGAACGTCGTGCTGCCGGGCGCGAATCCGCTGTACCAGCCGCAGAGCACGCGGGCGCCGGCCGCGGGTGCATTCGTGCTGCTGCCGCTTGCGGAGCCGCGGCGAGCGCCCGCGCGCGACCCGCAGGATCTCGAACTGCGTGACGTGCTGACCACGCCGCGCGCCGAGCGCGACGGCGACACGCGGTATCGCGAGGGTCGCGTCATCGCCAACGAGATCGTGCGCTGGAAGGCGACGCTGCGCGTGCGCGAGAAGGACGGAGGCGAGCGCGCGGCGCGCTGGTCCGACGTGCTGGTGCTGGTCCGGCGCCGAACCCATCTCGCCGAGTACGAGCGTGCGCTGCGCGCGGCAGGGATCCCCTTCGTCAGCGACCGGCGCGGCGGGCTGCTGGCCACGCTCGAGGCCGACGACGTCACCGCACTGCTCGCCTTCCTGTGCGCGCCGTTCGCCGACCTGAAACTCGCACACGCGCTGCGTTCGCCGATCTTCGGCTGCGACGACGAAGACCTGATCCGGCTCGCTTCAACGCCTGGCGCCAGCTGGTGGCTGCGATTGCAGTCACTGGGAGAGGCGGCAACGGCGAGCCTGGTGCGCGCGCGGCAGCTTCTGCAACGCTGGCTGGCGCTTGTCGGCGTGTTGCCGGTGCACGACCTGCTCGACCGCATCTATTACGAGGGCGACGTGCGCCGCCGCTACGCGGCGATCGCGCCGTCTGCGCTGCGCGCGCAGGTGCAGGCGAATCTGGACGCGTTCGTCGAGCTCGCGCTGGCGCTCGATGCCGGCCGCTACCCCAGCCTGCCGCGCTTCATCGATGAACTCACCGGGCTGAAGCGTGGCGCTGCGGAAGAGGCACCCGACGAAGGCGCGGCAGCGAGCGGGGATGCGGTGCGGGTGATGACGATTCACGGGGCCAAGGGGCTGGAGGCCGAGATCGTCGTGGTGGCCGATGCACACATGCGGCCGAGCGCCGACGCCGAGAGCGTGCTTCTCGACTGGCCGCCGGATGCTCCGGCGCCGAATCACATTTCGCTGGTCGCGCGGGGCGAGCAGGGGCGCGACGAGGCACGCGCCGCGTGGTTTGCGCAAGACGACGCGCAGCGCGCGCAGGAGGACTGGAACCTGCTGTATGTCGCTGCCACGCGCGCGCGGCAGGTGCTGATCGTGTCCGGTGCCGCACCCGCGACGGGAACACCGGACGACACCTGGTACACGCGGATGTCGCGCGCACAGCCGTTGTCGACGGACGCGGCGCCGTCGCAGCCGTCCGTCGACGTGGCAGGCGCGCGCACGGTGCGCGACTTCCTGCCCGCGCCGCTGCCGACTGGCACGCGATTGGCCGAAGAGCAGAGCACCGAGGCGCAGCGGCTGGGGCGCGCCTGGCACGCATTGCTGGAACGCGGCGACCAGGCGCTCGATGCGATCGCGCGCGACCACGCACTGAATCGGGTGCAGACCGAGCGCGTTGCCGCCGCTGCCGCGCGCGTGCGCGAATGTTTGCCGCAGTTCTTCGGCGCCGGGTCGGAAGCCGAGCTCGACCTGATGGACGCGAACGGCAAACTGCTGCGTGTTGACCGGCTCGTCGAGCACGACGACGCACTCTGGATCGTCGACTTCAAGTGGAGCGTCTCGCCGGCGGAGCGGCCGGCCTATGAAGCGCAGGTACGCGGCTACGCAGAGGTCCTGCGCGCGATCCGCGACGACAAGCCGGTCAGGACGGCGCTGATCGACGCTGACGGCCAACTGAGCGAGGTGTCGTCCTGACGAACCGGCGGTCGTTTCACTTCGCCACCGAATAGATCTGCCACAGGTCCTTGTGGCTCATCCGCAGCTTCTGATGCAGCGCGAGCAGCCCGGTGCGGCCGATGCTTTGCCGCAGATAGCGCATCTCGGCGAACTTGCTGGCAGTCGAGTCGTCCAGAGGCGCATCGAATCCGCTCTCGCGCATCAGCAGGATGCCCTTGGCGCGCAACGCAAGTTCGGTGTGCAGCTGCAGGTAGCAGAAGATGTCGGCGACGACCGGGCCTTCGAACTTGTCCTTCAACGAATGCAGGTAGCGACCGATGGGCGAGTCGGAGAAATGGTCCGAATTGATCAACTCCAGCATCTCGGTATCGGTATCGAAGCCCTTGCCGAGCCAGTCGCCGACGGCCTGTTCGCTGCGCCTGAATACCGCGTAAAGAAGCGGCGGCAGCACCAGCAGGATGCCTGCCGTCGAAACCAGCGGCGACAGAAAGAAATGATTGAACGCCGAATGCAGCGCCACGGCGAGCAGGTAGCCGGGCAGAAGTGCGCGCACGCCGGCGCCCGGGGTGCGCTCCAGGAGCGCGACTCCCATCACGGCAAAGATCGCGGTCGCGCCCCCGTGCATGATGGCGGTTCCGAAACCGCGAATGATCCAGATGCCGAGACCGGCGTGCGGAAAGAGGTGAAGGTAATAGAGGTTCTCGACCATCGCGAACCCCGTGCCGGCGGCGAAACCAAAGATGGCGGCGTCGATCAGGAACCCGATCCGGTGGGTGCGGATCAGTACGACGATCACCAGGCCTTTGAAGCACTCCTCGAGCAGTGGCGCAACGTAGCGGGTGAGCGTCTTGAAGTCGATCGCCCACCAGTCTGTCAGCAACGAGTTCGCGACATAGGTCACGCCGGCAGCCGTGGCGCCGACCGCAAGGACCGCGACGACAACGCGCAGCTTGACCAGCTTGTAGCTGTCCAGGTAGAGCAGAGCGGCAAGGAAACTCGCCACCGGCAGCAGGCCCACGAAGATGGGCAACAGGGCCTCAGGCCGCATGCCGTTGCGCCCGCGCGGTCACATGATTTTCAGCGAGACCATCCACTCGTCGCCTGCGCGTCTTCCACTCCGGTAACCGATCGCGTACCCCGCGGAGAGCGTCATGTCGTACCAGTGCAGCACGTTGAACCTCAGGTCGATCTGGGTGCCGACGCTGGCGTAACGATTCCGCAACGAAGCATTCATCGGTTCCGTCCACAGGCTCGAGGCGAAGATGGCGGGCCGCAGCCAGGCTAGATAGAAGTCTGGTGTGCCGACTGACTCGAACACGGTCGGCGGCAGGTTCAGCTCCAGCATCGTGCGCGCGAAGCTGCGGCCGCCCAGTTCGTCAATCTTGAATCCCGGGAAGGAATCGTACTGACGGTAGCGTTTGACCGCATGGTTGTCGACGTAATTATTTCCGAAACCGCCGAAGTAGAAGTTCGCGTAAGGGTTGCTGCGGTCGCCGTCCGCAATGCCGACGGCGCTGCGCCACCAGACCGACGAGTGCTCGATCGGCAGCGCTACACCGAGGTCGACATCGCCGCGCAATTGGGGGACCGTCCTGCCACTCGCGTGGTTCGCTGCGAGCACGATGTCTCCGCTCCAGCCCTTTTCGTCATCGACCGCCCCGAGCGATCGACGCAGATTGGTGTAGAAAAGGCCTGTTTGTCCGGACAACAGCCGTGGAGCCGGGGCGGGGATGTTCTGAGCGGCGGGCAGCGCATCCAGATTGTTGTAATAGGCCACGTCCGTGGTCCATTGCAGCCGGCGCGGCTCGTCATAGATCAGAGAATCGTCGTACCCAAGCGTTGTCGCAAACCCCCGCCGCGCGCGAAAGGTGGGACCGAAGAGGTCGTAGGAGTCGGACCGGTTCCATGCAACGCCCGCCCGCCAGCCCAGGTAACTGAGCTTGGCGTCGAAATGTGCACGCTCGTTTCCTGCAAGCGATGTGGACGGCGTATAGGCCGCGGTGATTCCCAGGTTCACATAGCGAAGCGGGTCCTCGAAGTTGAGCCGATAGCCGATTCCCCCATAGGCCCGGTAGCCTTGCAGCACCGGATATGCGCTCACGAGCGTGACGTTGCGTTTCGGGTCATATGGCCCCTTGTCTATGACCAGCTTGTCCGGGTCGACGGCACTGGGCGGCTGCACCTGCCATGTAGTCACGATTGGATGCTTCGCTGCGAGCTCCGCCCCCAGAAACGAAATCGCGCTCACGTCCCGCACGGGCTTGGCGTCGATGATCGCGGGAACAAACCCGTCGCTTGTGTACGTGAGCACGACCAATCGCCCGTCGGCGAGTGGTATCGGTCGGAAGAATCCCGATTCGGCGTTCGAAACCGCCTCGACAGTCCCGGTTGCAACCTCGTAGCGGAAGATGTTCGATACTCCCGAGTAGTAGCTGCTGCCGTATAGATAGCGACCGTCCTTGGAGAAGACGAAGCACTCCGGGACGGACTGACCGAAGCGGAACTCGCTCAGAGGCCGGACGTCGCCTGCGAAGAGTCGTTCGAGTTTCCAGACGCGCAAGTACTGCTCGCCGCCGACTTCGCTCATCGAAGCCGACAGGCGCGACCCGTCGGGCGATATGTCGAGATCGAACGGAACGACGCCGTACGGAAATGTGTAAATGGCTTTCCACTCGGAATAGGGGTAGGGGATGCGCACCAGCATCGCCAGCCCGTTCGTGTGGCGCACGCCGATCAGTGAACGATCCGCGGGATTGAAAGCGATGTCGCCGATCCGCCAATCCTGCAACAGAACCCGTTCCTCGCCCGTCTTGACGTTGACGGCCATCAGATCGCGCCACGCTAGGTTGTCATTCGTATAAAAGGCGGTTCCGCTGCCAGGGTCGTATGCAAACGAGGCAACGCGGTAAAGCATCGCTCGCTTTATGTCCGCGAGCCTCCGGATGCTGCCGTCGCGGGTGTTCAGCGCGCCGACGTGCTCGACGACACCGGGATAGCGAAACGCGCCATACAGAACGCCCGTCGACTCGTCGTAGAACATGCGCGATATCGATCCGAGCGCGCGTGCGACGAGGGTGTGATGAGGGGTGATCGGATGCTCGCGAATTCTCTCCAGATTGCGGCGCTGAAACTCCCGCTCGAACGCAACCCAGTCCTGCCACGCACGATCGAGCGGCAACCCGAAGACGTGCTGGAACTGGTCGGCGTAGTGTCGTTTGCTGCCCGCGTCGCGTCTGATCCATTGAACAACCTGCTCGGGAGAGTACGTATAGGCGAGCCAGGTCATGAACCGCGTGCCATAAAGATACGCGTTGGCGCCGATCTGGAAGTCGACGCGTACGGCGCGCGACTCGAGTCCAAGCGGGTCGTAGAAGTGGGCTCCGTCCTTGACCATTGCGCGGAACACCATCTCATCGTAGCCACCTTGCGCACGCCCCAGGCCACCGGCCATCCAGGTTTCCATGAACACGGCGGAGCCCTCTAGCCACCATCGCGGCACGTTGAAGCGAGGCACCGTGAGATACCCGTACAGTAGAGACTCAGGGTTCTGGGGCTGGGGCGCGACCTTGCCGAAAAACCGCCGTCGCCACGTCCTGTCCTCGTCGTTCGCAACATCGCCTTGAACAACGTGGACCATTTCGTGGTTCATCAAGGTGTACAGACGTTCGCTTGCCGGGTAGGTCTCGAAAGCATGTGACAGAGGTGCGACGTCGAAGTACAGCAGATTGCGCGGTGCTGCCCACGTGATTGCATTTCCGTAGTCCGAAGAGTCCCTGAGCAGGATCGTCGTGGGCTCAGACGGGGTCCAGCCGAACGTACGGCGCTGCCAGTTCAGGGAGTTGGTGTAGGTCCGTATCGCGTACGGGGCGAGAAATCCAAGCGGATCCAAGTAGACGAGTTTCAGATCCTTGGTATCAACGTACGACATACCGAGGGGGCTACCGTCAGCCGCCGCCAAGAGTGGCAAGAGTCCCAGCAAAATGCCGAGCAGTCGTCGTTGCACCGAGGTCTCCTTGCGTCTTGCCTTCGAACGTCGGGTGTACCGGCACGGGATGGTAAGAAAAACGCCGGCACAATGGCCGGCGTTTTTTGGTCAAGCTCTTATTGCAGCGGTAGCTTGCGTCAGCGAGTTGCTCCCTGCGCGCCACCCTGCGCGCCACCTTGAGCACCGCCCTGGGCACCGCCCTGCGCGCCACCCTGGGCACCGCCCTGCGCGCCACCCTGGGCACCGCCCTGCGCGCCACCCTGGGCACCCCCCTGCGCGCCAGC
>JBLMYK010000324.1:0-2651 GCA_050258235.1 Gemmatimonadota bacterium | reverse complement strand
CCGGAAGTTCCTATACTGAGCCGCTCCGAATTCGATGCAAACGCTGCACGCAACCGCACGGACAGCGACCAGAGGAGTCAGCCGCATGAAACTGGACAAGGCCCAGTTGCTGCTCGAAGAGCAGCCCATTTCGACCGACGTTCTGCTCGAGAAATACGCGAAGGGCGACGAAAAGTCGGTCGATGACGTGCGGCGGCGGGTCGCGCGCGGGCTGGCGGCAGTGGAGAAGGCCGAGGTGCGCGCGGATTGGGAGCGCCGCTTCTACGAGGCGATGGTCGACGGCTTCATTCCCGGCGGCCGCGTGAATTCCGCCGCCGGCACCGAGATCGCCGCGACCCTGATCAACTGCTTCGTGCAGCCGGTCGGCGACGCGATCAGCGGCGTCAACGGCGAAGGCCTGCCGTCGATCTACCTGGCGCTGAACCAGGCCGCCGAGACCATGCGGCGCGGCGGCGGCGTCGGCTACGACTTCTCGCACATCCGCCCGCGCGGCGCGCTGGTCAAGGGAACGCATTCGCGCGCCAGCGGCCCGCTGTCGTACATGCGCGTGTTCGACAAGAGTTGCGAGACGCTGGAATCGGCCGGCGCGCGGCGCGGTGCGCAGATGGGAATGATGCGCTGCGACCATCCGGACATCGAGGCCTTCATCCACGCCAAGCGCGACGGGTCGCTGTCGAACTTCAACATGTCGGTCGCCGTGACCGACGACTTCATGCGCGCGGTCGAGGCCGATGGCGAGATCGAGCTTTGGCACGGCGCGGAGCCGTTCGATCGCGACAGCGGCTACAAGCGCGCCGACGGCACCTGGGTCTATCGCCGCGCGCGTGCGCGCGAACTGTTCGAGCAGATCATGCAGTCGACCTACAACCACGCCGAGCCGGGCGTGGTGTTCATCGACCGCGTGAACCAGGACAACAACCTGTCGTACTGCGAAACGATCGCGGCGACGAACCCGTGCGGCGAGCAACCGCTTCCCCCATACGGCTGCTGCTGCCTCGGCTCGATCAACCTGACGCGCTTCGTGATCGATCCGTTCGCCGACAGCGCGGCGTTCGATTTCGCGCGCTTCCGCGACGTGGTCAAGGTATCGATCCGCGCGCTCGACAACGTTCTCGATGCGACGCTGTGGCCGCTGCCGGAGCAGCATCGCGAGGCGATGAACAAGCGCCGCGTCGGCCTGGGCTTCACCGGGCTGGCGAACACGCTGACGATGGTCAACCTGCGCTACGACTCCGAGGCGGGGCTTGGGGTCGCCAGCGACATCGCGTGTGCGATGCGCGACGCCGCGTACGAGGCGTCGGTCGAACTGGCAAAGGAGAAGGGGCGCTTCCCGCTGTTCGACGCGGACAAGTTCCTCGCCGCCTCGCACTGCGCGTCGCGCCTGCCCGATCACCTGAAGGCGCAGATCCGCGTGCACGGCATCCGCAACTCGCACCTGCTGTCGATCGCGCCGACCGGCACGATCTCGCTCGCGTTCGCCGGCAATGCCTCGGGCGGCATCGAGCCGACGTTCTCGTGGACCTACGTGCGCAAGAAGCGCATGCCGGACGGCAGCAAGCAGGAATACGTGGTCGAGGACTACGCGTACCGGATGTACCGGCACCTGGGCGGCGACGAGCGTCAGCTGCCGGCGTCGTTCGTGCACGCGCTGGAGATGGCTGCGCTCGACCACATGAAGATGATCGCCGCCGTGCAACCCTACATCGACGCCGCGGTCAGCAAGACGGTGAACGTGCCCGAGGACTATCCGTTCGAGGACTTCAAGTCGCTGTATTTCGAGGCGTGGCAGGCCGGGCTGAAGGGCATCACGACGTATCGCCCGAACAGCGTGATCGGCTCGGTGCTCGAGGTGAAGAAAGAACCCGAGACGCGCGAGCCGCAGGACCTGAAGGACGATCCCGACCGCCGCGTGCGGCTCGACTCGGCGCCGCAGCCGGCGCTGGCGAGCCTCAAATGGCCGAGCCGGCCGGACCTGTCCGAAGGCAACATGGCCTGGACCTACATGGTCGAGGTGCCCGGGCGCAACGAGAAATTCGCGATCTTCATCGGCCAGGTCGAGAGCAACGGCAATCCGCCGATGCCGTTCGAGGTGTGGGTCAACGGCGCCGAGCAGCCGCGCGGACTGGGCGCGATCGCCAAGGCGCTGTCGATGGACATGCGCAGCGAGGACCGCGCGTGGCTGAAGATGAAGCTCGACGCGCTTGCCAAGGCGCGCGACGAGCAGGGCTTCATGCTGCCGATGCCGCCGCGCGGCGAGATGAGGTGGCAGAACGGCGTGGTGGCGGCGTTCGCCAACATCGTGCGCTGGCGCTGCGAGCAGCTCGGTGTGTTCCGCGACCTCGAGCAGCAGCTGCTGCCGATGCCCACGCCGGTGATGAACGCGCTGTTCAGCAAGAAGGAGCCGAAGGCCGGACCGCGCGGCACGATGAGCTGGACCGTGGACGTGGCCAACGCCAACACCGGCGACGACTTCGTGCTCGGTGTGAAGGAGCTGCAGCTGCCCGACGGCAGCCGCCGCCCCTACTCGATTTGGCTGGCGGGCGAATATCCGAAGGTGCTCGACGGGCTGTGCAAGCTGATCTCGCTCGACATGCGCGTGATGGATCCGAACTGGATCGGCCTGAAGCTGAAGAAGCTGCTGAACTTCGGCG
>JBLMYK010000323.1:0-3541 GCA_050258235.1 Gemmatimonadota bacterium | reverse complement strand
CGACACCGAGCGGCTGTCGCAGTTCGGCGCCACCGCGTGCAAGGCGCTGTACCGCTGCCGCGCGTGCCGCGAACCGTTCGAATACTTCAAGCCGCTATGACGCAGTCCGGACCGACATGACCCCCCGCTTCCATACGCTGAGGATCGCCGACGTCCGGCGCGAGACGGCCGACTCGATCAGTCTGTGCTTCGACGTGCCGCCGGAGCTGGCATCCGAGTACCGCTTCGAGCCGGGCCAGCACCTGAACCTGCGCGCGCGTCTCGACGGGGAGGAGCTGCGCCGCTCGTATTCGATCTGCAGCGGGCTGGACGACGGCGAACTGCGCGTCGCAATCAAGAAGGTCGCCGGCGGCCGCTTCTCGGCCTGGGCCAACGACACCTTGACGGCGGGCGCCACGATCGACGTGATGACGCCCGAGGGGCGCTTCCACTCGCCCCGCGACGCATCCCGCGCCCGGCACTATGTCGGCTTCGCGGCCGGCAGCGGCATCACGCCGATCCTTTCGCTGGTCAAGACGATCCTGGCGCGCGAGCCGCGCTCCCGCTTCACGCTGATCTACGGCAATCGCCGGCAGTCGTCGGTGATGTTCCACGAGGCGCTCGAGGACCTGAAAGACCGCTACCTGACCCGCTTCGCGCTGTACAACGTGTTCTCGCGCGAGGAGCAGGAAGTCGGCCTGTTCAACGGGCGCATCGACGCGGCCAAGACGCGCGCGTTCCTCGACGCACTGGTGCCGGCCGACACGATCGATGCGGCATTCATCTGCGGTCCGGCGTCGATGATCGACGAGGTCGAATCGGCGCTGCTCGCCGCCGGCGTGCCGCCCAAGCGCGTGCACGTCGAACGGTTCGGCACGCCGGGCACGGACGCCGCGCCGGCGCCGGTCGTTGATGCGGCCGAGGCGCACGTGACGCTGGTCGTCGACGGCCTGCGGCGCGAGGTCGAGTTCCATCGCGAACATGGGTCGATCCTCGACGCCGGCGTCGCCGCCGGGCTCGACCTGCCGTTCTCGTGCAAGGGCGGCATGTGCTGTACCTGCCGCGCCAAGCTGATCGAGGGCGAGGTGAAGATGCGCAAGAACTTCGCGCTCGAGCCCGCCGACCTCGAGGCCGGCTTCGTGCTGACCTGCCAGTCATACCCGCTGACCGCGCGGGTGGTCCTTTCGTACGACGATCGGTGAACGACATGGCGGTTCTTCCGTTGCCTTTGTCATCGCGCGCGGCGACGCGTACATCGCGGCAGTGGATCTAGATGGCGAGATCGAGAGCGGCCACCTTCGACACGCAGCGCGACGCGATGCTGGCCACCGCGGCGCAACTGTTCGCCGGGCGCGGCTATCCGTCCGCGTCGGTGGCCGACCTGGCGCGTTCGCTCGGCGTCTCGAAGGCGCTGCTGTACCACTACTACCGCGACAAGGAACAACTGCTGTTCGACATTGTCAATCGCTACCTGGACGGCCTGCTCGCGCTGGTGGCCGACGTGCGCGCCCAGGACCTGCCGGCCGACGAACATCTGCGCACGCTGATCCTGCGGCTGATGCACGCCTACGAGCACTCGGCCTCGCATCACCGGGTGCTGGTGCAGGACGTCAAGTACCTGAGCGCCCCGCACCGCACCCGGGTTCGTGCCAAGCAGCGGCGGGTTGTCGAGGCGTTCGCGCGCGCGGTTGCGGCCGTCGCCCCGGGGTTGGACCATGGAGAACTGCTCAAGCCGGTGACCATGGTGCTGTTCGGCATGATGAACTGGACCTTCACCTGGCTGCGGGAGAACGGCGCGCTGTCGTACGCCGACCTCGCGCCGGTGGTTGCCGGCATCTTTCTTGGTGGAGTGAGGCAGATCAAGGCGCCCCGGTCCGTGAGGCCAAAGAATGACGCGCATTCGGCCGCACGCCGGGTCCGGGAACAGAACGACAGCGGCGGAAGCCGGGCGCGTCTTGTTGAATCGAGGGGAATTTGATCTGATTCGTACCGTGGAGAAAAGGGTGACGTCGGCGCCCGCCGAAAGTCCGATTCATCAGGCTTGACCATCCAGCAAGAGGAGACACATGAAACTGAAGCTGAAACTGTTTGCCGCGGCCGCCGTTTCGGCGCTGGTGGGCGTCACGGCGATGGCCCAGGACATCAAGGTCGGAGTGACGCTGTCGGCGACCGGACCCGCTGCATCGCTCGGCATTCCGGAGCGCAACACCATCGCATTGCTGCCGAAGACGATGGGCGGCAGGAAGGTCGACTGGATCGTGCTGGACGACGCGTCCGACACGACGACTGCGGTGAAGAACATGCGCAAGCTGATCTCCGAGGACAACGTCGACGTCGTCGTCGGCTCGACGATCACGCCGAACTCGCTGGCGATGATCGATATCGCGGCCGAGACCGAGACCCCGATGATCTCGATGGCCGCGTCGTCGCGCATCGTCGAGCCGGTCGACGCCAAGCGCCGCTGGGTCTTCAAGACGCCGCAGAACGATGCCCAGATGGCGGCGGTGATCGTCAGCCACATGCTCGCCAACAAGCTGAGGAATGTCGCCTTCATCGGCTTCTCCGACGCCTACGGCGAAGGCTGGTGGAACACCTTCTCGACGATCGCGGAAGGCCGTGGCCTTAAGATCGTTGCCAACGAGCGCTTCCAGCGCACCGACACGTCGGTCACCGGGCAGATCCTGAAGATCATGACGGCGCGTCCCGACGCGGTGCTGATCGCTGCCAGCGGCACGCCGGCCGCACTGCCGGAGAAGACGCTGAAGGAGCGCGGCTACACCGGCAAGATCTACCAGACCCACGGCGTGGCGAACAACGATTTCCTGCGCGTCTGCGGCAAGGACTGCGAAGGCACGTTCCTGCCTGCGGGCCCAGTGCTGGTTGCCGAGCAATTGCCGAATGACAATCC
Source organism: Gemmatimonadota bacterium (assembly GCA_050258235.1). Lineage (GTDB taxonomy): Bacteria > Pseudomonadota > Gammaproteobacteria > Burkholderiales > Burkholderiaceae_F > JAKOQB01. The sequence continues at coordinate 654 of JBLMYK010000323.1, read as the reverse complement.
GGTGAAGAAATCGGCCCTGGCGTATATCCATGCGTACGAAGGTAAGTACGGCAAGGGCAGCGTGTCGACCTTCGGTGGCCACGCCTGGGACGCGAACGCGCTGCTGCAGGCGGCGGTACCCGAGGCGCTGAAAAAGGCCAAGCCCGGAACGAAGGAGTTCCGCGCGGCGCTGCGCGATGCGCTCGAAGGCGTGAAGAACGTCGCCGGTGCGCACGGGATCTTCAACATGAGCAAGGGCGACCACCTCGGTCTCGACCAGCGCGCTGCGGTGATGGTCGAAATCAAGAATGGCACGTGGACGCTCGTCAAATAAGAAATCCCCTCAGCCGGCAGGGCGCTGCGCCTGCCGGCTGCTGGCCCGATTCCAACGCAGGTCAGCTGCCCGCTGAGCGCACAACGTGAATTTCGAGATCGCCCTGCTGCTCGGGCAGGACGGTGTGACCAACGGCGCCATCTACGCGCTGCTGGCGTTGGCGCTCGTGCTGGCGTTCGCCGTCACACGCGTCATCTTCATTCCCCAAGGTGAGTTCGTCTCGTATGGTGCGTTGACGCTGGCGGCCATTCAGACGGGCAGGCTGCCCGGGACGGTTTGGCTGCTGGTGATCGTCGGCGTGCTCGTCGCCGTGATCGAGGCGATCGACGCGATCCGCCGCC
>JBLMYK010000322.1:0-3000 GCA_050258235.1 Gemmatimonadota bacterium | reverse complement strand
GGCGGAACGAGCGCCACTGGCGCGGCGACGCGGAGATCGACGCGGGCTTGCGCACGATCTGGAACGCGATGCAGGCGTGCGCCGCGCGCGGCCTGCGGACCGACGGCGAACTGCCGGGACCATTCAAGGTCATGCGGCGCGCACCGGCCCTGTATCGGAGGCTGTCCGCGCCGGGCGCGGGACTGACCGATCCGCTCGCGGTACTGGACTGGGTAAACCTGTGGGCGCTCGCGGTCAACGAGGAGAACGCGGCCGGCGGCCGCGTCGTCACTGCGCCGACCAACGGCGCGGCCGGCATTGTCCCGGCAGTGCTGCATTACTACACGCGCTTCGTGCCGGGCGCGACCGAGGCGCGCGTGTTCGACTTCCTGCTGACCGCGGCGGCGATCGGCATCCTGTACAAGGAGAACGCCTCGATCTCCGGCGCCGAGGTCGGCTGCCAGGGCGAGGTCGGCGTCGCGTGCTCGATGGCGGCGGGTGCGCTCACCGCGGTGCTGGGCGGCTCGCCGCGCCAGGTCGAGAATGCGGCCGAGATCGGCATGGAGCATCACCTGGGACTGACCTGCGATCCGGTCGGCGGCCTGGTGCAGATTCCATGCATCGAGAGAAACGCGGTGGCGAGCGTGAAGGCGATCAACGCCGCCCGGCTCGCGCTCGCCGGCGACGGCTCGCACGTGGTGTCGCTCGACAACGTGATCAAGACGATGCGCGAAACCGGTGCCGACATGCAGACCAAGTACAAGGAGACCGCGCGCGGCGGGCTGGCGGTCAACATCGTCGAGTGCTGAAGCGGCGCTGCGCGGCAATCCATACAATGCGGGAAAGCGCTGCGCTCTGACGCACGCCGGGAGAGAGGGAAATGGTGTTCGGGAAGCTGCTGCCGAAGGACGAGAACTTCTTCCAGATGTTCAACGATCACGCGGGCCATATAGCCGATGGCGCGCGTGCGTTCATGTCGATGATCCAGCACTATTCGGCGCCGGATCTGCGCGAAAAGCACGCCGGTGAAGTCGTCGCGGCGGAACATGCGGCGGACCGCATCACGGCGGAGGTCAACCGCAAGCTGCACCGCACCTTCGTCACCCCGATCGACCGCGAGCAGATCCACGGGCTGATCAACGCGATGGACGATATCCTCGACCTGCTGCAGGACACGAGCGAGGTGATGGCGCTGTACAACGTGCAGCACCTGCCGGCCGACGTCGAGCGTCTCGGCGACATCTCGATGAAGTGCTGCCAGCGCGTCAAGCACGCGGTGTCGCTGCTGCCCGAGATCTCCGGCAGCCAGGGCGCCGACGCGGCGTTGAAGACCTGCGACGAGATCGATCGACTCGAATCCGACGCCGATCGCGTGATGCGCAGCGCGATGTCGAAGCTGTTCCGCGACGACATCGACGTGCGCGAGCTGATCAAGCTGAAGGCGATCTACGAACATCTCGAATCGATCTCGGACCGCTGCCTGGACGTGGCGAACCTGATCGAAGGCATCGTGCTCGAGCATTCCTGACCGGCGCCGGCCTGATCAGAAATGACCGCGGCTCCGATCGCTCTGTGGGTCGTCGTGATGCTGGTGTGCCTGGCGTTCGCGTTCGACTTCATGAACGGCTTTCACGACGCCGCCAACTCGATCGCCACCGTGGTTTCCACCGGGGTGCTGAAGCCGCAGCAGGCGGTGCTGCTGGCGGCGGCGTTCAACGTGATCGCGCTGTTCGTGTTTCACCTGCAGGTCGCCAGCACGATCGGCAAGGGGATCGTCGAGCCCGGCGCCGTCGATCACCACGTGGTGTTCGGCGCGCTGATCGGCGCCATCGTGTGGAATGTCGTCACCTGGTGGTACGGGCTGCCTTCGTCGAGTTCGCATGCGCTGATCGGGGGGATCATCGGCGCGGTGTCGGCCAAGGCCGGCATCGGCAAGCTGATCGGGGCGGGCATCTGGAAGACCGTGGTCTTCATCTTCGTGTCGCCGCTGCTGGGCCTGGTGCTCGGGGCGCTGATGATGGTCGCGATCTCGTGGATCTTCCGCCGCACCGCGCCGCTGCGCGTCGATCGCTGGTTCAAGCGCCTGCAGCTCGTGTCGGCCAGCCTGTATTCGCTCGGCCACGGCGGAAACGATGCGCAGAAGACGATCGGCATCATCTGGATGCTGCTGGTCGCAGCCGGCAGCGTCGCCGCGGATGCCTCCACGCCGCCGGTCTGGGTGATCGTCGGCTGCTATGTGGCGATGGGGCTGGGCACGATGTTCGGCGGCTGGCGCATCGTCAAGACCATGGGACAGCGGCTGACCAAGCTGCGGCCGGTCGGGGGCTTCTGCGCCGAGACCGGCGGCGCGCTCACGCTGTTCCTGGCGAACATGCTCGGCATTCCGGTGTCGACCACGCACACGATCACCGGGGCGATCCTGGGAGTGGGCTCGGTGCGCAACCCCGGCGCGGTGCGCTGGGGGCTAGCGAGCAACATCGTGTGGGCGTGGGTCTTCACGATCCCGGTCGCCGCGTTCATCGCCGCGATCTGCTACTGGCTCAGCAACGTGCTGTTCTGACGCGCGCGACGCAGAATCCGTTCAGGCCGGAGTCCACAGCGCCGGCAGCGCGGGCAGGGTGCGGAACACGCGCGACAGCGCACCACCGGTGACGAGGCGCGTCGCCGCCTCGATGTCCGGCGCGAGGAAACGGTCGCGTTCCAGCGCGGGGCAGCCTTCGCGCAGCAGCGCGTGCACCTGCTCGAGCGCCACCGAGCTCTGCAGCGGGCGCAGGAACTCGATGCCCTGTGCTGCGGCGAGCAGTTCGATGCCGAGAATGTGCGCGGTGTTGGCGATCATCGGCTGCAGGCGGCGCGCGGCGTAGGTCGCCATCGACACGTGGTCTTCCTGGTTGGCCGAGGTCGGCAGCGAATCGACGCTGGCCGGATGCGCGAGCGACTTGTTCTCGCTCGCGAGCGATGCCGCGGTCACGTGCGCGATCATGAAGCCGGAATTCAGGCCGGCGTCCGCGGTCAGGAACG
>JBLMYK010000321.1:0-8976 GCA_050258235.1 Gemmatimonadota bacterium | reverse complement strand
CGCGACCTGACCAGTGCCTCGAGCAGCGGGATCAGCACCTCGCGGTTGCGCACGCGATCGGCATTGCGCTCGAAGCGCGGATCCGTTGCCAGGTCCGGGCGCCCCGCGATCTCGCAGAAGCGCGCGTATTGCGCGTCATTGCCGACCGCGATCACGACGTGCCCGTCGGCGGCGGCAAAGACCTGGTACGGCACGATGTTCTGGTGTGCATTGCCGGCGCGACCGGGGGCGCGGCCCGTGGTCAGGTAGTTCATGTTCATGTTGGCGAGCATCGCCACCATCGTGTCCAGCAAAGCCATGTCGACGTGCTGACCCACGCCGGTCCGGTCGCGATGCGCGAGCGCGGCCAGGATCGCCACCGTCGAGTACATGCCGGTCATCAGGTCGCTGACTGCAACACCGGCCTTCTGCGGTCCGCCGCCCGGCAGATCGTCGCGCTCGCCAGTGATCGACATGAAGCCGCCCATGCCCTGGATGATGAAGTCGTAGCCGGCACGATCCTTGTACGGCCCGGTCTGGCCGAATCCGGTGATCGAGCAGTAGACCAGCCGCGGGTTCAGCGCGGCCAGCGTCGCGTAGTCGAGACGATATCTGGCCAGCTGGCCGACGCGATAGTTCTCGACCACCACATCGGATACGGCCGCCAGCGCGTGCACCAGCCCCTGTCCCTCGGGCGTTGCGATGTCGATCGTCACCGAGCGCTTGCCGCGGTTGGCCGCGAGGTAGTACGCGGCCTCGCTGGTCTCACGGCCCTGCGCGTCGCGCAGGTAAGGCGGGCCCCAGGCGCGCGTGTCGTCGCCGGTTGCCGGGCGCTCGATCTTGATCACGTCCGCGCCCAGGTCGGCCAGCAGCTGCGTGCACCATGGGCCGGCGAGCACGCGCGTCAGATCCAGCACGCGCACGTGTCCGAGCGATGTCGTCGCGGTCTCCATGGCCAACCAGCATATCAAGCCGCGCTTTGTAGACTCGCGCCATGGCACGCCGATTCTCGCCCCGGTGGCTCAAGTGGCGCATCAATGCGTGGCCCCCATACCTGGGTGCCGGAATCCGCATCCGCTGGATCGATTCCGACTTTCGCCGGATCGAAGTCGAGATGCCGCTGCGGTGGTACAACCGCGGCTACTACGGCACGCATTTCGGCGGTTCGCTATGTGCGATGTGCGATCCATTTTTCGCGCTGATGGTCCTGCACAACCTGCCGGAGGATTACCTGGTGTGGGACAAGGCGGCGTCGATCGAGTTCGTCGCGCCGGGTCGAACCACGGTTTCGTCGACCTTTATGCTCGCTGACGAGGATCTGGCTCTGATCCTGAAGATGACCGAGGCCGGCGACAAGCACCTGCACGTATTCAGAACCGAGATCGTCGACGACGAGGGCCTGGTGGTGGCGCGCGTCGAGAAGGTCGTCTACGTGCGCCGCAAGAGGGCAGCCGCGTGAAAGCCGCGTATCCCTGGCCTTACGCGCGTGTGCTCGCCCACCGTGGCGGCGGCGCACTGGCGCCGGAGAACACCCTGGCCGCGATCGAGGTCGGCCTCGCACACGGATTCCGTGCGATCGAGTTCGACACGCGGCTGGCGGGCGACGGCGTCCCGGTCGTGATCCACGACGCGACGCTGGATCGCACCACGAACGGAACCGGCCCGGTCGCGGCGCACAGTGCGGCCGAGCTCGGGCGGCTCGATGCGGGCAGCTGGTGCGCGCCCCGATTCGCCGGTGCGACGGTCTCGACGCTGGAGGCGGTGATCACGTATTGCCGCGCGCACTTCGTCTGGCCGAATGTCGAGATCAAGCGGGTGGCGGGAGACGAGGAGCGCGCCGGCGCTGTGATCGCACGCACCGCGGCGACGCTCTACGCGGATCTCGTTCGCCCGCACGGCGATCGGGCGGGCGAGGTCGAGCCGCGCGTGCCGCTGCTGACGTCCTTTTCGCGCACCGCGCTGATCGGCGCTCGCCGGGCCGCGCCGGATCTGCCGCGCGGCTTTCTCGTCAAGAAGATTCCGGCCAACTGGCGCGACGAACTCGAAGCGCTCGGCTGCGTTTCGCTGCAAGTGAGTCACGAATTCCTCACGGCCGCGGCAGCGCGCGCAGTCAAGGCCGCCGGGTACTGGCTGTTCTGCTACACGGTCGACGACCCGGCGCGCGCCCGCAAGCTCCTCGACTGGGGCGTGGACGCCTTCTGCACCGACCGCATCGACCTGATCGGGCCAGATTTCGCCTGATGCCATCGATCACGCATCCACGCCCGGCGGGTGATTGACCTCCATCAACCGTGCGTGTAACCCTCTGCGTAGCCTGCGGTGGCTTCGCATCTTGCTGCTGAGTCGAATCATCCATGTCTGCCGCTCCTCTCCTGCGCAAAGCCAAGGAGCTTGACCGCTCCGCGTCCGGGGGAGCGGCGCGCGATGCCGGTGTATGCGACCACTGCGGCGATTCGCTTGCCGGGCTGAAGGTCGTGCACCGCAGCTTCGCGGGCGACCGGCGCGAGCACGCGTTCTGCTGTCTCGGCTGTGCGTTCATCGCCGAGCAATTGCACCTGGCCCGCATCTCGGACCGCGACTGCGCCGCGCTCGAGGCGTCGGTTTTGCCCGCGGCTCCGCGCGCCCGCAGTGCGGCCCGGGCACAGATCGCGGTGCGCGGCATGGTGTGCGCGGCGTGCGCGCTGCTGATCGAGCACCGGCTGCGGCGCGAGCCCGGAGTGGTCGCGGCGCAGGTCGACTTTGCCGCGCGCCGTGCCTACGTGACCTTCGACGGGCAGCGCTCGACGCCGGCGGACATCGCGCGCGCGATCGAGCGCTGCGGCTATCGCACCGGAACGAATGCGATCGAGGAACGCAGGGCAGCACGCGTCGATCTGCTGCGTCTGCTGCTGGCCTGGCTGGCGATGATGCAGGTGATGATGCTTGCCGTGCCCACCTACGTGGCGGCCGCGGGCGAGATTGCGCCCGACATCGAGCAGCTGCTGCGCATCGGGCAGCTGATCCTGGCGCTGCCGGTGATGCTGTTCTCGGGCTGGCCACTGCTGCGTGCCGCGGCCAGCCAGCTGCGCGCGGGAGAGGTCGGCATGGACCTGCCGATCGTGTTCGGACTGTCGGGGGCATTTGCCGCGAGCGTCTGGGCGGTGATCGCCGCGCACGGCGCGGTCTACTTCGACTCGATCACCATGTTCGTCGCGCTCGTGCTCGGCGCGCGCTGGCTGCAGGCGCGCGGACTGCGGCGCGCCGCCGAACACATCGATGCCGCGGAACAGAGCGCGACGATCACCGCGCAGCGACTGCGCTCGTTTCCGGCGTCGGGTGCGGTCGACACCGTGGCGGCAGACGAATTGCAGGCGGGCGACCACGTGCTGGTCGCCCCGGGCGAGACCGTGCCGGCCGACGGCATCGTCGTGCGCGGCACGTCGACGCTGTCGCAGGCCTGGCTGACCGGCGAGTCGACCCCGATCGAGAAAGCCGCGGGTGCGGCGGTGCTGGCGGGCAGCGTGAATTTCGATCAGCCACTGGTCATGGAAGTCACCCGTGCCGGGTCGTCGACCTCGCTGGCAGCGCTGCGCCGGCTTGTCGATGACGCCGGTCGGGAGCGGCCGCGGGTCGTCGAGCTTGCGAACCGGGTCGCGGTCGCGTTCCTGTGGGCGGTGATCGCGCTGGCGGCACTGACCGCGTTTGCGTGGATGGCGATCGATCCGGCGCAGGCACTGCCGAACGCGATTGCGCTGCTGGTGGCAACCTGCCCGTGCGCGCTGTCGCTCGCCGCGCCCGCGGCGCTGACGGCGACTCAGTCGGCGCTGGCACGGCGCGGCGTGCTGACCGCACGCATCGCGGCGCTCGAGCCGGCGGCACGCGTCAATGTCGTCGCGTCGGACAAGACCGGCACGCTCACCAGCGCGCTGCCGGCGGTTGCGCGTGTTGTCCTGCTGCGCGATCGACCGCTGCACCAGGTGATCGCGATCGCTGCCGGGCTGGAGACGCTGTCGATGCATCCGTATGCGCGCGCCCTGACGGCACACGCCGCGGCGGCGAAGATCGACCCGCTTGCGGTCGTCGACGCGCGGGTGGAGGGATCGGCGGGCGTGGAGGCGACGGTGCAGGGCACGCGCTACCGGCTGGGCCGGCCGGACTACGCGCAGGCGCTGACGACGGCCGTGATCGGCGGCACGTGGGCGCGTCTGCCCGAACTGCTGAACGCGCATGCCCACGCGGGCACCGGAGTGGCGGTGCTTGCCGATGCGGAAGGACCGCTGGCGGTGTTCGTGTTCGCGGAGGCGATCAAGCGCGACGCCGCTGCGTTTGCCGAGCGTGTGCGCGCCAGCGGCGCGGACCTCATCCTGCTTTCGGGAGATCGACGCGAGGCGGTCGAGCGGATCGCGCGCGAGTTGCGCGTCGAGCGGGGGCTGGCCAACCAGACGCCGGACAGCAAGCGGCAGCAGATCGCCCAGTTGCAGCGCGAGGGTCGTGTGGTCGCGATGATGGGCGACGGCATGAACGACGCGCCGGTGCTGGCGCAGGCCGACGTGTCGATCGCGCTGGCCGAGGGCAGCACGCTGGCACAGGCGCGCGCCGACTTCATCGTCACTTCGCCTCGCCTCGTGGATGCCGCCGCGGTATTCGAGGCGGCACGGCGCGGCATGAGGATCGTGCGCGAGAACCTTGCCTGGGCGCTGGTCTACAACGCCGTCGTGATTCCGCTGGCCGCGTTCGGCTACCTGACGCCGGCGCTGGCGGCTGCCGGAATGGCCGCGAGCTCGTTGCTGGTCGTCGGCAATGCGCTGCGCGCCCGGCGCCCGGCGCCGTGACCGGATGGAGTCGCTCTACCTGCTGATTCCGCTGTCGATCGTGCTCGTGCTCGCGATCGGGGGATTGCTGGTCTGGGCGGTCATGTCCGGGCAGTTCGACGATCTCGATGCGGAGGGCCGGCGCATCCTCGACGATGACGATTCGCCTGCGGCGGAATCGTCCCCGGAATCCGCCTCCGGCCGCCGCGCCCGGGAAGACGCGCGCGATTGATTTGAATCAATGACGCGCGAGTTTGCGCCGGATACCCCGGCGTGGACGGAGCGAAGTCGCTACCATCCGGCGCGCGATGCTACGGGTAGGCGCGCAACGCGCGGGCTTTTGGGGGCCGGGCGTAAAGGATCACCGGGCTGGCGCGATCTGGCGCGGCCCATCTGTCAGTCAAGACTACGGCGATTCGCAGGGGAACAGCGCGGATGCGCCTCGGCACGGGAGAGGAGAGCATGAGCCAATCGATGGCGGCGAAGACGTATGACTATGGCGTGATCCGGGCCTTCTCGATCATGACCGTGGTCTGGGGCGTGGTTGGCATGCTCGTCGGCGTGATCATCGCCGCGCAGATGGCGTGGCCGGCGCTGAACTTCGATGTTCCCTGGCTCACCTTCGGACGCCTGCGGCCGCTGCACACGAATGCCGTGATCTTCGCCTTCGGCGGGTGCGGTCTGTTCGCGACCAGCTATTACGTCGTGCAGCGGACGTCGCAGGCAAGGTTGTTCGCGCCGTGGCTGGCGTGGTTCACCTTCTGGGGCTGGCAGCTCGTGATCGTGCTGGCAGCGATCACGCTGCCGCTCGGCATCACCACAAGCAAGGAGTATGCGGAACTCGAGTGGCCGATCGACCTGCTGATCGCGGTCGTCTGGGTCAGCTACGCAATCGTGTTCTTCGGCACGATCGGCAAGCGCACCGTCAAGCACATCTACGTCGCGAACTGGTTCTACGGCGCGTTCATCCTGACCGTGGCGCTGCTGCACATCGTCAACAGCGCCGAGATCCCGGTGTCGTTCTGGAAGTCCTACTCGGCCTACGCCGGGGCGCAGGATGCGATGGTGCAGTGGTGGTACGGACACAACGCGGTGGGCTTCTTCCTGACCGCCGGGTTCCTCGGGATCATGTACTACTTCGTTCCGAAGGCGGCCGGACGTCCGGTGTACTCGTACCGCCTTTCGGTGGTGCACTTCTGGGCGCTGATCTTCACCTACATGTGGGCGGGGCCGCACCACCTGCACTACACCGCGCTGCCGGACTGGACGCAGTCGCTCGGCATGATCTTCTCGCTGGTCCTGCTCGCGCCGTCATGGGGCGGAATGATCAACGGCATCATGACCTTGAGCGGCGCATGGCACAAACTGCGCGAGGACCCGATCCTGAAGTTCCTGATCGTGTCGCTGTCGTTCTACGGCATGTCGACCTTCGAGGGGCCGATGATGTCGATCAAGACGGTGAACGCGCTGTCGCATTACACGGACTGGACCATCGGCCACGTCCACAGCGGCGCACTCGGCTGGGTCGGACTGATCACGATGGGGGCGTTGTACTGGCTGATCCCGCGGCTGTATGGGCGCACCGAGATGTACTCGATGCGGCTGGTGACGGCGCATTTCTGGGTCGCCACGATCGGCATCGTGCTTTACATCGCGGCGATGTGGATCGCCGGGGTGATGCAGGGGCTGATGTGGCGCGCAGTCAACGAAGACGGCACGCTGACCTATACGTTCGTCGAGGGTGTCAAGGCGACGCTGCCCTTCTATCTGATCCGCCTGAGCGGCGGCTTGCTGTACCTGGGAGGCATGTGCCTGATGGCCTACAACATGTTCAGGACGATCGCGCTCGGCAAGGCGGTGGCGGAGCCCGTGCCAGAGCTGGCGGTTGCCAGCCACTAGTGACGAGTCGCTACAGGATTCAAGAGAGAGAACATGAAGCTCACGCATGATTTCATCGAACGCAATTCGGTGCTGATGATCGTGCTGATCGTGCTGGTGGTGGCGGTCGGCGGACTAGTGGAGATCGTTCCGCTCTACTTCCAGCGACAGACGATGGAGCCGGTCGCCGGCATCAAGCCGCTGGAGCCGCTGCGGCTGGTCGGTCGCGACATCTACATCCGGGAAGGGTGCAACAACTGCCACTCGCAGATGATCCGGCCGTTTCGCGCGGAGACACTGCGCTACGGCCACTACTCGGTCGCCGGCGAATTCGTCTATGACCACCCGTTCCTGTGGGGAAGCAAGCGCACTGGCCCGGATCTGGCGCGCGTCGGTGGTCGCTACTCCGACGACTGGCACCGGATCCACCTGAACAATCCGCGCGATGTGGTTCCCGAATCGAACATGCCGGCATACCCGTGGCTGGCAAAGAACAGCGTGGAAGGTGTGGACGTGCAGGCGCGGATGAAGGCGCTTACCCGCGTCGGTGTGCCGTACAGCGCTGACGACATGGCCAAGGCGCCCGAAGCGTTGAAGGGGAAGACCGAGCTCGACGCGCTGATCGCGTACCTGCAGGGGCTGGGCGTGCAGCTGCGCAACGTCCGATAGGAGAAGGCGATGGACATCAACACTCTGCGCTCGATCATCACAGTGCTGGCCTTCGTCTCGTTCATCGGCATCGTGTGGTGGGCCTATCACCGCAACAGCCGCGCCGCGTTCGACGAGGCCGCGCAGTTGCCTTTTGCTGACGAAGCCCATCCCGGAAAGCACTAGATCAATTCAGGACCTCGAAATGAGCGACTTCTACAGCGTCTTCTGGGACTACTACGTCGCGATCCTGACGATCGTGAGCGTGCTCGGCTGTGCGTGGCTTCTCTGGAGCCAGGGCAGGCGGCGGGTCACGATCGCGCCGGGTCAGCAACCGGACACTACCGGCCACGTCTGGGACGGCGATCTGCGCGAATACCAGAACCCGATGCCGCGCTGGTGGATCCTGCTCTTCTACATCACCATCGTGTTCGCGATCCTGTACCTGATCCTGTACCCCGGGCTGGGTACGCAGTTCAAGGGCTTGCTGGGCTGGAGCCAGGCCAAGCAGCACGCCGACGAGGTCAAGGCGGCGGAAGCGAAGTACGGGCCGATCTTCGCTGCGTACCTTGCGCAGCCGATCGAAAAGGTCGCAGCCGATGCGCGTGCGCGTCAGATGGGCGAAAGGATCTTCCTGAACAACTGTGCGCAGTGCCATGGCTCGGACGCGCGTGGATCGCGCGGCTTCCCGAACCTGGCGGACAACGTCTGGTACTGGGGCGGCAGTCCCGACGCGATCAAGGAGACGATCACCAACGGGCGGCAGGCGGCGATGCCGCCGATGGCTGCCGCCGTCGGCGGCGCCGAGGACGTAGCGGACCTGGCGAATTACGTCCTGTCGTTGTCGAATTCGGCGAACGACTCGGTTCGTGCGGCGCGCGGCAGGGAGAAGTTCGCCGCCTGTGCCGCCTGTCACGGGCCTGACGGGAAGGGCAATCCGGCGCTGGGTTCGCGCAATCTGACGCAGAAGGGTTGGCTCTACGGCCAGACCATCGCCGGCGTGACCGAGACGATCACCAAGGGCCGCGGAGGCGTGATGCCGGCGTTCAAGGGCAGCCTGTCCGACGGAGAAATCCAGTTGGTTGCCGCGTACGTCTATTCACTGAGCCACGAGTCGGCTGCCGCGCCGGCCAAGCAGTAGCGTCGCGTGGGATGGCGCCGGACTGAGTGACCGGCGTCACCGATACGGTTCGGCGATTGATCCACGCCAAGATCGGCGCAGGGACTTCTGCGACAGTCGTGCCGAGGTGTGACTCCGTCAGTTACACGGGCGGACGTCGCGTGCACAATTGAAACGTGATCTTGACGGCATGGACAGCGTGGTAGAAGCCAAACGGTCGGATCGGGCAGCGGGCGATGCGGCGGATGTTGCAGCGAGCGCGGCGCCCAAGCCCATCGAAATCGTCGAGTCGCTGTATCAGAAGCGCAAGGAGATCTATCCGCGCGCCAAGATCGGCGACGCCCTGGGCTGGTTCCAGAAGTGGCGCTGGGCGACCATCTGGGCCACCCAGATCGTGTTCTACGGCCTGCCCTGGCTCAGCTGGAACGGTCGCCAGGCGATGTTGTTCGACCTGGTCGCGCGCAAGTTCTACATCTTCGGCCTGGTGCTGTGGCCGCAGGACGTGATCTATCTGTCGGCGCTGCTGATCATTTCCGCGTTGTCGCTGTTCCTGTTCACCGC
>JBLMYK010000320.1:0-2501 GCA_050258235.1 Gemmatimonadota bacterium | reverse complement strand
TACCTTGGCTACGTCCACTACCGCGTGCTCGGCGCCACCCTCGTCGGCCTCGCCTTCGTGCTGCCTTCCTTCTTCATGGTCGTCGCACTCGGCGCCGCCTATATCAGATATGGCGGAATCGGCTGGATGCAATCCGTGTTCTACGGCGTCGGCGCAGCGGTCCTCGGAATCATCGCAGTCAGCGCCCAGAAGCTGACGTCGAAGAACCTGCGCAAGGACGTCCTGCTGTGGGCGATCTTCTGCGTCAGCGCGGTGGTCACGATCGTGACGCAGTCCGAGGAGGTCTGGCTGTTCATCGGCGCCGGCGTGCTGATGTGGCTCGTGAGAGCACCGCCGCGGTGGCTGTCCGGCGGGACGGTCAGCGCCGGGGCCGCTCCGATTGCGGCGGCATTCGCGGCAGGCTCGATCGACTGGCCCAGGCTGGGCCAGATCGGTGCGTACTTTGCCTATGCGGGCAGCTTTGTCTTCGGCAGCGGCCTGGCAATCGTTCCCTTTCTGTACAGCGGCGTCGTGAAGCAGTATGGCTGGCTGACCGACCGACAGTTCGTCGACGCGGTGGCGGTCGCCATGATCACGCCGGGCCCCGTCGTCATCACGACCGGTTTCATCGGATATCTGGTGTCCGGCTTTCCCGGCGCGATAGTGGCCGCGTTCGGCACGTTTCTGCCGTGCTACCTGCTCACGATCATCCCTGCGCCGTACTTCAAGAGACACGGCAAGCGCCCGGCGATCATTGCATTCGTCGACGGCGTCACGGCCGCGGCCATTGGCGCAATTGCCGGCGCCGTCGTCGTGATCGGGCAGCGCTCGATTGCGGATTGGGTTACCGCGACGATTGCGGTCGCAACGGCCGCCGCGCTGTTTCGTTTCAAGAAGCTGCCGGAGCCCGCGGTCGTCGCCGCCGCCGCCTTGATCGGGCTGCTGGTTCATCCCCTTGTCGCACGACCGGCCGGATAACGGCATCCACCCGCCAGGAGATCCCGATGCAACCGCAGGTGCTGAAGACCGATCCGACCCGGCTGGCTGGACTGTCGGCGCGCCTCGTTACGAGCCACTACCAGAACAATTACGGCGGCGCGATCAAGCGCCTGAACGCGATACGCGAAGAACTCGGCCGCGTCGACTGGAGTGTGGCGCCGGGCTTTGCGATCAACGGGCTCAAGCGGGAAGAGTTGATCGCCGCCAACTCCGCGTGGCTGCACGAACTGTATTTCGATGTTCTCGGCGGCGACGGTCAGGTTCCGCCCGGCGGGATGTCGGTCGCGCTCGAACGCGACTTCGTCTCCGTCGACCGCTGGCGCAGAGAATTCACCGCACTGGCGAAGGTGATGGGCGGGGGGTCGGGCTGGGCGCTGCTCTCCTGGTCGACCCGCGAGGCGCGCCTCGTGAATCACTGGGCTGCGGATCACACCCACCTTCTCGCCGGCGCGACGCCGGTCCTCGCGCTGGACATGTACGAGCATGCCTACCACATCGACTACGGCGCCGGGGCGTCGGCTTACGTCGACGCGTACATGCAGAACGTCGACTGGCAGGCGGTGCACCGGCGCTACAGCGACGCGGTCGCCTCCGACGCGGTCGCGCTGACGGCGAAGCCCACCGACCTCGAGGGGGCGCGGCAGATCATCGACGTACGACGCGCAGCAACCTATGCGGCGGCCGGGGACCTGCTGGCCGGAGCGGTCTGGCGCGACCCGGTGGGCATGGCCGACTGGAGCAGCGAAATCGATCGAAGCGCGCCGGTGTTCGTCTACTGCGCACACGGCCTGGACATCGGACGGTCGACCGCGCTTGGCCTGCGTGCGCGGGGACTGGACGCCCGCTTCATCGAGGGTGGAATCGAGGGCTGTCGCGCTGCGGGCGTCACGCTGACAAACAAGGGAGCACGACGATGAAATGGGTCACACGAGAACGGCCGAAGATCGATCGGATCGCCTGCCCGTGGCTGGTGGCGCGGTTCATCGATCCCACGGCGGAATTCCTCTACGTGCCCGCCGGCGAAGTGATCGATGTCGCGCGGCAGACGGGCGCGATTCCCTACGACGTCCCCGGCGTCGAGCTCGGCCATGTCGAAGAACTCTGCAGCTTCGACGCGTTTCTGCGCAAATATGACCTGAGACAGCCCGGCCTGGCTCGATTGGCTGCGATCGTGCGGGGCGCGGACACCTCGAGGTTCGATCTCACCCCGCAGTCGGCAGGCCTGTACGCGATCTCGCTCGGACTGTCACGCAACTTCGCGGACGACCACGAGATGCTCAGGCAGGGGATGGTGATGTACGACGCGCTGTACGCCTGGTGCATGGCCTGCGCGGCTGAATCCGACCGCGCGCCGCCGCAGGTCTGAATGCCGGCCCTTGCGAGGTTCGGCCGTTCCGCAGGAGCGATGATGATCTGATCAGGCGTCTTCCCAGACCGACCGCATCGCCGCCTCGAAGCGCCGCGCAATCGCCGCCGCGTGTTGGTGCTGGCGGTCGCGGATCACCCAGCGCCCCGCCACCATC
>JBLMYK010000319.1:0-11847 GCA_050258235.1 Gemmatimonadota bacterium | reverse complement strand
CTCGCGCGCCACAAGGGCCGCGTGCCGATCGAGCTGATGGGACGCACCACGTTTCCGCCGATCGGTGAGCTGCCCTACCTGCTCACCTTGCCGGGGCACGGCTTCTACTGGTTCCGCCTGGACACCGACGTGCCGGCACCGCAGTGGCACATCGAGCGGCTGGCGCCGCAGGAACTGCCGGTACTGGTGCTGTTCGACGGCTTCAACAGCCTGTTCCGCGAGCGGGTCGTGCCGTGGCGCATCGGCATGGCCGACAAGACGCGCGAGCAGTTCGAAACCGCGATCCTGCCGCCCTTCCTGCGGCAGCAGCGCTGGTTTGCCACCAAGGGCGAACAAATCGAGCGCGCGCGCATCGTCGACGACGCGACGTTCGACGACGGCCGCAACGCGTGGCTGCTGACCTTGAACGAAGTGCTCGGACCGCAGGAGACGGTGCGCTACTTCATGCCGCTCGGTCTGGTGTGGGAGGAGAAGGAAGAGGAGCGCCTGCGCGCGCTGGCACCGGCCCAGCTTGCGAAGGCGCGGCAGCAGGCGCAGGTCGGCGGGCTGGTCGATGCCGTCGGCGACGAGCCGTTCTGCGCGGCGGTGGTGCGCGCCATTGGCAGGCGGCGCGACTTCTCCGCTCATGCCGGAGCGATCCACTTCCGCCCCACCGCGGCGTTCGGTGACATCGTCGGCACCCTGCCTGACAAGCCGCTGTCGGTGCAGGTGCTGGCGATGAGCAGCAACAGCGTCGCCCTGCTCGGCGACCGGCTGTTCCTGAAGATCTACCGGCGCGTGCGCGAGGGCGTGAATCCGGAGCTCGAGATCGGCCGCTTCCTGACCGATGTCGCGAAGTTCGACCACTGCGTCCCGGTGGCCGGCAGCGTCGATTACGTGGCCAAGGACGGCCAGGTGACGACGCTCGCGCTGCTGCAGCGCTTCACCCCGAACCAGGGCGACGGCTGGGAGTTCACCGTCGAATACCTGGGCCGCCACCTCGAGGCAGGCGCCGCCAACCCCACGCCGCAGGCCATCGAGGCGCATGGCGCCTACCTGACGCTGGTGCGCCGGCTCGGCGAGCGCACCGCGCAGCTGCACGGCGCCTTTGCGCTGACGACGGGCGATGCGGCCTTCGACCCGGAACCGCTCGCCGCCGAGGATGTGCAGGTCTGGGCACAGCAGGTGCGCAGCGACGCGGATCTGACGCTGCGCATGCTGGTGGAGCGCGCCGGAACGCTGCCGCCTGCATTGCAGGTGCAGGCGCGCCGGCTGCTCGAGGCCGCGCCGCGGCTGACGCAGTACATCGAGCGCCTTGCGCAGTCGCCCGCGGTCGGAAAGAAGACGCGCATCCATGGCGACTATCACCTCGGCCAGGTGCTGATCGCGCTGAACGATTTCGTCATCATCGACTTCGAGGGCGAGCCCACCCGGCCGCTGGCGGAGCGCAGGCGCAAGCAGTCGGCGCTGCGCGACGTCGCCGGCATGCTGCGCTCTTTCAACTATGCGCGGCACGCGGCCCTGCTGCACGTCGGCCACTCGCCCGAGCAGGCCGAGCGCCTGGCGCCGCATGCGCGCAGCTGGGAGGAAGAAGTCCGCGCCGCCTTCCTGCAGTCCTATCGCGACGCAGCGGCGGGCGCCGGCGTATTTGCCAACGTCGAACAGTTCGATGCCGCGCGCGGACTGCTCGACCTGTTCGAGCTCGAGAAGGCCCTGTACGAACTGCGCTACGAACTGCAGAGCCGGCCGGACTGGGTCGCCGTACCGCTGGCCGGCATTGCCGCGCTCGCGGCGCTGCCGATTGACGCCTGATGAAGGGGGACACGATGCAAGACGTGAACGTACTGTTCGAGCCGGCCAAGGCTTTCCTGGTACAGATCGGCAGCTTCATGCCGCGCCTCGGGATTGCCATCGTGATCCTGATCGTCGGCTGGCTGCTCGCCAAGGCGCTGCGCTTCGCGGTCGAGCGCGGCCTGCGCGCCTTCAACCTGCCGGTGCTGACCGAGCGCGCCGGCATCGACCCGTTCCTTCGCAACGGCGGGATCACCACGGACACGGTGGGCATCTTCAGCGCGCTCGCGTACTGGCTGGTGATCTTCGTCGCCCTGCTGGTGGCATTCAACAGTCTCGGCCTCGACTACGCGACCGACCTGCTGCGCCAGGTCGTGCTGTTCCTGCCGAAGGTCTTCGTCGCGCTTCTGGTGATCGCATTCGGCGCGTATTTCGCCCGTTTCATCGGCGACGCGGTGCGCTCGTACATGGCCAACATCGGCGTCAGCGATGCCGACCTGCTCGCTCGGATCGCGCAGTACTCGATCGTCGTCTTCGTGATCCTGATCGCGATCGACGAGCTCAACATGGGCGGCGCACTGGTGCAGACGACCTTCCTCATCCTGCTGTCCGGCGTCGTGCTCGCGCTCGCGCTCGCCTTCGGCATCGGCGGCCGGGACTGGGCGGCCGCGCTGCTCGAGCGCTGGTGGCCACGCGAGCGCCGTCCGCACGGGGAAACGGCGCGCCCTCCGGACCGGCCGTAGGGGCCGGGGCCGCCTGAGCGGTCGGGCAACACGCACGGGCCGGGCGCGCTGACGGAAAGCGAAAGGAGTTCCAGATGGTGCAACGCCAGGACTCGGTGCGCGCCAGGCGCTCTGCGCTCACGCCGGAGCTCTTGCAGCGGATGGACGCGTACTGGCGCGCGGCCAACTACCTGTCGGTCGGCCAGATCTACCTTTACGACAACCCGCTGCTGCGACAGCCGCTGACGGCGGCGCACATCAAGCCTCGCCTGCTCGGCCACTGGGGCACCACGCCGGGTCTGAACTTCATCTATGTTCATCTGAACCGGATCATCATGGCGCACGACCTGTCGATGATCTTCGTCACCGGGCCGGGCCACGGCGGGCCGGCCGTAGTCGCGCAGACCTGGCTCGAGGGCGTCTACAGCGAGCTGTATCCCGACGTGTCGCAGGACGAAGAGGGAATGCGGCGCCTGTTCCGCCAGTTCTCGTTTCCCGGCGGCATCCCGAGCCACGCTGCGCCCGAGACGCCGGGCTCGATCCACGAGGGCGGCGAACTCGGCTACTCGCTCGCGCATGCGTATGGCGCCGTGTTCGACAACCCGTCGCTGATCGCCGCGTGCGTGATCGGCGACGGCGAAGCGGAGACCGGGCCGCTCGCAACGAGTTGGCACGCGAACAAGTTCCTCAATCCAGCGCGCGACGGCGCGGTGCTGCCGATCCTGCATCTGAACGGCTACAAGATCGCCGGGCCGACGGTTCTGGCGCGCATTCCGCACGACGAACTGACATCGCTGCTGCGCGGGTACGGCCACGAGCCGATCTTCGTCGCGGGCCATGAGCCGGCGCCGATGCACCAGGCGATGGCCGCCGCGCTCGATACCGCCCTGCGCCGCATCCGCGCGATCCAGCGCAGGGCACGCCGCGACGGTTTCCGTGAGCGGCCAAGCTGGCCCGCGATCGTGCTCGTGTCGCCGAAGGGCTGGACCGGCCCGAAGCAGATCGACGGCAAGCCGGTCGAAGGCTCATTCCGCTCACACCAGGTGCCGTTCGGCGACATCGGCGGCCACCCCGAGCGCGTGGCGCTGCTGTCGCATTGGATGCAGAGCTACCGGCCCGAGGAGCTCTTCGATGCACATGGCCGCCTGCGCGCCGAACTGGCCGAGCTCGCGCCGCGCGGACCGCGGCGCATGGGAGCGAATCCACACGCCAACGGCGGCGTGCTGCTGCGCGACCTGCGGCTGCCGGACTATCGCGCCTACGCGGTCGCGGTCGATCGGCCCGGGGAACACGATGCCGAGGCCACGCGGATCCAGGGCGCTTTCATCCGCGACGTGATGGCGCTGAACGCGGCGACGGCGAACTTCCGCGTCTTCAGCCCGGACGAGACCGCATCCAACCGCTGGACCGCGCTGTTCGAGGTGACCCGGCGCTGCTCGGTTGCCCGGATCGACGAGCACGACGAGAACGTCGCGCCCGATGGCCGCGTGATGGAGGTGCTGTCCGAGCACCTGTGCCAGGGCTGGCTCGAGGGCTACCTGCTCACCGGGCGCCACGGCTTCTTCTCCTGCTACGAGGCCTTCATCCACATCGTCGACTCGATGTTCAACCAGCACGCCAAGTGGCTGAAGGTCACGCGCGAGATTTCCTGGCGGCGGCCGATCGCGTCGCTCAACATCCTGCTCACCTCCCATGTATGGCGGCAGGACCACAACGGCTTCTCGCACCAGGACCCGGGCTTCATCGATCATGTCGTCAACAAGAAGGCCGAGATCATCCGCGTCTATCTGCCGCCGGATGCAAACACGCTGCTGTACGTGACCGCGCAATGCCTGGCGAGCCGCAACCTCGTCAACCTGATCGTCGCCGGCAAGCAGCCGTCGCCGCAGTGGCTGCCGATGGATGCGGCGATCCGCCACGCCAGTGCCGGGATCGGCATCTGGGAATGGGCGTCGAACGACCGTGGCGCCGAGCCCGACGTGGTGATGGCCTGCTGCGGCGACGTGCCGACGATGGAAACGCTGGCCGCGGTGCAGTTGCTGCGCGCACACGCGCCGGACATCCGCGTGCGCGTCGTCAACGTGGTCGACCTGATGAAGCTGCAGCCGAACACCGAGCACCCGCATGGGCTGTCCGACCGGGACTTCGACGCGCTGTTCACGAAGGACCGGCCGATCGTCTTCGCGTTCCACGGCTATCCCTGGCTGATCCACCGCCTCACCTATCGGCGCACCAACCACGACAACCTGCATGTGCGCGGCTACAAGGAGGAAGGCACCACCACCACGCCGTTCGACATGTGCGTGCTCAACGACATCGACCGCTTCCATCTGGTCGAAGACGTGGTCGATCGCCTGCCGGCATTCGGCGCGCGGGCGGCCTATGTGAAGCAGGCGATGCGCGACGCGCTGATCGAGCACCGGCAGTACATCCGCGAGCATGGCGAGGACATGCCGGAAATTCGCGGCTGGCGCTGGAAGGCATGAGCCGATCGCACGTGGGATCGGCGATCGCGTTCGCATCACGCGGCTGCCCTCCTGGCGGAGGCGGCGCGGCAGACCGCAGATACCGGGCGCGCACCGCGCACCGCGCGCCGCAGGCGCGGTCCGCGGGCGTCGGCCGCGAACTATGAACTAAACTGCGCGGCGAGTTTCCCATCTCGCGCGGCTTCAGGCGCACGCTGGCGCGACGCCGCTCTTTCGCGTCGCCACGCGCGCGCCCCGTACACCGACAACAACGACACGGACCCCAGGTGAACCTCAGCGACCTCCACTTCATTCCCGCTTGGCCGCCTGTCATCGGCCCGCTGGCGTGGGTCGCCGTGCTGCTGCTGGCGGCGATCGTCGCCGGAGAAGCCGTGCGCCGCTGGCTGCGTGTTTCACGGGTGATCGGCTACCTGCTGGTAGGTGCCGTCCTCGGTCCGCACGCCGCAGGGCTGCTCGACACCGGCACGCTGGACAAGCTGCGTGTCTTCGTCGACATCGCTGTCGGCCTGCTGCTGTTCGAGCTCGGACAGCGCGTCGATCTGGGCTGGCTGCGCCGCAACCCCTGGCTGCTTGCCGCGAGCCTGCTCGAAGCGGCGCTTACGCTGGCAGCCGTGTTCGCGCTGATGACCCTGTTCGGCGCGCGCCCGGTCACAGCGACAGCCGCCGGCGTGCTGGCGATGGCGACATCCCCGGCGGTCGTCATCACCCTGGTCAAGGATCTGCGCGCACAGGGACAGGTCACCGAGCGCGTGATGCTGTTCACCGCGCTGAACACGACCTATGCAGTGGTCGGCCTGGCACTGATCTTCGGCTGGCTGCACTTCGAAAGCGCACGCGGGCTGACGATGATGGTCGCGCATCCGCTGTACCTGATCGCCGGCTCGCTCCTGCTCGCGGCCGTGCTGGCTGCGCTGCTGATCCAGCTGCTGCGCCTGTTCGGCCGCCGGCCGGCGTTCCAGTTCGCGGTCACGGTGGCGCTGGTGCTGGTCACCGTCGCGGCGGCTTCCGCGCTGCGGCTGCTCGTGCCGCTGACGCTGCTGCTGCTCGGCATGCTCGGGCGCGCGTTCGACCGCGAGCGGCACTTCGTTTCGCTGCGGTTCGGCGAGACCGCGATGCTGTTCGTCGTTCTGTTGTTCGCGCTGGCTGGCGCCAGCCTCGAGTTCAGCGGCTGGACCCACGCCCTGCCGATGGCCGCCGGCTTCGTCGCGGCGCGCTACCTGGGCAAGCTGGTGCCGGTGCTGCTGCTGGCGCGCGCCAGCAGCCTGACGACGCGCAAGGCGTCGCTGGTGCAGCTGGGGCTGACGCCGATGTCCGGGCTCGCGCTGCTGATGCTCCACGACATCACGCAGCAAGCGCCGCTGCTGGCGCAGGAGATCAGCGCGAGCATGTACCTCGCGATCACGATCCTCGCCTTTGCCGGGCCGCTGGCACTGCAATTCGCGCTCGGGCGCGCGGGCGAAACCGCGGAGAACGCGCGATGAGCGACATGCAATTCGGCCAGTCCAAGGCGCTGACCTTCGGCATCGAGCTCGAGCTGCAGATCCTGAACCGGCGCGACTGCGATCTGACGCGAGGCGCCACCGACCTGCTGCGCGCGATCGAGCGCCGCAAGTATCCGGGCGATATCAAGCCCGAAATCACCGAGAGCATGATCGAGATTTCGACCGGCATTCACGAGCGGTATGTGGACGCGCTGGCCGAGCTGCGCACGATCCGCGATACCGTCATCAAGGAGGCGGACCGGCTGAACCTGCTGGTGGCCGGCGGCGGCACGCATCCGTTCCAGCACTGGAGCGAGCGCCAGATCTTCGACAAGCCGCGCTTCAAGCAGATCTCGTCCCTGTACGGCTACCTCGCCAAGCAGTTCACGATTTTCGGGCAGCACGTGCACATCGGCTGCACCGATGGAGACAGCGCGATGTACCTGCTGCACGCGCTGTCACGCTACATCCCGCATTTCATCGCGCTGGCGGCATCGTCGCCGTACCAGCAGGGCGTGGACACGGCCTTCGACTCGTCGCGGCTGAATTCCGTGTTCGCGTTCCCGCTGTCCGGACGGGCGCCGGTGGTCGACCGCTGGGACGCCTTCGTTGCCTACTTCGAGAAGATGCGGGCGGCGAAGGTGGTCGAAAGCATGAAGGACTTCTACTGGGACATCCGGCCCAAGCCCGAGTACGGCACGATCGAGATCCGCGTGTTCGACACGCCGCTCACCGTGGACAAGGCGGCGGTGCTCGCGGCGTATGCGCAGGCGCTGGCGCGGCGCCTTCTGATCGAGCGGCCCGTCACCGTCGGCGAGGACATGTACATCACCTACACGTACAACCGGTTCCAGGCGTGCCGCTTCGGCCTCGACGGATTGATGATCGACCCGCGCACGCACGAGCACGTGCCGATCCACGAAGACATCATCGCCACCTGCGCGCAGCTCACGGTCGACGCGCAGGAACTGCAGTCGGGTGCCGCGCTGGCGCAGGTGCTGCGCTGGGCCAAGGAGCGCGCCAACGATGCGCGCTGGATGCGCGAGCAGTACAGCGCCTCCGAATCGCTTGCGGATTTGATGTGGAAGCAAAGCCAGGTCTGGAGCAGAGAGATCTAGCCGGGCGCATCGCGCCGGACTTCGGCCTGCCGCTGCAGCCGGCTGCCGCGCCGCCGCCGTTGCGCATCGGCCTGTCGGCGCGCATCCTGCACCCGGACGGCGCAAAGGCGCTCGGGTTCCGGGGCAAGACGCTGCAGTACCTGGAGGCGTCGGTCGCGCAGTGGCTGCTGACGCACGGCGCGCTGGTCTTCATGATCCCCACGCTGGACTCCGCATCGAGCGTGCAGCGCGCCAGCGTCTCGATGCGCGACTACGTCAGCGCGCTCGACGGGCTGGTGCTGCAGGGTGGCGCCGACGTCAGCCCCGGCACCTACCGCGAGGAGCCGCTGCGGCCGGAGTGGGCCGGCGACCGCGTGCGCGACATGTACGAAATCGAGATGCTGTGGGCGTTCGTCTTCGAGCAGAAGCCGGTGCTGGGCATCTGCCGCGGCATGCAGCTGATCAACGTCGCTTTCAATGGAACCCTGCAGCAGGACATTCCGACCCAGCTGCCGGCGGCGATCGAGCACGTGAACCTGAACCTGTACGACCAGCTGCACCACGACATCGCCTTCGAGCCGAACTCGACGCTGGCGCGCCTGTACGGCGAAGACGCGCGGCTGCGCGTCAACAGCATCCACCACCAGTGCGTGAAGAAGCTCGGCAACGGACTGGGGGTGGAGGCGCGCTCGCCCGCCGATGGCGTGGTCGAGGCGGTGCGCTGGACGGGATCGAGCTTCGTGATGGGCGTGCAATGGCACCCGGAGTTTCACGCGCTGCAACGGAGCGAGCTGCTCGACAGCGGGCCGATCGTTGCCGAGTTCCTTGACCAGTGCGCGCTGCGGCGCCGGCGCGCAGGCGCGACAGCACACAGATGACGACCCCGGAGTTGACGCATCGATGACGCAGAGGATCACCGCAGTCTGGCCCGGCCGGCCCTACCCGCGCGGCGCGAACTGGGACGGCGAGGGAGTGAACTTCGCGCTCTTTTCCGAGAACGCGGAAAAGGTCGAGCTGTGCCTGTTCGATCCTGCCGGCCGGCGCGAGGTGCAGCGCATCGAGCTGAAGGAACAGACCGACCTGGTCTGGCACTGCTATCTGCCCGAGGCGCGGCCGGGCCTGATGTACGGGTACCGCGTCCATGGGCCGTATCGGCCCGAGGAGGGGCTGCGCTTCAACGCGAACAAGCTGCTGCTCGATCCGTATGCGCGCAACATCGTCGGCCAGCTGCGCTGGAGCGACGCGCTGTATGGCTACACGATCGGCCACAAGAAGGAGGATCTCTCGTTCGACCGCCGCGACAGCGCCGGCGGCATGCCCCGCTGCAAGGTGATCGACCCCGCGTTCACCTGGGGCAACGACCGGCGGCCGAACGTCGACTGGCACGAGATGGTCATCTACGAGGTCCACGTGCGCGGCTTCACGATGCGGCACCCGGACGTGCCGCCCGCGCTGCGCGGCACCTATGCCGGCCTCACCTGTGCGCCGGTGATCGACTACCTGAAGCGGCTCGGCGTGACCACGCTCGAACTGATGCCGGTGCACAGCTTCGTCGACGACCGCCGCCTGGTCGAACAGGATCTGCGCAATTACTGGGGCTACAACACGATCGGCTATTTCGCGCCGGACATGCGCTACTCGGCGTCGGGCAAGATCGCCGAATTCAAGTCGATGGTGAAGACGCTGCACTCGGCCGGCATCGAGGTGATCCTCGACGTGGTCTACAACCACACCGCCGAGGGCAGCCATCTCGGGCCGACCCTGTGCTTCCGCGGCGTGGACAACGCCTCCTATTACCGCCTGAAGGGCGACGACCCGCGCTACTACACCGACTACACGGGCTGCGGCAACACGCTGAACCTGCGCCACCCGCGCGTGCTGCAGATGATCATGGACTCGTTGCGCTACTGGGTCACCGAGATGCACGTCGACGGATTCCGCTTCGACCTGGCCTCGGCGCTGGCGCGCGAGCTGCACGAGATCGACCGGCTCGGCGCATTCTTCGACATCATTCGCCAGGACCCGGTGCTGAACCACGTGAAGCTGATCGCCGAGCCCTGGGATCTGGGTGAAGGCGGCTACCAGGTCGGCAACTTTCCGCCGGGCTGGGCCGAGTGGAACGACAAGTACCGCGACGCGATGCGCGCGTACTGGAAAGGCGACGGCGGCCTGATCGGTGAATTCGCCAAGCGGCTGACCGGCTCGAGCGACCTGTACAACCGCTCCAGCCGCCGCCCCTACGCCAGCATCAATTTCGTCACTGCGCACGACGGCTTCACGCTGCACGACCTGGTTTCGTACAACGGCAAGCACAACGAGGCCAATGGCGAGGACAACCGCGACGGCAACGACAACAACCTATCGTGGAACTGCGGCGCCGAAGGGCCGACCGACGATGCGCAGATCTCGCAGCTGCGCCGGCGCCAGAAGCGCAACCTGCTCGCGACCCTTCTGCTATCGCAGGGGGTGCCGATGCTGCTGGCGGGCGACGAGATCGGGCGCACGCAGCACGGCAACAACAACGCCTACTGCCAGGACAATCCGACGTCCTGGCTCGACTGGAGCGTCGACCACGACAGGCAGGCGTTGCTTCGCTTCGTGCAGCGCCTGATCGCCATCCGCCGCGACCACCCGGTGTTCCGGCGGCGCGACTTCTTCCAGGGCCGGCCCTTGATCGGCGGCGAGATCAAGGACATCCACTGGTTCCGCCCCGACGGCGCCGAGATGACGAACGAAGCATGGGAGCACGACCAGGCGCGCGCGCTCGCCGTCTACCTGGCTGGCGAGGCGCTGCAGGAAACCGACCGGCGCGGCCGCCCGATCGTCGATGACAACTTCCTGCTGCTCTTCAACGCCAATCACGAGCCGCACGAATTCGTGCTGCCCTTCGCGCAGGACAGCCGCTGGCTGGCAATGCTGGACACCGGCCAGAGCGACGGTCTGGCCGAGGACGGGACGTTCGACGGCGGCGGCACGTACCGCCTCGAGGCGCGTGCGCTCGCGTTGCTGGTGCAGCTGAAGCCGCCGGCCTGACGCGGATCGGGTGCGACTCACATAGACGCCAGCGCGGCATCGAGCCCAGGAACGCGATCTCGCAGCGCATTCAGACCCAACGCAGTGGCGGTGGTCTGCCTATTGGGGTTTCTTCCGACGCACATTCCCGGGGTTTGTACGGCATTCCCTTACGACAGCGGCGACATGGATGTGCAAGAGTTCAGTCGCTGACCAGCCAACGTGTTCGCAAGCGGTTGCGAGGGAGTCGCGGCGCCATGCGTCGCGGACATCGCGACACAACGAGCGGGGGCGGACGAATGCAGCTGTGCTGGCAATTGCGCAACCGGCAAACGCTCCTGTCGAGACACGCTCGTTGCCTGACCGCACGAAGAAGTGCGCACCAGATGCAGATTGGGCGGCGCGATGGTCGCCGCCGCGAGCCGCGACTTTCGCTCTGCAGATCGGCGCCGCTTGGCCTCGGTGATTGAGCCGGTCGACCGGCTCGATGCGCAGCGCGAAATCGACAGAAAGTCTGCCGGACTCCGGGCGCGGGCCGTTCCTGCCATCTCGGTTGCCCGGGTTGCAGAGCAGGATCGCCGGCACATAGTGGGAGATGCTTTTGTTTTGGGCGCCTGACGGACCACTACCTCCGCAGAGTGAAACGATGGCCTTGCGCCACGCGGTCGGCGAGCGCTGAGCCGCCAGTCAGTGCTTCGGGAGCGCCGTTGATTGTCGAGCACGCGACCGCCGTGCCCATACCGCATTCGTTCTCAGTACCGGGCGCTCGAACTTCAAACGCGATGCGCGGTCTGGCTTCCGTGGAGGGAACATTTTGGAAGGAAAGGAGCACATGAGAGCGATTCATGCCGCAGCCATCGAGGCATTTCTCGCAACGACGAGAAGTTACTTCGATTCCAATCCCGAAACGATGGCGCCGTCGCGCACGCGCCTGGCGCGACGTTCCAGCCCCGCTGGTCGCCCATCGATGATCGGAGCGCCTCAGCGGAAACGTCGCGCTGGCGACCGGGGCCAATGGACGCGTTCAGCGGCAATGCCCCGCGGGAGGATGGAACCATGAGCAGGAACGGAAGCCATTGGATCATGGTCGCCAACGCTCGACGCGCGATGCTGTACAGCCGCAGTCCGGAAGACGATGCCATTCGCCTGTCACTCGAGGCCAGGCTTCCGTGCAGCAGCCACAACTGGGAAGAAGAGCGACTCGCTGCAGACTTCGCGTCGACGCTGGAGAATGCGCATGCCAGAGGCGAGTTCGGGCGACTGACGCTGGTCGCGCCCG
>JBLMYK010000318.1:0-4793 GCA_050258235.1 Gemmatimonadota bacterium | reverse complement strand
ACCGGTCGCCACGCGATCCCGCGGCGATCCTCCGACAGCAGCCAGCACAGCAGCAGAAGGCCGGTGAGGCCGGCAACCTGGTGGAAGAATTGCATGCGCGCGCTCCGCCGGGAACGGCGGCACTTTGCATGACGCGCGGCCAGGCGGCAAGGGCAGCGGGTTCAGGGACGCGAATCGATCGCAGCGGCGACGTCGCTCGATTCAGCGGGCGTGCCGGACAGGCCGATCGGCCAGGTCTCGTCGTGCAGCCGCTTCAGCGTGGTCCGGTGGCCGACGCTGACGATCGTCATCGCCGGGCAGGACGAGCGCAACAGCCGGTACAGGCGCGCCTCTGCCGCCTCGTCGAGCGCCGACGTGGATTCGTCGAGGAACACCCAGTCGGGCCCGTGCAGCAGCACGCGCGCAAAGTGCACGCGCTGCTGCTCACCCGGCGACAGGATGAGCGACCAGCGCTGTCGCAGATCGAGTTGCTCCGCGTAGCGATCCAGTCCGGCCGCGACCATCGCCTGCTTCATCGCGGGCGCAGTGAACTCGTCGGGACCGCGCGGATACGCCAGCGCCTCGCGCAACGTTCCGTCGGGAAGATAGGGTCGCTGCGGCACGAACATCAGCGTGGCGGTCGCGGGCAGGTTCACCGTTCCGCGCCCGTCGCGCCATACGCCGGCGATCGCGCGGATCAGCGAACTCTTGCCGCTTCCGGACGGGCCGGCGATCAGCACCCGCTCGCCGGCCTCGAGATGGCGCGTCGGCACGGTCAGGATTTCCCGCCCGCCCGGCGCCTGGACGGTGAGCGCTGAAAGCTCGAGCGTGTCATGCGCGGTGGCCAGGCGCGCGATGCCGCGCGCGGACTCGCCGGCCCGGTCGTGCTCGATCGCCCTGGTGAATCCGGTCAGGCGGTTGACCGTTGCGCGCCAGTCGGCGAGTCGAGGATAGGCATCGATCAGCCAGCTCATCGCGCCCTGCACCTGGCCGAACGCCTGTGCGGTCTGCATCAGGCCGCCCAGCATCAGGCCGCCCGAGAAATAGCGCGGCGCGGCCGCCAGGACGGGGAAGACGTTGGCCACTTGGCCGTAGCCGGCGGAAAACCAGGTCAGCCGCTTCATCGCGCGGATCAGCGCGATCCAGTTGGCGCGGATCGCGCCGAAACGGCTGCGCAGTCTGGTGCCTTCGACCGCTTCGCCGCGCGCAAGGGCGATGGCTTCGGCATGGTCGCGCACCTGGACCAGCGTGTAGCGGAAGTCGGCCTCGACCTTCTGCTGCTGTCCGTTGAGGCCCACGAGCGGCAATCCGAGCCGGTGCGTGATCCAGGTGCCGAGCAGCGAGTAGCCGAGCGCGACCCACACCATGTAGCCCGCGATGCGAACGCCCGCGCCGAGCGGCAGCACCATCGCCCCCGAGAGCCGCCACAGGATGCCGATGAACGACACCAGCGTCACTGCCGCGTTGAGCAGGCCCAGCAGCAGATCCAGGCACGACGACACGAATGCGCGCGCGTCCTCGGCGATCCGCTGGTCCGGGTTGTCCAGCCCGTCGCTGCTCTGGATGCCGAGCCGGTACGCGGTGCCGGGGTGCAGCCAGCCAACCAGCAGATGATCGGTCAACCATGTCCGCCAGCGAATCGACAGCAGTCCCTGCAGGTACTGGCGATACACCGCGGCGATGATGAACGCGAAGGCCAGCGCGCAAAAGACGCCGAGCTGCTTCCAGAACCCTGGCAGGTCATGGTTCTGCAGCGTGTCGTAGAACCGGTTGTTCCAGTTGCTGAACTGCACGTTGAGCCAGACGATCCCCAGCGTGAGTGCCACGACCGACGCCAGCAGCAGCCACCCGCGGCGTTCGCCGCGTGCGCGCCAGAACGGGCTTGCGAGCGCCCAGCCATCCGCCAGCGCTCGCCAGGCGGACGGCTGCGGCATCAGCGGGTCGGCTGGCTTGTCCACGGTCGCGTGCGCACTGCGCCTCAGAAGTGACGCGCGTCAACGGGCCCCGAGTCCGTACACGGAGCGCGGGTGCAGCTTGCGCGACAGCATCGCGGCGGCGACACACGCAGGCAGCAGTGCCGCCAGCAGCGTGTACTGCCCGGTCATCTCGAACACCATCAGCGCCGCCATGACCGGCGCGTGTGTGGTCGCGGCAAGCAGGCTTGCCATGCCCAGCAGCACGTAGACCGGTTCAATCTGGGAAGTCGCGCCGAGCGCCTGCATCGCTGCGGCAACCAGCGCGCCGAACGCCGCGCCGACGAACAGCGTCGGGGTGAAGACGCCTCCGGGTGCGCCGGATCCGGTGGTCGCGCCCACCGCGACGAGCTTGAACACGAGCACGAGCAGCACGGTTTGCCAGACGGGGGGGGCGGTCAGCAGGCGTTCGACGCTGCTGTAGCCGTTGCCCCAGACTTCGGGAACCCCGAGCGAGAGCGCGCCGACGATCAGCCCGCCGAGTGCGAAGGCCAGTGGCGGCGGCAGATGGATGCGAGCGTACAGATCGCGCGCACCTTCCAGCCACGTGAGCAGTCCCGCTCCGGCGCTTCCGGCGACCAGCCCGACCACGAACATCGGCAACCACTGGCTGGCATCCGGCATCGGCACGGACGCCAGCGGAAACAACACCGCTTTTCCGACGAGCCAGGTCGTCACGCCGTGCGAAACCACCGCTGCCACGATGACGGGGCCGAGCTGGGCCAGCGCCAGCGAGCCGAGAAGGATCTCGCTCACGAACATCGCGCCGGCCAGCGGCGCATGGTAGGCGGCGGCGAGGCCTGCTGCCGCGCCGCAGCTGACGGCAAGGCGCAGGTCGACGCTCTTTCCGGCGATGCGGCCCAGCACGGAGGATGCCATTGCCGCCAGCAGCACCATTGCGCCCTCGCGGCCAACTGCACCTCCAGTGCTGACCACGAGCAACGACGCCGTCGCGGTGAGCAGGCCGCGCGGCAGGTCGAGCCTGCCGTTGCCGATCACCACCGCCTCGATGTAATCGCCGCTGTGGCGTACGGCGCGCGGCTCGGGTTGGGCATTGCGCCAGTGCGCGGCGCGCCAGACCAGCAGGCCGGCGGCCAGTGCGCCGGCGACGGGCGCCAGCAGCCGAACCTGCGGCAGCAGCTGGCGCGCGGCGTCCACCAGGTGCCCGCCCCGTGCGCCGACGACATGGGCCTCGATGGCGAACAGCACGGTGCGGAATCCATCGACCGCGAGCGCGCCGAGCGCACCCGCAGCCACCGCGACGAGCAGGCCGCGCCACGCCGGGTCGACGCGTGCCAGCAGGCGCCGCAGTGCGCGGACGGCGAAACGCCACCAGGGCATCTGGAGCGGAGCGTGCGCGACGCGCGCGCCATTTCTCGCCTCGACCGGATGCAGATGACCGGCGTCAGGCAAGTCCGATTGTGGCGGCAGGTTTGTCAGTGCTCTTGTTTGATGCGAGCCGTCGTCCATGGTTGGCACTGTAGGCAGTCGCGTGCCATGCCCACAGTGCCGGGAGTCACTGCCTCGCGGGGCCGAAAGTCATGCCTCGAACTGAAGCGTCAGCCGGGTGCCCGCGCCGGGCGTGCTGTCGATCTCGAGGCGCGCTTCGATCAGGGCGGCCTGTTCGCGCATGCCGCGCAGGCCGTAGTGGCCCGGGCGCTCCTGCGCCACGTCGAATCCGATGCCGTCGTCCTCGACCTCGAGCCGCACTGTCGGCACGGCGCCGCTGCCCGGTGCCGTCTCATCCCCGGCCAGCTTCACCCGAACCTGCCTGGCCTCGGCGTGGCGCTCGATATTGTTCAAGGCTTCCTCGACGATGCGAAACGCGGTCTCGGCCCGCTCCCCCGCCAGCGCGCCCGCCGGGCCCTCGATCTGCAGCTGATGGTCGATCCCGGTGCGCTGCGTGAAGCGCTCGAGCAGTTCGCGCAGGGCCTCCCCAATGCCGCTGTCGCGCACCTCGTTGTGGCGCATCTGTGCAATCGCCGCGCGTGCCTCGGCGAGGCCGCTCACGGCCACTTCCTCCGCGCGCGCCAGTTCGCCATCGAGTTCATCCTCCGCAAGCCGCCGGCGCATCTTGCGCACGAGACGGATCTGCGTCAGCAGCGCCATCAGTGATTGCGCAAGCGTGTCGTGCAGGTCGCGCGCCAGCCGCAGCCTTTCACGCACGACCGCAGCGTGCTTCTGCTCGTCGGCGAGGCGCTCGATGCGCGCGGTGCGTTGCGCCACCCGCGCATCCAGTTCGACGTTCAGGGCCTGCAGGGCGGCTTTCTCCCGCTGCAGTTGGGCGACGGCATCGGACAGCGTGGCACCGATGCCGGCGATCTCGTCGTGACCGCGTGGACGCGCCAGCTCGATGCGCTCGCCGCGCTGCAGCGCGCGTGCATCCTCGGCCAGACGCACCAGGCGTCCGAGCAGCCGTCGCATCAGCGCGATCGCCACGGCAGCGGCGACCAGGCCGGACAGCAGCACGACGCCGAACACCAGACGTTGAACCGATCGGGCATCGGCGAGCGCGGCGTCGGCGCGCTGGCGGACGATCACCGTCCACCCCAGTCCGGGCGAGTCCGGGGGCGCCGCGGGACCGGCCTGCTGGACCATGTACGCGGCGCCTTCAGTGAGGTCGGTCATGCGGCCGTCCGCAGCGCGCAGCGATCGCCCGCGCCACTGAGGCGGGCCGCTCAGAACGTCGCCGCCACGATCAGCGAGCAGCAGTTCGATGCGCCGGTGCGTGGGCAGGGAGCGCAGCCGTTCCGCCAGCAGGCGCTCGACCCACCGCCAGTCCAGATAGGCGGCCACGACACCCATGGGTTGTCCGTTCGCAGCCGTCAGCGGAGCGGCGGC